>NZ_JBIMRA010000011.1:0-177413 GCF_043945515.1 Citrobacter freundii complex sp. 2024EL-00216 | reverse complement strand
GTGCTTTTGCCGTTACGCACCACCCCGTCAGTAGCTGAACAGGAGGGACAGCTGATAGAAACAGAAGCCACTGGAGCACCTCAAAAACACCATCATACACTAAATCAGTAAGTTGGCAGCATCACCGAAGGCGGAATGCCCACATAAAAAAGTCCCCTCCAGATAAGGGGAAACACCAATAACACACCGAAAAAATATACCAATAAAGGCAATAATGAAGTGGCAAGACCTATTTCAATTTTGGGTTTTAAATAAAACCCGAACAGAGAGTAATTACTTAGATTCTTCGCTTGTGCTCTCATTAATAGAGCGATGCAACATTAATGCCTCGGCAATAATGTCTTGTTTACTTTTACGGGTTTCAAATGCCAGCGTCCGAACATATTCCCATAGAGAAGTATCGACACGGGCACTTAATAGAACCATATCTTTTGATCGGGTTCCCCTGGCTTTTCGGATATCGGGATAATCTCGAGAAGGCATCGTCATCATCTCCTGAACGCAATAAGACGCTTATGGCGATGAAATATGCAGTCAGTGTAAAAACATGTCAACGGTAAAAAACATTCACAATCGTAATAAAACTGTTAATAAAACAAGGTAAAATGGAACGATATTTCAAGTGAAAGATAACTTGTTTATAGAATAATGTGTAATTTTAACTTTACATATATTCATTTTTATTCATTTGATTAAAAACACATGAGGCATTGACAAAAATCAGCATAAGCAATCAAAACATCATTACAGCCAATAAGTTACGCACCGTTATTAATGTCTACTTTTACGCGAACTGCTTGTTTTTATGTACTGTTATGCAAAGAGATCGCACCCAAAGCACTACGGGAATCACTTTGATTCTCACTTAATGCTGGCCTGTTTTGTCTAAAAATAAGCACGAAAAGGTAAAGATAAGGTAAATAACCCATTTTTTCGCATGCGAAATTAAGTTGTTTTTAATTGATGAAAATCAAATTACATCACACAGGGGCAGCGAAAAAATGATCATTGAAGACTATGGAAACCATTTTTTACATGAGGTTTAAGACGTGAAAAGAAAGGTTGCTATGCAATGCCGAGCGGGCCGGAACAGCCCGCATGAGAGGTGGTAAAATCAAGCGTTAACTTTATCCAGCGGCCAGGAGTCAAACAGATAGCCATCGAAGTCGATGTCATCAACATTTGAAAACTCCAGCAGGCGCTGTTTGACGTTTTCCAGATGCTGCCACATCGCCAGCTTGGCCGCGCGGGCATCCTTTTTGATTAACGCCGCCAGGATCTGTTTGTGGTCACCCATCCACTCTTTACGATAGTGGGTATCATCGAGATGGCTATGAAGCTGGATCCACATCGGGTTGTTCTCGCGCCACTGCCATGACTGGCGGAACAGCTCCACCAGCATGCTGTTATGCGTGGCCTCGGCGATAGCGAGATGGAACTGCATGTCACCGCTTTCAGAACCGTTCGGTTCGCTGGAGGCCAGTTCCCGCTCTTCCAGCTGCAACGCCTGGCGCATTTTGACGATATCTTCGCGGGTGGCCTGCAGCGCGGCAAATTCGGCGATGTTGCTTTCCAGCAGCTGTCGCGCCTGGAGCAGCTCAAACGGGCCTGCATCATTGCAATGATTCACATCCGAACTGTCGATAGTCTGAGCTTCTGCATTGTCGAGTACGTAGATCCCGGCGCCACGACGCACGTCCACCAGACCTTTAATTTCCAGCATGATTAACGCTTCGCGCACCACCGTGCGAGTGACATTGAGTCTCTCGGCAATTTCACGCTCCGGCGGCAAGCGCTCACCAGGCTGGTACGGCGTCTGGACAATCAGATCGCGGATCATTGCACCCACTTCCTGGTAGGGTCTTTGCTGAGAAGTGTTTGATTTCATCGTGTTATGTCCGTCAGATGCGTCAATTCAGAATCCGGAGGCTGGATGGCTGCGCACACCTTATCCGGCCTACCAATAACGTTTTTTCGCCTGAACTATAGCATTTGCGGGAAGCCAAAAACAGAAAACGGGTCAACCAAATTAGTATTTTGATTGACCCGTCATACCTGGATGGTTATGCGTCAGCGCTTAACGCTGCAACGCACTCGCGTGCGCCGTTTTCACACAACTGTTGATACGCTGCGGTAACCGTCGCAACAAAGTCGACGTTTTCCGCCAGATCATGACCAAAAATGCCGCTCAACCCCAGCAGAGCCGTCACGCGTTCGGCTCCCTGGAACTGTTGGTTAATGCGCTGGAATTCGGCCTGCATTGGGTCGACAACATCAATGACCTGCCCCTGTTCATCCACACCGTGGGTGTAGCGCATCCAGCCCGCGATGCCCAGTGCCAGATGACGCCAGCCGCTGCCGTTTTGCAGATGCAGACGCACCGGATCCAGCAGGCGCTGTGGCAGTTTCTGGCTACCGTCCATCGCAATCTGCCAGGTACGGTGGCGCAGAGACGGGTTGCTGAAACGCTCGATCAGCAGCGTCGCGTAGGCGTTGAGATCGGTACCTTCCGGCATCGACAGCGTTGGCGCTTGCTCCTGCATCATCAGCGCAAACGCCGCTTTGCGGTATGCTGGATTGGTCATGGTGTCAGCGATGGTTTCATAACCGCCGAGATAGCCCAGATAAGCGAGGAAAGAGTGGCTGCCGTTGAGCATGCGCAGTTTCATCATTTCAAACGGTACTACGTCGGCAACAAACTGTGCGCCGACTTTGTCCCAGTCAGGGCGACCGTTAACAAAGTTGTCTTCAATCACCCACTGGCGGAACGGTTCGCAGGCGATAGCGCACGGATCGTAAACGCCCAACTGGTCGGCAATCTCCTGCAACGTTTCCGGCGTTGCCGCCGGAACAATGCGGTCTACCATGGTGCACGGGAAAGTGGCGTTTGCTTCAATCCACTGCGCCAGCTGCGGGTCACGCGCCTGCGCCAGGCCCAGCACCGCGACTTTCGCCACATGCCCATTTTCACGCACGTTATCGCAGGACATCACGGTAAAGGCCGCCAGCCCCTGCTCACGACGCAGATGCAGTGCCTGTACGATGTAACCAATCGCCGATTTCGGCGTGGCTGGATTTGCCAGATCGTGTTTAATCAGCGGGTTATTGAGATCTAACTGGCCGCTGGCAGCATCGGTGCAGTAGCCTTTTTCCGTGACCGTCAGCGAGACAATTGCCGTCTGCGGGCGTGCCATGGCCTGTAAAATACCATCACAGCCGTCAAGCTCCGGGTGCAGCGCTTCTTTCATCGAGCCGATCACTTTCAGCACGGTGTTGTCCGCGCCTTTTTCCGCCACGGTATACAGCAATTGCTGCTTGCGCAGGTTTTCAATCAGTATGCAGTCATTACCCGGCATCAGGTTAACTTCACAGATACCCCAGTCGCTGTCGGTGGTTTCCAGCAGATGGTGGGTGTACAGCGCCTGATGCGCGCGGTGAAAAGCGCCGCATCCCAGGTGAACAATGCGGGATTGCAAACGAGAGCTGTCCCATGCAGGGCGTGCAACCGGCAGGTTGCTATTGGCAATTGTCGTTGTCATCGTGAACTCCAGATCCCGTCGGAAATACCAACGGAGAGAAAAGAAAAAAGCCGGCCACACAGGCGACCGGCAACACTGCTTTAGCGGCTAAAGAAAGCGCGCTGGATAGCCATCTCAACGCCACGCACTTCCGCCAGGCCTTTCAGGCGACCAATCGCGGAGTAACCTGGGTTGGTTTTCTTTTTCAGGTCGTCAAGCATCTGGTGACCGTGGTCCGGGCGCATAGGGATCAGATCCTCTTTGCCCTCGGCTTTACGGCGCTGTTCTTCCTCAACGATCGCTTTCACCACTTCGTACATGTCAACGTCGCCATTTAGATGCGCCGCTTCATGGAAGGTTTTCGGGTTATCTTCACGCAGCGTGGAGCGCAAATGGGTGAAGTAAATGCGCGGGCCAAACTGTTTGATCATGTCGACCAGGTCGTTATCCGCACGAACGCCGTAGGAGCCGGTACACATGGTGAAACCGTTCGCCATGCTGTTGACCGTATCGACCATCCACTGCATATCTTCCACGGTGGAAACAATGCGTGGCAGGCCAAGGATTGGGCGCGGCGGATCGTCCGGGTGTACCGCCATGCGCACACCAACCTCTTCTGCTACAGGAATAATCGCCTTCAGGAAGACGGCAAAATTCTCACGCAGCGCAGCTTTATCGATATCCTTATAGCGTTCAAGATGCTGGCGGAACTGGTCGAGCGTGTAGCCCTCTTCCGCGCCCGGCAAACCGGCGATGATATTGCGGGTCAGACGTGCTTTGTCTTCTTCGCTCATGGTGGTGAAGCGTTCATTCGCCTGCGCAATCTCTTCGGCGGTGTAGTCCGCTTCCGCGCCCGGTCGTTTGAGGATATGCAGCTCAAAGGCGGCAAATTCAATTTGATCGAAACGCAGCGCTTTGGAGCCGTCCGGCAGGACGTATTCCAGGTCGGTACGGGTCCAGTCGAGAACCGGCATAAAGTTGTAGCACACGGTACGAATGCCGCACTCGGCCAGGTTACGCAGGCTTTGCTGGTAGTTGGCAATCCACTGCTGATAGTTGCCGGAACGGGTTTTAATGTCTTCGTGGATCGGTACGCTTTCGACGACCGACCATACCAGGCCCGCCTGCTCAATAATGGCTTTGCGTTTCAGGATCTCATCAACCGTCCACACTTCCCCGTTCGGGATATGGTGCAAGGCAGTGACAACGCCCGTTGCACCCGCCTGACGCACATCCGCTAAGGTGACCGGATCGTTAGGACCATACCAGCGCCATGTCTGTTCCATGTTTTATTCCTCGTTTACGTTATGGACTCGACGATATGGCACATAAATTCCTCCTTTTGGTATTACATGTCAACCTGAAGCGATAAATTGGTTAACCAAATCACGATATCTGCTGACCATACCGCTAATTAACGGCCATACAACCCAGTATTAATGTAAACATGTAACGCAATGTGACATCCATCGCATCATAGGTTGACCAATATATGTAACATCTCAACCAAAATCATAATAGTTCAACCAAAGTAAGGTAGACGTTATATGCACGTTCTCAATATTCTGTGGGTTGTATTCGGCATCGGCCTGATGCTGGTGCTCAATTTAAGATTCAAAATAAACTCGATGGTCGCCCTGCTGCTGGCGGCACTCTCGGTCGGTATGCTGGCGGGAATGGATTTAATGGAACTGCTGCATACCATGAAATCCGGTTTTGGCAGCACGCTGGGTGAGCTGGCGATTATCGTGGTATTCGGGGCCGTCATCGGTAAGCTGATGGTTGATTCCGGGGCGGCGCATCAGATTGCCCATACGCTGCTGGCGCGACTCGGTCTACGTTACGTGCAGCTGTCGGTGATCATTATTGGTCTGATCTTCGGCCTGGCGATGTTCTATGAAGTGGCGTTTATTATGCTGGCACCGCTGGTGATCGTCATTGCCGCGGAAGCGAAGATCCCGTTCCTTAAGTTGGCGATTCCTGCGGTTGCCGCCGCCACCACCGCTCACTCACTGTTCCCACCGCAGCCGGGTCCGGTCGCGCTGGTTAACGCTTACGGCGCTGACATGGGCATGGTTTACATCTACGGTATCCTGGTGACCATTCCGAGCGTGATCTGCGCCGGACTTATCCTGCCGAAATTCCTCGGCAACCTCGATCGTCCAACGCCGTCATTCATGAAGGCCGACGTACCGGTTGACCAGAACAACCTGCCGTCCTTCGGTGTTTCTATCCTGGTGCCGCTGATCCCGGCGATCATCATGATCTCCACTACCATCGCCAACATCTGGCTGGTGAAAGGGACGCAGGCGTGGGAAGTGGTCAACTTCTTAGGCTCCTCGCCGATTGCAATGTTTATCGCCATGGTTGTCGCCTTCGTACTGTTTGGTACCGCGCGCGGTCACGACATGCAGTGGGTAATGAACGCCTTTGAAAACGCGGTGAAAAGCATCGCCATGGTGATCCTGATCATCGGCGCGGGCGGCGTACTGAAGCAAACCATTATCGATACCGGCATCGGCGATACCATCGGCATGCTGATGTCGCACGGTAATATTTCTCCCTACATCATGGCGTGGTTGATAACCGTGCTGATTCGTCTGGCAACGGGTCAGGGCGTGGTCTCAGCCATGACGGCGGCGGGGATTATTAGCGCAGCGATCCTCGACCCGGCAACCGGTCAACTGGTGGGCGTCGACCCGGCGTTGCTGGTGCTGGCAACAGCGGCCGGCTCCAACACCCTGACCCATATCAACGATGCTTCGTTCTGGCTGTTCAAAGGCTACTTTGACCTGTCGGTGAAGGATACGCTGAAAACCTGGGGTCTGCTGGAGCTGGTAAACTCCGTGGTTGGCCTGATAATCGTGTTGATCATCAGCATAATTGCATAACGTCGATACCGCTCTGGCCTATAGCGCCAGAGCGGTTTTCCATCCTGCCTCAACAATCCTCAATAATCAGATACACCGCTTTCACCGGGCCATGCACCCCAACCACCTTGATAAGCTCAATATCCGCCGTCGAGCTGGGTCCACTGATGATATTAATGCACGATGGCATACGCTCACCGGCCTGCGCTTTCTGATGCAGTTTTTCTGCCAGCTGCGCCACGCGCGGCAGAATGGAGCTTTTACGCAGCACGAAAATCGAGGACTCCGGCAACAGACTCAGGGAGCGCCCGCGCTCTGGTGCGGAAAACAGTACCACGCCGCCGGACTCGGTCAGGCCATACTCGGCATACACCACGCCCACTTTCGCCTGCTCGGCCTGGGTAATATTTTCGCTACCACGCGCCGGATCCCAGACCACGGCGTGGCATTCCTGCTGCAAGCGTTCGGTGATGCCCAGCTCCACCAGCCGGCTGTCGCCGCTCAGCACCACAGGCTGCTGACCCAATTCTTCGCACAGGCGCAGTGCCGCGTCTGCGGCCTGGTCCTCGCTGGTCAGTTCGCAGCGGGCCAGCATCACTTCGCTGGCAAACTGGATAAACGCAGAGCAGCGCTGCTCGGGGCTAAGCTCGGTCAGGCGCTCGTTGGCATAGTTGTTAACCGGTGCGGCATCCGCTTGCGGTTCGAAGCGCAGCGGGCGACCCAGCGCCTGGGCGATGGTGTTTAAAAACGCGGTACGGTTATCCATTCTTTTTCTCCTGCGCCTGATGTTTCTTAAACCAGCTACGGAAGCTCTCGCCGTCAGCATCAGGCAGATCGCGCGCCTCCATCCAGTCACCAATCGCGCCAACCTTGAGCGGGGTTTTGCCGCCATTGATAAACCAGCTCGCCGCATGCGCGCCCGCCATCATCCCGACTTTCCACAACCCCGGATGGCTATTGGCATAGGCGAACATCTTGATCGCCCGTCGCTCGGCTTTCGGCGTAATGCCCTCCTCGGCCATCACCCGGCGATGACGCAGGATCAGTTTTGACAACGGAATACGCACCGGGCAGACGCTGTCACAGGCCGTGCATAAAGAACAGGCGTACGGCAGGTCTTTAAAATCTTTATAGCCGCCGAGCAGCGGAGAAATCACCGCGCCGATAGGTCCAGGATAGATAGAGCCATAGCCGTGTCCGCCGATGTGGCGGTACGCCGGACAGGTATTCATACAGGCTCCGCAGCGGATGCAGCGCAGCACATCGCGAAACTCTGAGCCCAGCACCTGCGAGCGACCGTTATCGACAATCACCAGATGGAACTCTTCCGGTCCGTCAACGTTATCCGCCTCACGCGGGCCGGTCAGCCAGGTGTTGTAGCCCGTCAGACGTGCGCCCACGGCGCTGCGCGCCAGCATGGTGATCAGCACATCCACCTCGGCAAAGGTCGGCGCGATACGCTCCATGCCCATCACCGCAATGTGCGTTTTCGGCAGCGTGGTGCACATGCGCGCGTTGCCTTCGTTGGTCACCAGACACACCGAGCCGGTTTCCGCCACGGCAAAGTTACAGCCAGTAATACCGATTTCGGCACTGAGGAAATCCTCGCGGATCTTCTGACGAATGAACAAGGTCATAGCTTCCGGGGTTTCCGGGCCGTCGTACCCCAGACGTTCGTTCAGCACGCGGCGGATCTGGTAGCGATCTTTATGAATCGCCGGGACCACGACGTGCGAGGGCGGATCCTGATCCAACTGCAGAATATATTCCCCGAGATCGGTTTCGATCACCTGGATTCCGGCATCCTGCAGCACGTGGTTGACGCCGATTTCTTCGGTCACCATCGACTTGGACTTCACCACCTTCTTCGCATTTTTACTCTGCGCGACCTGCAAAATGTAGCGAGTGGCGTCTTCTTTGGTTTTGGCGAAATAGACGTGTCCGCCGTTTTCCGTCACTTTCTCGGAGAGTTGGTACAGGTAAGCGTCGAGGTTGCTCAGAACGTGATCGCGGATCTGGCTGGCACGATCGCGCCAGTCTTCCCAGTGGCCTAACTCATCGACCATTTTTTGCCGATTCGCGCCGATACGCTCCTGCGCATTAGCCACGGCTTTGCGCATGATCGGATCTTCTATCTGCTGACGAATACGCAGTTTAAATTCTACATCGCTGGTTTTTATCGACATCTCTTTCCCCTCAGCGGCTCATCAGCACTTCAGCAATATGCATCACTTTGACCGGCTGGCCTTCCCGTTGCAGTCGGCCGCCAATGTTCAGCAGGCAGCTAACGTCTGCGCCAATCAAATATTCCGGCTTTGCATCCATCAGATGTAAGACTTTCTCTTTCACCATCTCACCGGATATCTCGGCCATCTTGACCGAGAACGTCCCGCCAAAGCCGCAACAGGTATCCTGATCGGCAAACGTCAACAGCTCCAGTCCACGCACGTTTTTCAGCAGCGTGAGCGGCTCTTCCTTCACCCCCAGTTTGCGGGTCAAGCTACAGGAAGGATGATACACAGCGCGGCCCTGGAGGCTGGCACCAACGTCCACCACGCCCAGTTTGTTGACGATAAAGGAGGTGAGATCCTGCATACGCGCGGAAACTTTCTCAGCACGCAGCGCCCATTCCGGTTCATCGGCCAGATACGTTGGGTAGCTTTTTACCGCGTAGGTGCAGGAGCCTGCCGGGGAGATAATCGGATCGTCGTTGTCTTCCAGCGCGGCGATCAGGTTTTTCATCCCGGGGATCGCCTCTTTGATGTATCCGCTGTTGATGGCTGGCTGACCGCAACACCCTTGCTTCTCGGGGAAATTCACGCGACAACCCAGTTTTTCCAGCAGCAATACGGAGTCTCGTGCCATCCGTGATTTCAGTGCGTCACCAATGCAGGTAACAAAGAAATTTACATTCACAATAACTACTCCATTGCTTCATTTCTGTTTATTGCGCTTGATATCGCGATATCAAGCAAAGATTCAGCTGTATTTCACGCCCAGTTTTTGTATTTGCTTGTTTTACTAATGTCTGGGCTCATTATGATGCACGGATCGTTTTCCTTTGATAGCGACTCTCCTCTTCTTATATCAGGACAATCGCAAATGTCTGTATTTTCATTTGTATGACAAAATCAAATAATCCCCTAATCAACATGCATATGCAATACCCATGTTTATTTATTTCGGACTTGCTCACATTTTTATATTGAAAACAACAGTGTTATTAACACCTTATAAAATAGTTTCGAATGATTACTACCTTCGTCACTACCATTATTAAAAATGTTATTAAATAACCACTTATGGGTATTTACCTTGCTCTTAAGTATATTTATCTGGCATTGAATTTTAATTAAAAGATTACAATAGTTACAAAACCATAAATCATAATTACTTTATTCACTGAAGCGATTCAGTTTACATATTTTATTTACACAGCAATGTAGCCTTCCCGCCATAAATATAAATCAGGTTTAATGAACCAATCAGGAATAGCAATGAACGAATATTTTATGTTTGCCCTGGCACTCTCTCCTTTACTACTTATGGTATTTTTAATACTGAAATTAAAAATGCCCATCCATTATTCCGTACTGATTTCTTTGGTATTCACCGCTGCACTATCGGCAATATTCTGGGAAATGCCCGTACAAAATCTGAAAGCCGCGATAGGCTATGGCGCACTGAAGGGATTATGGCCGATTGTGATTGTGATCCTCGGCGCTATTTTCAGTTATAACGTCATGCAGGCGACCAAAGCGCTGGATATTTTGCGCGATATTCTCGCCAGCATTAGCGAAGATAAGCGTATTCAGGTGCTGCTGATTTCATGGTGTTTTGGTGGATTTCTTGAAGCCGCAGCGGGCTATGGCACGGCGGTCGCTATTCCGATCGGCATTCTCATTGCGCTGGGATTCAACCCGCTGAAAGCAGCGATTGCTTCTCTCGTGGCGAATACCGTTCCCACCGCATTCGGCGCGGTCGGGATCCCGGTTTCTATTCTGGCTGAACAGGTTAATCTGCCGGTTTATACCTTAGGCGGAACCATTATTTTGCAGCTTGCGCTGTTTAATATTCTGCTGCCGTTTGTGATTGTCTGCATTATTGGCGGCGGCCTGAAAGCCATTCGTGGCGTATTTCTGATCACGTTGATTTGCGGCATCACCACGCTGGTTCCGCAATATTTTGTCGCCATCCATCTTGGCGCGGAATTACCCGCTTTTGCCGGTAGCCTGGTAAGCCTGTTTGCCGTGGCGATGGTCAGTCGCCTGCGCAAAGGGAAAACCGATCCAGAGTGGCGCATTGAGGTCAGCCATACCCGCGAAACCACGCCGCGCTCGGCAAAAGTGCTGTTCCGCGTGGGCTCTATCTATCTGTTTATTTTTGTGTTTATCCTGCTGTGTTCGCCGCTGTTCCCGACAATAAAAGGCGCGGCGTCCCAACTGGCTTCGGTGCTGCATTTCACGTTGGCTGACGGTAAAACGATGGCACTGAAAGTTGAATGGGTGACCACACCAGGGATGCTGATCATCTTTGCGACCATTATCGGCGGTTTTATTCAGGGGGCGTCCGCACGCGGGATGCTGGAAGTATTTATCAAAACGATTTTCCAGCTTAAAAACTCTATCGTCGCAATTATGGCGATCGTCGCGCTGGCCACGGTGATGGATCTCAGCGGGATTATCTCCACGCTGGCGCAGTCGATTGTCGATCTGACCGGCAGCTCATACGTCTTCCTCGCCCCGGTGATTGGCGCGCTGGGCACGTTCGTTACCGGCAGCGATACCAACTCGAACATTCTGTTCGGCAAGCTGCAAACCATTGCTGCCAGCAAGTTGCATATCGATCCTAACTGGCTGGCGGCGGCCAATACCTCTGGCGCTACGGGGGGGAAAATGATTTCGCCGCAAAGCATCGCCATCGCGGTTTCTGCCACCAAAATGGACGGTCAGGCCAACCAGATTATGTCTGGCACCATGAAATACTGCTGCGCCTACATTGTGATCCTCGGCCTGAAAGTCGGTCTCTTTTATTACTGGTTTATGGCGTAAGCCATTGTCAACCCCGTCAAATTCGCGGCAATCGTATTTGACGACACAGTGACCAAAAAGGTTTACACCGCCCCAGGAACGGAACAAGGCGACAGGCTTTACGATTTGTCGGCGCTGACTAAAATAGCGCCGATGTTTCAAATCGAGGATTGTTGTTATGTTGTTCTGGAAAAAGATGGTGAAGAAGTTCGACGCCTTTTCCGCGTTGATTCCACCACGCTACTTCCGCGTGTAATACCTGGCGCTTATGCCTGATGGCGCTTCGCTTATCAGGCCTACATTTCACACTCATTTGTAGGCCTGCGTTTCACGCTCATTTGTAGGCCGGATAAGGCGCGAGCCGCATCCGGCAGCGACAGCAGCGTAAAATGCTCACCCCTTCCTCTTACGCAGACCGCATGCTCTTAACACCGCCACCCACAGACGAAGCCACGCGAAACGGTAGACCAGCGGATGCTGAAGCCGCAGCAATGTCAGAAACATAGAGCCCCCTCGTGGCGCTACAGTACCGCTGCCCGATAGCGAATTTGCGGATCCATTATCTGGTGACGCGCATCTATCAGCCGCAGTTCATACGAATCATGCTCTTTCGTCAGTCGCATCACAGCATCGACGACACTGGTGGTCCGCTCCAGCGCCTGCTTGTCCTCATAACCATTGAGCAGTGAAGCCAGCATCACGCTGCAAATCAGATCCCCAACGCCCACCGGCATTTTGGCAAAGGTATACAGCGGCCGGGCAATGTGTAACGTCTGTTCCGGCGTCACCAGCAGCATTTCAAACGCCTGTTTGTCCCGCGAACAGTCGCCGAGATGCTTCACCAGCACCTTCTTCACACCCCACGACACCAGCTGCTGCGCAGCTTCCACCACCTCGTCAAAACCACGCAGTTGTCTGCCCGTCAGCACGCCCAGCTCATAGAGATTCGGTCCCATGATGTCGGCCAGTTGAATGGCATCATCGACAAAAAAGGACTCTACGCCCTGCGCGACAATGCAGCCTTTTTGCGGATCGCCCATCACCGGATCGCAAAAATAGAGCGCCTGCGGATTACGCTGACGAATGGTGGTGACCGCGTGCTTCACCTCTTCACAATGACGTTTATCTCCAAGATACCCGGACAGCACGGCGTCGCATTGCGCCAGCTTTTGCAGGTCATCCAGCCCGCTGATGATGGCGCTCAGCTCGCCGTGCGGCATCGCCATGCCCTGCCACATCCCGTACTGGGTGTGGTTGGAAAACTGTACGGTGTAAAACGGCCAGACATCGATCCCCGAAAGCTGCATCGGCAACACAGCGGCTTTATTTCCGGCATAGCCATAAACGACTGACGACTGAACAGACAACACGTTTTTCATTTTGACTCCGTCTAACGAAACGTTGGCAGCAGACCAAATACGTCCAGAACAACCGTCAGATAGACAACCGCTCCACAGACAATCACCAGGTTAAGCACGGTGTTATTACAGGGCGCGGTATAGCTGGCGGTCGGAAAACGTTTCCGCGCGGCTTTCACCAGGAACGGCGGCAGGATCACGCTCCAGATGGTAAAGGCCAGACCGGCGTAGCCAATCGCGTGCACAAAACCGTTCGGGAAGAAGAAGCACACGGCGGCTGGCGGGAAGTAGGTCACCAGCGCGGTTTTCAGGCGGCCCATGCCGTCATCCGGGAAGTGAAACAGGTCGGCGATGTAATCGAACAAGCCAAGCGTCGCCGCCAGCAGAGAACTGGCTACTGCGAAGTTGCCGAAGAAGGTCAGGATCAGATCCATATACCGGCTGGTGAACAGCTCGCTGATGGCCTCAACAAACACGTCGATATTGCCGCCTTTGGCGATAATTGGCGGGAACGCGGAACGGCTGATGTTACCCATCGTGACGCCCAGCCAGAAGATATACAGCAGCAGGGCAAACAGCGTACCGATGATAATCGAACGCGTGATATTCGGGACCCCACTCTTGCCATACAGCTTGACCAGGCTCGGCACGTTACCGTGAAAACCAAACGAGATAATACAGAACGGCAGCGTCATCAGAATGTAAGGCAGGTACTGTGAGTTGGGCAGCGCCACCGCCACGCTGTCGACAAGTTTCGCCACTTCAATATGACCAACCAGCCCAGAGAAAGTAGCAAAGAACGCGATAAACTTACCGATAATCAACACGGTAGTGATGCGTCCGACCAGCAAGGAGCTGTACCAGGCAATCGCGCCGACCAGCATACTGACGATCACCACCGAGATATTCGCCGGAAAACGCACGCCGCTGTATTTGAACACGGTTTGCGCCATCACCGCTGACGATCCGGAAATATAGGCATAGGTCAGAATATACAGCACAAAGCCGAAAGCGATACCGACAACGATATTCCATTTACGGCCTAATAAATCCTGAGTAAAGGTATTAAAACTGGCACCGGCGCCATAATGCAGGTTGACTTCAACCAGCATCAGACCGGTTAATAACATCATGATGGCGATAAACAGAAGAATAACAGACGCACCGGGGAACCATACGCCGGCCATCGCAATCGGCAGGGAGAACATCCCGCCACCCACTACGGTCGCGATAACCAACATGGTTCCGCTAATCAGTCCGGGGGTACTACTCTGTCGCTCAATGGCATTAATATCCATGATAAATGTTCCTGTAGACTATTCGTTATAATTACAGCTGTCATTTGTACATCATGCGGATAATAAAAATGTCGGAGTCAGGGTTTACTTTTTTTAGTTATGTCACGGTAACGGGCACCGCAAAGGCTTCCTGTTCAAGGAAAAGGAATACAAAAAAGCCCCATCACGTGATGGGGCCATAACTATTTTTTAGATGTAATCAAAGCGTGCAGTAAAGAAACGCAACTGCTTCGGCTCGTAAATAAACTTCAGCCCGCGAATATCTTCTTTGTGCTGGTAAAGTTTAATAATACCGTCAGCCACGACATCCATATGTGCATAGGTATAAACACGGCGTGGAATAGTCAGACGCACGGTTTCCAGTTTCGGTCTGTGGTGTTCACCGGTCACGTTATTACGGCCCGCAGAGATAATTCCGCGCTCCATACTGCGCACGCCGGTTTCCACATAGATGCTGGCGGCCAGACTTTGTGCCGGGAACTCGTCCTGCGTCAGATGCTCGCAGAAGCGACGCGCATCGAGGAATACCGCGTGACCACCCACCGGTTCAACAATCGGTACGCCAGCGGCTTTCAGCTTATCGCCCAGGTAGCGAACCTGCTTCACGCGGTGCTCGATGTACTCGTACTGCATGGCTTCGCGCAGACCAATCGCCATGGCTTCCATGTCGCGTCCGGCCAGGCCGCCGTAAGATGGCATACCTTCGTAAACCACGACTAACTCTTTGGCAGAAGAGAACATTTCGTCATCGTTCATGCACAGGAAGCCACCGATGTTCACCAGACAGTCTTTTTTACCACTCATGGTACAACCGTCGGCGTAGCTGAACATCTCATGCACGATCTCGGCGATGCTCTTGTTCTCAAAGCCCTGCTCTTGCTCTTTGATAAAGTAGGCGTTTTCCACGCAGCGGGTAGCGTCGTAGAACACTTTAATGCCGTGCGCTGCCGTCAGTTCACGCACCGCACGCATGTTCGCCATCGAGACCGGCTGCCCGCCCGCGAGGTTAACCGTCACCGCCAGGCAGATATACGCAATATTCTCTGCGCCTTTTTCATCAATCAGTTTTTGTAATTTTTTAAGATCGATATCACCTTTAAACGCAATATTCAGACCGGCATCGTGCGCTTCGTCACGAACGATATCGACAAACACCGCACCATTTTTTTCCTGATGATAACGGGTGGTAGTGAAATACATATTCCCGGCAACATATTGCCCTGGTTTAATAGCCAGTTGTGATAATAAGTTTTCTGCGCCGCGGCCCTGGTGAGTCGGAACAATATGTTTAAAGCCGAACAGTTCCTGCACGGTTCTTTCCAGATGATAGAAGTTTTCGCTGCCCGCGTACGCTTCATCACCCATCATCATTCCGGCCCACTGCTTGTCGCTCATTGCGTTAGTGCCACTGTCGGTCAGCAGGTCAATATAAATATCTTTCGAATTTAACAGGAAAGTATTGTAACCCGCTTCCTGCATTTTCTTAAGGCGCTCATCACGCGGGATCATAGATACAGTTTCAACGCTTTTAATACGGAAGGGTTCTGCCGGATAATTCATTTTGTTTCTCCAGTAACAGTGGTCATGTACGTATTAATGTGAAGTAAATCATACCTGGTTCATCAATAAAGTCTGATGAAATATAACTATTCGCCTCCTGAGCCAGGGGGAGAAATAATGTGGAGGCACTATGCAAGATTTGATTGATTATGGAAATAGCCCGGTCAACATTAATCACTGGCAATAATTTAAAAAGCTGTAAATATGAGTGATGCAAATCACACGTCATTTTTTTACCCGTTCATATTCAACGAGTTTTTTTTGCGTGTTGATTTGCCCTTCACCGTTGCATGTCACTGGAGAGGGAAAATACTGAAAACTTAACTTTCCAGGCTGTTCTCATAATGTATTGCTCAATGAGTACACCCCAATTTGTGAGAGTCGGATCACTTCGCGGGTTTATATTTGTGATTCACATCACTAAAAGTGTAAAGCAAAGTGTACAATTAAGCGTTGTTTCAGAGTTTGCTATTTGCTTCAGTGAGTTAGATCGCATTTTTAGTCTGGTGCCGACAGGTGTTGTTTTCTGGAGCGTAGGGATATTCAGGCGTGTGAAAGATAATGAATAAATGCGATGAATAATACCGGGTTTATTGGGATGAAGGCGTTTTCTATTTATTCCGAAAGCGTGCTATTCGCGCTTATTTCATCTTATTTACATCTGGACTTCCCCCGAGATACTGGCGTAATTTACAGGGGTTTTATTAGCGCGATGCGAAGGTGCGCCAACACCTGCGCATCGCTAATCACAGTAACTATTAAGTGAGAATAGTCACCATGACTGATACGCATTGTATTGCAGTTTCATTTGATCCAGAAGTGCACGCCGCAGATAACCATCGCCTGAAAGTGGCTTATGCGAGCCGTTATCCTGATTACAGCCGTCTGCCGGTGAAGTACGTCCAGTTTCCATTCATTGTGATGAAAGGACAGTGGCTTAAAGCCGCCGTATTCGACACCGGCACCCGCGTTGATGTGCGCGTAATGCAAGGCTGCATCGTGCTCACCGCCCAAACGCCCCAACCCGAAGAGTCAGCGCTGATGAAATCGCTGCGCAAAGTAGAAAAGCTGTCAGCATGCAAACAAAAGCAGGTGCTGGAGTTTATCGGGGTGATTGCGGGGAAAGGGTCGAAGGGGTGAGAGTGTGATTGTCATTGAGGTGCCTGTGGGCGCCTTTTTGAGCGTTTAGCACAGCATATTTTTCAGTTCTTCTGGGGTATACGGCGGCATGCGCCGGTGCAGCATAGCATGACAATTTGGACACACAGGGATCAGGTCATTGATGGGATCAAGGCGGTAGTCTTCTTTTATTACCGATAAGGGTACCAGGTGATGTACATGGATAAACCCTTCAGCAATCTTACCGTAGACCTTTGACATATCCATGCCACACACTTTGCACTGATAGCCGTGGTGGTGAAGCGCTGCCTGTCGGGCGTTGCGGTCGCGCTCATAGCGATTCACGGTCACCTGAGTCGCTGCCCCCTCGATATATTCAGTTTGCGCCTCGAGTTCTTCAGGGAAGATCGTGTCGCTCACCACCGCAGCACGATTTTTATCCTGAACAATATGAAAACCTTGCTCAGTCAATAATCTAACGCATTTCGAACTGATACCGCCGGAGAAATCCTGAGGGGTAAACGCTTTGCCCGTCAAAAGCGTAGCCGCAATTCCGGCAATAGCTTTTGATGGATAGAGTCGCCCCTGAAATTCCAGCTCATAAAGTCGTGCCTCTTTGAAACGATGCGAGAAGCCCGAGTCATAGGCGTGAATGGCCTTGATGATGTACTCGCGCGGCATCGTGTCAGGTAATTCATTCATGGGGCAGGTTCCTTTAACTAAAGGCTTTCTGAAATAACGGCAAGCGATAAAGTGACATCGATAGTGTATCGGCCTCACTCCTCTTGATCAGGTGATATTTTGCGAGCATCATCGCAATTATTTACCTGATAATGAAATCAATGACTTCCAGTAAAACCCTGCAACAGGCAATTGCCGACATCACTATCTGGCGTAAAGGCGAGCAGCGTGCGCCGCACAAGCCTCTGCTGCTGCTTCATGTGCTGGCGGGGTATCAGCAGGGTCACGGTCGCCTGTTTGACTACGGTTCAGAAGTTCGCGACCCGTTGCATAGCCTGCTGGAGCGATTTGGACCACAGCGCGCGCAGTACCGCCCGGATATGCCCTTCTGGCGCTTACAGGGCGATGGATTCTGGGAGCTCCAAAACGCTGAGCATTGCTCAACATCCGGCAGCAGCAAACAGCCCCCTGCCGGAGAACTGGTGGCGCATAACGTTGCCGGAGGCTTTGATGAACAACATTTTGCCCTGCTGAAAAAGAGCAACAGTCTCATTAACACCCTGGCACAGCAAATTCTCGAGGCTCACTTCACCGAAAGCATCCAGGAAGAGATCGCGGATGAACTGGGATTTGATATCCTGCAAATCCGCAAACAGCGGGACCCGTTGTTCCGCCAGCAGGTTCTACGAGCCTATAACTATGAATGCGCCATCTGTGGCTTCAATATGCGCCACGACAGCACTTCGGTTGCCCTGGAAGCCGCCCATATCAAATGGAAACAGCACGGCGGCCCATGCGAGATTTCAAACGGCCTGGCGCTGTGTGCAATTCATCATAAAGCCTTTGATAAAGGTTCGATTGGGTTGGATGAGAGTATGCGAGTTCAGGTGTCACCCGCAGTAAATGGCAGCGGCATAGTAGGCAGACTATTCTGGGATTTTTCCGGGAAGGAGATTGCTCTACCGATGATACGCGAGAATTATCCAAAAGAAGGGTTTGTGGAGTGGCACAGGAAGGAGGTGTTTAGGGGGTGAGTGCGAAGGCCGGACTCAAAACATCACTCAACCAAATGAAAAACAACAAAAAAATTTCACAAACAATGACATATGCCCCCATTTGTGCCCCCAACCATTTTTTCACCCCGCTTCACCCTAGCTATCTGATATGACTCACTAAATAAGTGTTAAAGCTTCTTTTCGGTTAGGATCCGTCACTCGGAACCTAACCGGGACAAGAGCGCCATAAAAAAGTTTTTTTGCATTTAACTGTTCACACTGTTCACCTCGGTTATTTATCATTTTATATCATGTGGTTAGGTGGTGATGAGTTGGTGAAGAGTGAACAGTCGACTCTTCACCTTTGTGATTTGTGCTCGTTCTGGATCTGTCCGGTCGGGCGATACGCGGGGTGATAAAAAGTTTTTTCAGGTTTTACTGTTCACACTGTTCACCTCTGGTTTTTTATCAATAATTTCATAGTGATACAGGGTGAATATACGGTGAAGGGTGAACAGTGGATTGTTCACCTTGTGCCAATGGCCAGAAAGGAAAAGACCGGCTGATGCCGGTCTGAGTGAGGTTATGTTGCTGTGGGGTCGTCGCACTTCGGCAGCCAGTCGCCGTAGCTTTCCTCTTTCAGCGACAGATTGGTCTGTATCCCCTGCTTGGTGTGCCGCTTCTCATAATTCAGGCCGTACTCTTTCAGCATCATGGGCAGCCCCAGCCCGAACATTTTCAGGCTGAGCACGTTCCTGTAGCCGTTAGCCTCCATATAGGCCAGATACGCGTGATAGAGATATTTACGATAATTACGCGGGATGATGCTGGCATTCCCCATAAACATCCCGTTGGTCTGCGGGAGCATTTCCAGATAGCCGCAAAAATCAAACGTCGGGTCTGCATCACGTTTGATACTGAGCGCCTCGTCGGAGTTCTGCTGCGACTGGAGCAGTGCGCGTGCAGTCATCGGGTCGCTGAACTTCTGCATAAGCTGACGCACAATGACGGCCAGCTCGCGCGCAATTTTATCCCTGAGCTGCGGGTCGCGTTCCTCCGGGGCAATCTGCTCCGGGAAATGAATAATCACCCGGCGACGGGAGACGCCGCCGCTGCGGTCGGTGAAGCGCATCGGGTTATTGTTCACGGCCAGAATCACCGCCGGAATATGCGTTGAGTACGGATTCTGGTATTTCGGGTCAACCGAGACCGCATCGCCGCCGGTGATTGCCTTGAGTCCTGCACCGTCACCGCTCCATTTTTCCTGGTCAGGCAGACGGATTAGCGAGAAGCCAATCAGGGAGGCACGCTTGCGCGGGTCTTCCAGCGTGTCGATGTCGGCCGACGTGGCATTATCTTCCCCGGCAAGCAGGGTCGCGATTTCAGCCAGAATACTTTTGCCGCTGCCGCCGGGACCGGTAACCTCGAGAAAGAGCTGCCAGTCGTAGCGGTTCGCCAGCACCATAAACAGCGCAGCCAGAATCACGTCGCGTTTTTGTGGATTTTTACCGGCTGCACGGTCGAGCCAGCGCCAGAAGTTCGGCGCGTGAGTCTCCAGCGTTTCCCCGTCCACCGGCGGAGTGAAATCCACGTCGCACAGCGTGCGCAGCCAGTGTGATTTACTGTGAGGGCTGAACAGGCCGCTTTGGGTATCGAGTACCCCGTTGCGAAAGCCAATCAGACGACGCGCCGGTGTATCCTGCTGCGGAATAATCAGTTTCAGGGTCTCCACCACCGAGGCAATTTTCCCCGATGAGAACGGGGCGCGCAGACGCTGGAATAAGTCAGCCACATTCCGTGAAAAAGTGGCGGCAGGGATATTTTTCCAGATGCCGTTTTCATAGCGGGACAGGAGCTGGCCGTTCGCATCCACCGCCAGCGCTTCGCTGTAATGCTCATGCACCCGCAAAGCCTTGTCGCTGGCGCTCATGGCGGTAAATTCCGCCTCGCTCATGGTGTCGAACGGACTTTGCGCCGGTGGCCGGATAGCGTCATAAATGGCTTTCCGGGTGGCTTCTTCACCTTTCTGCATAAACGCATCATTCCAGTCACCGAACACCGGCGGCAGGGCAACAATGCCCTCACAGGCCTCTGCGGCCACGGCGGCTTTTGTCTGGCCATCGCCGTTAAGGTCACGGTCGGCGGCGAGGACAATCTGACAGGCCGGGTATTTGTGACGGGCAAGGCTCGCCAGAGAAAGGAGGTTCACGGAGGACAGCGCCACTATGACGGTTTCGCCGGTCAGGAGATGCACGGTGAGCGCGGTTGCATAACCCTCCGCAATCCACAGGCGTTTTCCGGTCTGTTTCTGTCCTTCGATGATATGACATGCCCCTTTGACCTGGCCGCCTTTCAGGGTGCGTTTGAGACCGTCAGAATTAATAAGCTGAAGGTTAACCAGTGCGCCGGTATCGTCAGACAGCGGGACAACCACATCCCCGGCGCGGAACGTCACGCCGCCGGTTTTATGCATGGCGGTGAGCGTCAGACATTCCAGAGCGGGGAAACCCTTGCGGGTGAGGTAGGCGTTGCCGGTGGCTGGTCGGGTTTTCTCCATGAGCCTGACGGCCAGCGCAGCCGCCGCTTTGCGGTCGGCCACAGTTTCGGCCTCTGCGGCCGCAATCACTTCCGGGGCAACCAGCGACAGATTGCCGGTCACGGCGTTCACCTTCCCGGCGGCCTCTGAGGGAGTCACGCCAAACACTTTTTCTACCAGCTTAAGCCCGTCACCTGCGCCACACTGATTGCAGAACCACGTCCCGCGCCCCTCTTTATCGTCAAAGCGAAAGCGGTCGGAGCCGCCGCATACCGGACAGGCCTGATGGCGGTTTTTAATCACCTTCACACCCAGCGCAGGGAGAATGCGCGGCCAGTGGCCGCACGCCTGTTTTACCGTTTCTGTTACGTTCATTTTCATGGTTGTTTTCTCCCTCAGTGCAGTACTGGTGCGGTGATATGGCGGGCGCAAAGCTCATCCATCACGGCCAGCCCGAGAAAGGACAGCGACGGCGCGGCTTTGAGTGGTCCGGCTTCCATTAAATCTTCCAGCAGTGCACAGGCAATCTGGCGGCCTTTTTCCTCGCCATGCTGGCGCAGGTAGAAGCCCTCCAGCTCGGCGGCAATGGCGCTTTCCAGCGCGTCGAGGGTGAGGTGTGGATAGCGGTGCTGACGTTCGCACAGGGTCAGCCATGCACAGGCCACGGCGCGACGATAGAGCGCGGCGCGTAATACGGGCGGTAATGGCTTTTTCATACGTTACCCTCCCCGGTAAGCCACTGCTGATTGCAGCGTTCGACCACGCCGTCGAGCTGGGCGGTCATGAGGTAAATCACAGAGGTGAGCTGTAACTGCTGCGCCGGGTCACGACGAACGGTGGCGCAGTCCTGCACCTGCATCAGGTCGCCGACGAGCTGGCCGACATTGCGCATATGCTCCAGACATTCGAGGTCACGGGCGGTAATGGTGGTGTGCCTCATGCGCGCACCTCCGCAACCGGCAGACGCCCAGCAAACGAGAGGACGTAATCGCGAACGAGGGAAAGGCGTGCGGCGTGCTCATCACCGGCAACGGTGCGAAGCATACAAATACGGGGTTTACGGTCTGCGCGACGAACGGCGGCAAACACAAAGACAAACTGCGGGTGTGACGGGGTGAGGGTCGTAGCCATAAGGGCAACCTCCTTGAAGTAGCGGTTATTGCCACCACCGGAGCTGCAAATCTCATGGGTGGTAGCCCGGACGGGGTTTGCAGTACCGGCCTTCAAGGAAACCGGCCAGCCCGAAGGCTGCCCCGCCCGGACCACCATTATCTGACAGGGGCTATGGAATAAGCACCACAGCCCGAAAAATAGGTGTGCCTGAGCAACGACATAAAAAAACACGCTCGGCGCGTGTTGTGTCGCCTTGAAGTTACACGGGCTGCAAATCCCGGCTGCCGATTTTGCGACAGCGGGAAAACTATACCTGGAAACGGCGAAAAGAAGCAAGCCAGAAAAAGGGGCTGTTTGCTGAACGGTCATCATCATGCGTCATAGCCCCGGTTACGTTCGGCAATGCGATCCGCCATCCATGCAGTGATTTCAGACTGCGCCCACGCCACATTTTTTCCGCCTAGGGAGATTTGTTTCGGGAAGGCTTCCCGGCTGATGAGGTCGTAAATGGTCGAGCGGGACAGGCCGCACAGATGCATCACTTCGGGCAGACGGATAAAGCGCTCGTGAACGGTATCAGAAACCGGCATCAGCGGCGCGGCAGGGGCAGAAGACGGGGAAGAAAAAGCAGTGTGCATCGGGCTACCTCACAAAGTCCATACAGTGCCGGTCGTGTCCGTCCGGCTTCGGGTAGCTCTCTATTTTGTGAATATTTTCCTTCAGGGCAACAAGTCATTTTGTATTACTCCACCACACAACAGAGCGATTTTTATACAGTGGCAAACAGTGACAATTGTTGACAATCTCTGATAACAAAATGGCAAACCGATAATTACTTTTATTTATATATTTATTATTTTTAATTGCTAAAAAGTCTAAGTAGCTGGCTGGCTGAACAAACTGAAGGGTGAACAGTGGTGAACAGACGGTGAACAGTCAGACCTTCAACTGTTCACCTCTTAACTCGCTGTATTACTTATCTTTTTATTTAAGGTGAACAGTGGTGAATAGTTATAAGTAAAAAAACAAACGGTGAGTAAGGTTTTCCTGCGACCTTTCTCTGGCCAGCCTGATTTTAAGGTCTGTTTGTGCCAGCACTCTGACAACGGCAATGAATCGTGTTGTTGTGCAGGAGGCGTCAGAATCATTTCAGGTTGAACACACGGAGAGCCTGAACATGAAACCCGAACTCATTATCAAAGCCATGCAGACCGTTATCAGTAAACAGGATGAAGGCGCGGAACAACGTATTGCCGGTGCACTGACCGCACTTAATGAAGCAAAAGACGCACACACGGCCAGCATGGGAAAACTCAGCGACATTGAGGCTTCCATTCAGCGTTGTGAGCAGGAACGACAGACTGCCCTCAGTGAAAGCGCACAGGCCGAACAGGACTGGCGCAGCCGCTTTCGAACCCTGCGCGGTAACCTCACTCCTGAACTGAAAGCTGAACACAGTAAACGTATCGCCAGCCGCGAACTGGCTGATGAGTTCACCGGTCTGATTACCGAGCTGGAGAAAGACAAAAGCCACGCCATGCTTGGAGCATGCTCCTCCGGTACTGCTTATATCAGCGCCCATGAAAAAGCGTTCACCACTTACGCCAACAGCGAGTGGAAGAAGGCGCTGGCCGGTATCAGCCCCGCACTGTTACGTGCCTTTCTGTTGCGTATACGGTCGCTGGAAATGAGCGGAGAAACCTCGCCGCGTGCGACCGTGACTCGTGAGCTGGGTGATGCCCTGAATCTGCAGTCAGCCCTGTATCATTTTGATATGGCGCAGGAACCGGTTCTGTCCGTAACGGGCATGAATCGCCCGGTCATAACCGGGGTTGATATGGCGCTGTTAAGAAGCCCGGCCAGACGGATGAAGCTTGCCGCTGAACTGGCCGAAAAATCCCACGAACATGCAGAGGGCTGAATCATGTTTCACTGCCCGTTCTGCAAAAAGACCGCGCACGTCCGTACCAGCCGGTATCTGTCGGAAAACGTCAAACAGCGTTATCACCAGTGTACCAATATCGAATGTTCGGCCACTTTCCGCACCATCGAGTCGGTTGACGGTGTGATACGTGCCGCACCGGAGAAAACCGACCCCGCCCCGGTGACGCCACCGCCGCCGCGTAAAGTACAGGGCTGCTACAGCTCGCCGTTCCGGCATTAATCAGGAGAGAGACTCGTGACCACTGTGACCATACAGCAGGCCTTTGAGGCCTGTCAGACGAACAAAAATACCTGGCTGAAACGTAAAGCCGAACTGGCAGACCTTGAACGGGAATACCGTGAACAGCTCCTTGCCGGTGACGAACAAATCCCGCGCAGAATGCAGGATTTGCGCGACAATATCGACGTGAAAAAATGGGAGATTAATCAGGCCGCCGGTCGCTATATCCGCTCACATGAGGAGGTGCAGCATATCAGCATCCGCAACCGTCTCCATGACTTTATGCAGCAGCACGGCGCGGAACTGGCCGCCACGCTGGCTCCTGAGCTGATGGGGTATAACGAACAGCTTCCCGCAGTAAAACAGAGCGCCATGCAGCACTCGGTTGATTATCTGCGTGAAGCCCTGTCGGTGTGGCTGGCCGCAGGTGAAAAAATTAATTATTCCGTGCAGGACAGCGATATTTTAACGGCCATCGGATTCAGGCCTGATGCGGCTTCGCGGGATGATAATCGCGAGAAATTCACCCCGGCACAGAACCTGATTTACACCCGCCGACGTGCAGAACTGGCCGCACGGTAGCACGCAAAAAAATCCCCGAAAATTCCACTATTTTTGCCGAAAAAAGCCATGCATCCATAAGGTGCATGGTTTTGCATGCAAATCCCCGTATTTTTTATCCCACGCAACACCAGTACCGGCGCGGCCTGAGACGGTTCATGCATCTGCATTAAAAGCGACCTCTTAAGCGGGCAGGCGTGGCGGGGAGAGCATTGCGCGCTAACAGTGATAATAATTATTTTGCGCTCACATAGCGTCATGATGGCTCGACTTTAAGAAATTGCGATGTAATTAATGTTTTTGAGATGGAAGATCCAATGTGATAAATGGCAGATGTTCAAATTCTGAAAACAAGAGGTTTCTAATGCCCCGGATGATCATTTAATGGATTCAATTCCTAACTCATTAACTGAGTCCTAAATACCAAATCTAACACCAACCTTTTACAACCCTTTTGTAATGGCTATATTTTGTTGCTTACAAACACCTCTATCTATCTAACTTGATTCGATTCAATCGATATTCTAAGCTCACCTTAAACTGTATTTCCCAGTGGAGAAAAAAAGAAATTCTAATTCTATGGTTTTATTTAATAAAAATTAAAGGTGAATTAAATTAGGGTATGGGCAGATTCGATGGGGAATGTTCTCCATCGAATCTTAGCCAAATAAGATCATAAAGCCGATTTAAACTCTTTAACCCATGAAAATAAAGTTTTTGAGCGCCGTTTAGCTGTGTCTACTGCTAACCCATTAGCTTTTTCGATAAGAAAATCTGCAGCGGTAGACTCATCAATTTCGGTAATTCTCTCCACACCACAATATTTCATCCAAGCCCAGCCACAATCTGAGTTTTCGAATGCCTCTGCCAGCAAAGATATTTGTTCCTTGGGGTTTTGAGCATAAAAAACTTTCCAGCCAAGAGGTTGGAGAACAAAACCATTAGTTTTAACTAACCCCAATAATCTTGCTGCGTGTTTATAATAATTTATTTGTCGAGGAGTAATACCCTCAGACTCTTCATTGAATAACTCATTATTACCGACAGAACCAACCAACTTAATAACCCTATGAATATCATCAGCTTGGGGAACAAGTTCACTCGAAAAGTATCTTTGGTTATGTTCTTGAATTTTCTCTTTTTCAGATGCTAATTTTTTTGCATCTATAGTGAATAACGATGCACCAGCATTTGACCTGACTTCTAATTTATAGTTGTAAGTTCTTAAACTGGAGAGTAGAGCCTCAAAATCGTCCAAATCAACACCAAGACCTTTAATGGCCTCATAATCAAGTTCAGATGATTTCAAAACAGAAAGAAATTCAATGAAATTGCTTATGAAAACGTCATTATTCTCGGCGATAAACTTTGATTTATAAGAACCTATGGATGAAGTATAGGGTATAAGTGAAAAGTCATCATTACAAATAACTTTGGCTACTTTATTATATAAAGAATTCCAAGTATTAACAATTTTTTGGATTGGCTCCCACTCAATATTCTTCTCGCTTCGGTCACGATAAATTCTTATTTCGTGGACATTATTTAATATTTCTTTCTCGTCATTATAGACAACAGAAAACTCCCCATCCTCATCTAATGCTACAAAATAGCCAGCTGGCGGGAGCGTTTCTGAATCAATACTCCGATAAGGAAGAACATCTACTTTGCAGTCAGATAAATCATACGGAGTTGATATAATAATAATATTTTTATTAATGAAAAAATCTCTAACTTGAATAAGTCCAGAATCAAGATTAGAAATTTCTAAGTTGTTCATCGGTGCATAATACCATGAATCAAAACTATCAGACTCATCAAACCAATAAACTAAATAGAACTCTTTAGTTTTTGCACTCTTAGCTAAAAATGTCCTTGGTACATCATAAAAACTATAGATTTTCTCTATAGAAAGCTCACCAAGTTCATTCGTAATTGGTAAGTAATACATAATTAACCTACTATCTTAAAATTACTTTCAATTCGAGTATTTAGTCTTAACCAAGTTTCGAAATGAGATTTTTTATTTGGTTTTGACGCTTTACCA
Source organism: Citrobacter freundii complex sp. 2024EL-00216 (assembly GCF_043945515.1). Taxonomy (NCBI): domain Bacteria; kingdom Pseudomonadati; phylum Pseudomonadota; class Gammaproteobacteria; order Enterobacterales; family Enterobacteriaceae; genus Citrobacter; species Citrobacter freundii complex sp. 2024EL-00216. The sequence continues at coordinate 150,563 of NZ_JBIMRA010000011.1, read as the reverse complement.
TGAACAGGTTCAAGCCTGCCAATTGCAATCTTTTTTTTCCGTAAAGCGGCGTGAAAATTTCTTGCACACTGCACCTGCTCAAGGTCCCTGAACATGGATGTACCATAATCGCTAGGCCTAAGCTTGCCTGTTTTTTTAATGTGAGGTTCCTGGTTATGCCCAACAAAGTCCTTGTCAGTCGGCGGGTCATTTGCCACGATCCGGAAAGCATCTCCTGTAGCATCGACTGCATCTTCAGGAGGAACATACTCAGGAAAATCAGCCGGCCAAGGATACTCAGAATAATCCATATCAATCCCTCAATTTATCAAAGAGTTAAGCCTCTCAGTCGCAATCCTAAGCGATTCTTTGCTAAGGTCATTGCCCAGAAAGAATCTATCATTTTCTAGAGCAGCAACACCTACCGGGCAGGCTCCCATAAATGGATCGCAGACAATTTCACCAGCAATACTACTTTGTTTTAGCAATATTTCCATAAGCTTTGAGGGTTTTTCTGTAGGATATCCCTTCAAAATTCTTGGGCAAGAGAGGACATCTGGAATAGAAAGGTCGTTAAGTTTTCGTTTTCCCTTCTCAAAGAATAGAATAAATTCATACTTCGCACGGTAATGGTAGCCCATCCCTATCCGTTGTTTATCCCAAACCAAGGGTTTCCAAAACTTAAACCCCACCTTCTCAGCCACCGGCTTAGCATAAAAGGCTGTCTCTTGATCACAAAAAAGATAAAAATGTGTATTTTTTTTCATGACCCTATAGATTTCTCTAAATAACTCTTCGAATCGTTCATTAGGAAAGATTTCGAACCACTCATTACTTGATTTCGTACTATTTTTTAATCTTGTTGTTGTGCCGACTTTCCGATGTTTTTCAAGTGACTCATAAGCAGGGTCAGTAATGACCAAGTCTAATGAACCATCTTTCAGAGTCTTAAGGAAATCAACAGCATCCATTTGAAAAACATTATATTTATTATTCATTTTTTTGTATCACTGTCGGCTAATTATTCACATAAATAATATTGTATATCCATACAGTAATTCTTTCAATCCATCTTAATCTTACTATGTAGTTTCGAAGTGCGATGCCATATATGTCAAAATGAAGACTGAAGTAGACTTTCCATGTTAAACAACTTTGCATAATCATAAGGAGTGATGGGTTTTGTCATGTTCATCTGAAGGTAATCCGCCCACCACTGCACCATTAACCTACGCTCATCCAAATGCTCAGAAGTATGTATGTAAGCCGCACGCACATTATTACGTTCTGAATGGCTTAATTGTCGTTCTATAGCGTCATCACTCCATAACCCTGACTCACCCATTGCACCACGTGCCATCGTCCTAAATCCATGCCCACAAACTTCGGTTTTCGTATCATATCCCATCGCACGCAAGGCGCTGTTTACAGTGTTTTCACTCATAACCTTAGTTGCATCATGATCACCCGGAAATAGCAGCTCTTTATCACCACTAATTTGCTTTAGCTTTTCTAACAAAATCATCGCCTGCCGACTAAGCGGAACGATATGCTCCTCTTTCATCTTCATGCCACGGTACGAGTAGCGCACGCCTTTAATTTCTTCTCGTTTTGCAGGAATACGCCAAAGAGATTTATCGAAGTCGAACTCATCCCAACGCGCGAAACGTAACTCACTGGAACGCACAAAAGTTAGTAAGGAAAGCTCGACCGCGATCCGTGTCATTACGCGGCCACGATATGCAGCAAGACGTGCAAGAAACTCAGGGAACCGGCTGGAGGGTAAAGCGGGGTAATGTCGCGCTTTGGTTGTTGATAGCGCACCGGCCATATCACTGGCTGGATTTGAGTCGATGTAATCGTTCTGTACGGCGTAACGCATTATGGCCGTGACACGCTGTTGCAGGCGCTGAGCAACATCATGCTTACCACTGGCATCAACTTTTTTAATCGGGGCTAACAGGTGGCTGGTTTTGAGCTGGCGAATGTCGGACGAACCGATATGAGGGAAGATATAAAGCTCAAGATAGCGAAGAACGCGCGATCGATGGTCTTCGCTCCAGCGCTTGTTACTGGCATGCCATTCACGAGCAATGGTTTCGAAAGTATATGCACCCGAATTCTCGGCCTGAGCTTCCTTCTGTTCGGCTTTTGGGTCAATGCCCTGCACTAACAGCTTTTTAGCTTCATCACGCTTTGCTCGTGCCTGAGCAAGCGTCACAGTAGGCCAAACACCAAACGCGAGGCGATCTTCTTTTTTGTCAGAGGGGCGTCGGTATTTCATGCGCCAGTATTTAGAACCCTTGGCCGAAACCTCGAGATACAAACCACCGCCATCGGCCATTTTGTAGTTTTTGTCTTTTGGCTTTGCGGTCTCGACCTGTCTGGCGTTGAGCTTCATTTGGGGGCACATTTCTAATCGAAGTTAAGATGCCCCCAATTATGCCCCCAATGACATCCGGATTTCAACGGACTATCTCGGACGACTCAGGACGTAAAAATCGCTGCAAGCATTGATTTTAAAGGGATAATTGGACTTTCTCGGATGGTCTTGGAAGTACTAATGGTGCCGAAGGCCGGACTCGAACCGGCACGTATTTCTACGGTTGATTTTGAATCAACTGCGTCTACCGATTTCGCCACTCCGGCACGGAAGGGATGCGGAAAACGTTGTGGATTATACCTGTCATGCGCCACCATGCAAGCGCCAGCGTGTGTCTGGCTCGCTAAGTGTTGAAAATTTCAGCATTACCTTTCTTAGCTGTAACCCTCATCACAGTTTGCCCCCGCCTTAATCCCCCCTTCTGCGAAGCGTCCCGTTTCCCCATGCTCTACACTTCCAGTTCAACACCACACTGAGGGAAACACGATGTCGATGATAAAAAGCTACGCTGCAAAAGCGGCGGGCAGCGAACTCGAACTCTATGAATATGATGCGGGCGAGCTTAAGCCGGAAGATGTCGAAGTCCAGGTCGATTACTGCGGTATCTGCCATTCTGATTTGTCGATGATCGACAACGAATGGGGATTCTCTCAGTATCCGCTGGTTGCCGGGCATGAGGTGATTGGTCGCGTGGCGGCGCTCGGCAGCGCGGCGCAGGATAAAGGTCTGAAGGTTGGTCAGCGCGTCGGCGTTGGCTGGACGGCGCGCAGCTGTGGGCACTGCGACGCCTGTATCAGCGGTAATCAGATCAACTGCCTTGAAGGGTCTGTTCCCACAATTCTTAATCGCGGTGGCTTTGCCGAGAAGCTGCGGGCCGACTGGCAGTGGGTGATTCCGTTGCCGGAGAGCATCGATCTTGCGGCCGCTGGCCCATTACTGTGCGGCGGCATCACGGTGTTCAAACCGCTGCTGATGCACCATATCACCGCCACCAGCCGCGTCGGGGTGATCGGCATCGGCGGCCTGGGGCATATCGCCATTAAGCTGTTACACGCGATGGGCTGCGAAGTGACCGCGTTCAGCTCCAATCCGGCGAAAGAGCAGGAAGTGCTGGCAATGGGGGCGGATAAGGTGGTCAACAGCCGTGATCCGGATGCGCTACAAGCGCTGGCGGGCCAGTTCGATCTCATCATTAACACGGTTAACGTCGATCTCGACTGGCAGCCCTATTTTGAAGCGCTGGCCTACGGCGGTAACTTCCATACCGTCGGTGCGGTGCTGAAGCCGCTGCCGGTTCCGGCGTTCACCTTAATAGCCGGCGATCGCAGTATCTCCGGTTCGGCAACCGGTACGCCGTTCGAACTGCGCAAGCTGATGAAATTTGCCGGGCGCAGCAAGGTGTCGCCCACCACCGAACTGTACCCGATGTCGCAAATTAACGAAGCCATCCAGCACGTGCGTGACGGTAAGGCCCGCTACCGCGTAGTGCTTAAAGCAGACTTCTGATCATCTTTGCCGGGTGGCGTAAGCTTCCCGGCTATTCTCCCCGCTATTCCAGACAGGTTAAATTCTCCTCACAATCTCCGTAATTTAGCGGTGAAGAGTGCGTCACGGTTGCCTATACTCCAGGCAGGATAAATGGAGGAAATCTCAATGAGCGCACCCCTGCTAATTGCCCGCACGCCGGACACCGAACTGTTTTTACTGCCAGGCATGGCCAACCGTCACGGGCTGATTACCGGCGCGACCGGGACCGGTAAAACCGTCACGCTACAGAAGCTGGCCGAATCGCTGTCCGAGATTGGCGTGCCGGTATTTATGGCCGATGTGAAAGGTGACTTAACCGGCGTGGCCGAGGAAGGACAAGCCTCTGAAAAGCTGCTCGCCCGCCTGAAAAATATCGGCATTACCGACTGGCAACCGCATGCTAATCCGGTCACCGTGTGGGATATCTTCGGCGAAAAAGGTCACCCCGTGCGGGCCACGGTATCAGACCTCGGTCCGTTGCTGCTGGCCCGTCTGCTGAACCTCAACGACGTGCAGTCCGGCGTGCTGGATATTATCTTCCGTATTGCCGATGACCAGGGTCTGTTGCTGCTCGATTTCAAAGACCTGCGGGCCATCACCCAGTACATTGGCGATAACGCTAAATCCTTCCAGAATCAGTACGGCAATATCAGTAGCGCCTCGGTCGGGGCGATCCAGCGCGGGCTACTGTCGCTGGAGCAGCAGGGAGCGGCACACTTCTTTGGCGAACCGATGCTGGACATCAAAGACTGGATGCGTACCGACGCCAGCGGCAAAGGGATGATTAATATCCTCAGCGCCGAGAAGCTCTACCAGATGCCCAAACTGTACGCCGCCAGCCTGCTGTGGATGCTCTCCGAGCTGTACGAACAGCTGCCGGAAGCGGGCGATCTGGAGAAACCAAAACTGGTGTTCTTCTTCGATGAAGCGCACCTGCTGTTCAACGATGCTCCGCAGGTGCTGCTGGATAAAATCGAACAGGTGATCCGCCTGATCCGCTCGAAAGGGGTCGGCGTGTGGTTCGTCTCGCAAAACCCGTCGGATATTCCGGACAACGTGCTTGGTCAGTTGGGAAACCGTGTGCAACATGCCCTGCGCGCGTTCACGCCGAAAGACCAGAAAGCGGTGAAAAGCGCGGCGCAAACCATGCGCGCCAACCCGGCATTTGATACCGAAAAAGCCATTCAGGAGCTGGGTACCGGTGAGGCGCTGGTGTCGTTTCTGGACGCCAAAGGTAGCCCGTCGGTGGTTGAACGAGCAATGGTGATTGCGCCATACTCACGGATGGGACCGGTGACGGACGACGAGCGTAACGGGCTGATTAATCACTCTTCGTTGTACGGCAAATATGAAGAAGAGATCGACCGCGAGTCCGCCTATGAACGTTTACAGCAAGGCGTGCAGGCCAGTACCGAGCAGCAAAATACACCTCCCGCCAACGGTAAAGCTGTCGATGTGGATGGCGGTATTCTCGGTGGGTTGAAGGATATTCTGTTTGGCAGCACCGGCCCCCGCGGCGGTAAGCGCGATGGCGTAGTGCAGAGCGTGGCGAAAAGCGCAGCGAGGCAGGTTACCAATCAGATAATCCGCGGCATGTTGGGGAGTTTGATGGGCGGGAGAAAACGCTAGCCCCGTGTTACGGGTCCGGAGTAGGCCTGAAAAGCGCAACGCTATCAGGCCTACGATTACTGTGATTACGACTTACGTAGCATTAGCCACAAGCTTATCAGGAAGAAGCTGGCGCTTGGCAGCAGCGCACCGATAATCGGCGGAATGCCGTACACCAGCGTCAGCGGGCCAAAGATTTGGTCCAGCACATAGAACACAAAGCCGAAGCTAATCCCTGTCACCACGCGCACACCCATCGGGACGCTACGCAGCGGACCAAAGATAAACGACAGCGCCATCAGCATCATGACCGCCACCGACAGCGGCTGGAAGACTTTGCTCCACATATTGAGCTGGTAGCGTCCGGCATCCTGGCCGCTCGACTTCAGGTACTTCACGTAGTTATGCAGACCGCTAATCGAGAGCGCATCAGGATCCAACGCCACAACGCCGAGCTTGTCGGGCGTCAGGTTGGTTTTCCAGGTGCCGCTCACCGTTTGCGAGCCGGTGATTTGCTTCGGATCGGTCAGGTTGGATTCATCTACCTGCGACAAACGCCAGACCTTCTGCTCCGGGTCAAACGTCGCGCTTGCGGCATAGCGTACAGACTGCAGACGGCGCTTGTCGTTAAACGAGTAGATGCTAATCCCGCCTAACTCGGCATCGCCTTTCACCCGCTCGATGTAGACAAAGCTGTCACCGTCTTTCGCCCACAAACCCTGCTGGGTAGAGAGCAGCGAGCCGCCGTACATCTGCTGCGCACGGTAGTTACGCGCCATCTGTTCGCCTTGTGGCGCGACCCATTCGCCGATAGCCATCGTCAGCAGCACCAGCGGAATCGCGGTTTTCATCACCGACAACGCCACCTGCATACGGGTAAAGCCGGAAGCCTGCATCACCACCAGTTCACTACGCTGGGCCAGCATGCCCAGCCCCAGCAATGCCCCCAGCAGCGCCGCCATCGGGAAGAAGATCTGAATATCTTTCGGCGCACTGAGCAGGGTATACAGCCCGGCGCCCATCGCATCGTAGCTCCCCTGCCCGGCTTTTTTCAGCTGGTCAACGAACTTGATGATCCCGGAGAGCGACACCAGCATGAACAGCGTCATCATGATGGTGGTGAAAATGGTTTTACCGATATAGCGGTCAAGTACACCAAAAGGCTGCATTATACCGCTCCTTTACGCATAAAACGGGCACGCAAGCGGCGCATCGGCACCGTATCCCAGAGGTTAAGCACAATCGCCAGCGCCAGATACGCCAGGTTAACCGTCCACATCCAGAACACTGGATCCAGCTTACCTTTACCGCCGTTCGACTTCAGCGACGTCTGAACCAGGAAGAACAGCAAATAGAGCAGCATTGCTGGCAGCATCGACAGCACGCGCCCCTGACGCGGGTTCACCACGCTCAGCGGTACGACCATCAGCGCCATCATAAATACGGTGAATACTAACGTGATACGCCAGGTCAGCTCCGCGCGGGCACGATCGGTGTCGGTCGTCCACAGCGTACGCATGTTCATCTGGTCGGTATCATTTGGATCCAGTGCCACGGCCTGATGACCGATAATCGCCTGATAATCCTGGAAGTCGGTAATGCGGAAATCGCGCAGCAGCGCGGTACCTTCGAAGCGCGTCCCCTGGTTCAGCGTCACGACCTGAGAGCCATCACGCATCTGGGTAAGATGTCCGGAATCGGCTACGACGACCGAAGGACGAGCGTTGCCTTTCGGGCGGATTTGCGCGAGGAACACGTCTTTGAAGTTGCTGCCGTCAACGCTTTCGATAAACAGCACCGAACTGCCGTTGGTCGCCTGCTGGAATTGCCCCTGAGCAAGCGCCGCCATACCGGGGTTCGCTTTCGCCTCCGCCAGGACTTCGTCCTGATGTCTGGAGGACCACGGCCCGGCCCACATCACGTTGACCGCCGCAATAATACTGGTAAACAGCGCCAGCACCATCGCCGCTTTCACGAGCACTGCCTTGCTCAGCCCGCAGGCGTGCATGACCGTAATTTCGCTTTCGGTATACAGTTTGCCCAGCGTCATCAACAGCCCGAGGAACAGGCTTAAGGGCAAGATAAGTTGCGCCATTTCTGGCACGCCCAGCCCCAGCAGCGAGAGCACCAGATTTGCCGGGATATCACCGTCAACAGCCGCACCAAGGATCCTGACCAACTTTTGACAAAAGAAGATCAAAAGCAGGATGAATAGGATCGCAAGTTGGCTTTTGAGCGTTTCCCGAACCAGATATCTTATGATTATCACTTTAAATACGCCCGTAAAAACCCGTCTTTTGCCGGAATTTAGCTTGTTTCATGGCTTAAACGTCATTTATTCTCTTGAGTCGTCGAAATCGTCGCTAAGATCATTATACTCAACGGATCCACCTCTCAGAAATTGTTCTGACGTGCCAATGCCGTAATAACGTTAAGATTAACACGAAGTCACCGCAACAGCGGGTATGAGTTACGAAAGCTTGCAATTCTATCCGTAGCCACCGCCGTTGTCTTTAAGATTCAGGAGCGTAGTGCATGGAGTTCAGTGTAAAAAGCGGTAGCCCGGAGAAACAGCGGAGTGCGTGCATCGTCGTGGGTGTCTTTGAACCACGCCGCCTCTCTCCGATTGCAGAGCAGCTCGACAAGATCAGCGACGGGTACATCAGCGCACTGCTGCGTCGCGGCGAACTGGAAGGCAAACCGGGTCAAACCCTGTTGCTGCACCATGTTCCTAACGTTCTGTCTGAGCGAATTCTCCTTATTGGGTGTGGCAAAGAGCGCGAACTTGATGAGCGCCAGTACAAGCAGGTCATTCAGAAAACCATCAATACCCTGAATGATACAGGCTCAATGGAAGCCGTCTGCTTTCTGACTGAGCTGCACGTCAAAGGGCGCAATAACTACTGGAAAGTGCGTCAGGCCGTTGAGACGGCACAGGAAACGCTGTACAGCTTTGATCAACTGAAGACCAACAAAAGCGAGCCACGTCGCCCGCTGCGTAAAATGGTCTTCAATGTGCCGACCCGCCGCGAGCTGACCAGCGGTGAGCGTGCGATCCAACACGGTCTGGCGATCGCCGCCGGCATTAAAGCGGCAAAAGATCTTGGCAACATGCCGCCGAACATCTGTAACGCCGCCTACCTGGCCTCTCAGGCGCGCCAGCTGGCAGACAGCTACAGCAAAAATGTTGTGACCCGTGTAATCGGCGAGCAGCAGATGAAAGAGCTGGGCATGCACTCTTATCTGGCCGTCGGTCACGGCTCGCAGAACGAGTCGCTGATGTCGGTCATCGAGTACAAAGGCAATCCGTCCGAAGACGCGCGTCCGATTGTGCTGGTCGGTAAAGGGTTAACTTTTGACTCCGGCGGTATCTCCATCAAACCTGCCGAAGGCATGGATGAGATGAAATACGACATGTGCGGCGCGGCAGCGGTATACGGCGTGATGCGCATGGTGGCCGAGCTTCAGCTCCCCATCAACGTTGTCGGCGTGCTGGCGGGCTGTGAAAACATGCCGGGTGGCCGCGCGTATCGCCCAGGCGACGTGCTGACCACGATGTCTGGACAGACCGTCGAAGTGCTCAATACGGATGCCGAAGGCCGTCTGGTGCTGTGCGACGTGTTAACCTACGTCGAGCGCTTTGAGCCAGAAGCGGTGATTGACGTCGCAACCCTGACCGGCGCGTGCGTGATTGCGCTGGGCCATCACATCACCGGCCTGATGTCGAACCACAACCCGCTGGCGCATGAGCTGATCGGTGCGTCCGAGCAGGCTGGTGACCGCGCGTGGCGTTTGCCGCTGGGTGATGAATACCAGGAGCAGTTAGAGTCCAACTTTGCGGATATGGCGAACATCGGCGGACGTCCTGGCGGTGCCATTACCGCGGGCTGCTTCCTGTCACGCTTTACCCGTAAGTACAACTGGGCGCACCTGGATATCGCCGGTACTGCATGGCGTTCAGGGAAAGCTAAAGGCGCAACCGGTCGTCCGGTCGCGTTGCTGTCGCAGTTCCTGCTCAATCGTGCCGGTTTTAACGGCGAAGAGTGATGTAAAACGCCGGGTGGCGCTACGCTTACCCGGCCTACAACGTCACTCAACCGTAGGCCGGGTAAGCGTAGCGCCACCCGGCTTTGCATTTAAATCCACAACAAGAAGCCCCATATCATGAGAAACGCAACGTTCTATATTCTGGACAATGACAACACCGTCGATGGCTTAAGCGCCGTTGAACAACTGGTGTGTGAAATTGCCGCAGAACGTTGGCGTGCTGGCAAGCGCGTGCTGATCGCCTGTGAAAACGAAAAGCAGGCTCTTCGACTGGATGAAGCTCTGTGGGCGAGACCGGCAGAAAGTTTTGTTCCGCATAATCTGGCGGGAGAAGGCCCCAGAGGCGGCGCGCCGGTAGAGATTGCCTGGCCGGAGAAACGCAATAGCAGCCCGCGCGACCTGCTCATCAGTTTGCGCGTTGGCTTTGCAGATTTTGCCACCGCTTTCACAGAAGTGATAGACTTCGTTCCTTACGAAGATTCTTTGAAACAATCGGCACGCGATCGCTACAAAGCTTACCGCGTGGCTGGTTTTAACCTGAATACGGCAACCTGGAAATAATGGAAAAGACATACAACCCACAAGATATCGAACAGCCGCTTTACGAGCACTGGGAAAAGCAGGGCTATTTCAAACCTAACGGCGATGAAAGCAAAGAGTCCTTCTGCATCATGATCCCGCCGCCGAACGTCACCGGCAGTTTGCATATGGGTCATGCTTTCCAGCAAACCATCATGGATACCATGATTCGCTACCAGCGCATGCAGGGTAAAAACACCCTGTGGCAGGCCGGTACCGACCACGCGGGTATCGCTACCCAGATGGTGGTTGAGCGTAAGATTGCCGCTGAAGAAGGTAAAACCCGTCACGACTACGGTCGCGAAGCGTTTATCGACAAAATTTGGCAGTGGAAAGCGGAATCCGGCGGCACCATTACCCGTCAGATGCGCCGTCTCGGCAACTCCGTTGACTGGGAGCGCGAGCGCTTCACTATGGACGAAGGTCTTTCCAATGCCGTGAAAGAAGTCTTTGTCCGCCTGTACAAAGAAGATCTGATCTACCGTGGCAAGCGTCTGGTCAACTGGGACCCGAAACTGCGCACCGCTATTTCTGATCTGGAAGTGGAAAACCGCGAGTCTAAAGGCTCCATGTGGCACATCCGCTATCCGCTGGCTGACGGCGCGAAAACCGCAGACGGTAAAGATTACCTGGTCGTCGCCACCACCCGTCCGGAAACCGTACTGGGTGATACCGGCGTAGCCGTTAACCCGGAAGATCCGCGCTACAAAGATCTGATCGGCAAATTCGTTGTCCTGCCGCTGGTTAACCGTCGCATTCCGATCGTCGGCGATGAACACGCCGACATGGAAAAAGGCACCGGCTGCGTGAAGATCACCCCGGCGCACGACTTTAACGACTACGAAGTCGGGAAACGTCATGGCCTGCCAATGATCAACATTCTGACCTTTGACGGCGACATCCGCGAAACCGCGGAAGTGTACGACACCAAAGGCGAAGAGTCCGACGTTTACTCCAATGAAATCCCGGCTGAGTTCCAGAAGCTGGAACGTTTTGCTGCGCGTAAAGCGGTGGTTGCCGCCGTTGATGCCCTGGGCCTGCTGGAAGAAATTAAACCGCACGACCTGACCGTACCTTACGGCGACCGTGGCGGCGTGGTTATCGAACCGATGCTGACCGACCAGTGGTACGTCCGTGCCGACGTGCTGGCAAAACCGGCGGTTGAAGCGGTTGAGAATGGCGACATCCAGTTCGTACCGAAGCAGTACGAAAACATGTACTTCTCCTGGATGCGCGATATTCAGGACTGGTGTATTTCCCGTCAGCTGTGGTGGGGTCACCGTATCCCGGCATGGTATGACAACGACGGCAATGTCTACGTTGGCCGCACCGAAGACGAAGTGCGTCAGGAAAACAACCTCGGCGCCGACGTTGCACTGCGTCAGGACGAAGACGTTCTTGATACCTGGTTCTCCTCCGCGCTGTGGACGTTCTCCACTCTCGGCTGGCCGGAAAACACCGATGCGCTGCGTCAGTTCCACCCAACCAGCGTGATGGTTTCCGGCTTCGACATTATCTTCTTCTGGATTGCCCGCATGATCATGATGACCATGCACTTCATCAAAGATGAAAACGGCAAGCCGCAGGTTCCGTTCAAGACCGTCTACATGACCGGTCTTATCCGTGACGACGAAGGCCAGAAGATGTCCAAATCCAAGGGCAACGTGATTGACCCGCTGGATATGGTCGACGGTATCTCTCTGGCAGAACTGCTGGAGAAACGTACCGGCAACATGATGCAGCCGCAGCTGGCTGAGAAAATTGCCAAGCGTACCGAGAAGCAGTTCCCGGACGGCATCGAGCCGCACGGCACCGACGCCCTGCGTTTCACCCTGGCAGCGCTGGCCTCTACCGGTCGCGATATCAACTGGGACATGAAGCGTCTGGAAGGTTACCGTAACTTCTGTAACAAGCTGTGGAACGCCAGCCGCTTCGTGCTGATGAACACCGAAGATCAGGATTGCGGCTTCAACGGCGGCGAAATGACCCTGTCTCTGGCGGACCGCTGGATCCTCGCTGAATTCAACCAGACCATCAAAGCGTACCGCGAAGCGCTGGATAACTTCCGCTTCGATATCGCCGCGGGCATTCTGTACGAGTTCACCTGGAACCAGTTCTGCGACTGGTATCTGGAGCTGACCAAGCCGGTCATGAACGGTGGTTCCGAATCTGAACTGCGCGGCACCCGCAATACGCTGGTTACCGTGCTGGAAGGTCTGCTGCGCCTGGCGCACCCAATCATTCCGTTCATCACCGAGACCATCTGGCAGCGCGTGAAAGTGATTTGTGGCAACACTGCAGATACCATCATGCTGCAGCCGTTCCCGGAATATAACGCAGCGCAGGTTGATGAAGCGGCGCTGGCCGATACCGAATGGCTGAAGCAGGCAATCGTCGCCGTACGTAACATCCGTGCGGAAATGAACATCGCCCCGGGCAAACCGCTGGAGCTGCTGCTGCGTGGTTGCAGCGCTGATGCGATGCGTCGTGTGAACGACAACCGCAGCTTCCTGCTGAACCTGGCACGTCTGGAAAGCATTACCGTGCTGCCAGCCGATGACAAAGGCCCGGTCTCCGTGACCAAAATCATCGACGGCGCCGAGCTGCTGATCCCGATGGCTGGCCTCATCAACAAAGAAGATGAGCTGGCGCGTCTGGCGAAAGAAGTGGCGAAAATCGAAGGTGAGATTGCCCGTATCGAAGGCAAACTTTCCAACGAAGGTTTCGTTGCCCGCGCACCGGAAGCAGTCATCGCCAAAGAGCGTGAGAAGCTGGATGGTTACGCAGAAGCCAAAGCGAAGCTGATTGAACAGCAGGCGGTCATCGCCGCGCTGTAATTGCCTATGCCGGATAGCGCTACGCTTATCCGGCAAACGGGCACCGTCAACGTAGGTCGGATAAGCGTAGCGCATCCGACACCACAGACGATAAAGCCTCTGACGCATATGCTCAGAGGCTTTTTATTGAATTATCCTCGCTTGCGCTTCCCCTCACCGCAGTGGTATTAACTGCATATGTCTCACTTTTATGTCATGAGTTCGCTATGAGTGCCATTACCTCCGTCGCGGCAACGCTGCGCCGAATTTCTGCCGATGATAACGCCGCCATTGCCCGCGTTATCCGCAAAGTTTCCGCTGAATACGGGCTTACCGCCGATAAGGGGTATACCGTTGCCGACCCTAATCTGGACGAACTGTTCCAGGTTTACAGCCAGCCGGGCGCGGCCTACTGGGTGGTTGAGCAAAATGGTGAAGTCGTGGGCGGCGGCGGTGTTGCACCGTTAGGATGTAGTGAACCAGACATTTGCGAGCTGCAAAAGATGTACTTCCTGTCGAGCGCGCGCGGTCAGGGGCTGGCGAAAAAACTGGCGCTGATGGCGCTCGAACATGCCCGCGAGCAGGGTTTTAAACAGTGCTATCTGGAGACCACAGCGTTTCTGACTGAGGCAATCCGCCTGTATGAGCATTTAGGCTTTGAGCATATCAGCGAAGCGCTGGGCTGTACCGGGCACGTAGATTGTGAAGTGCGGATGTTAAAGCCCCTCTGACCTTACGCCGAGAGGCTTTAGCCGCGTTACTGCATCTCGGCTGAGAGCATCAGTCGAATAACGCCAGCCGCGCGGGCGGTTGGCAGCTTCAGCACCTGTGACCAGAGATCCTGCACTATCTCACAGGCAATCTTCTCTTTGCCGATCGCTTTAGTCGGATCGGCCATGATCTGAATATCCGGCCCATAGCGCTGTACTAGCCCAGGGCTTATTGCTTGCAGATCCTGCAACGCCAGCTGTTTCTCTTCTGCCGTGACCGTATGTTTGTTTGGACCATAGGCAGCACGCATCATACTCATATCACTCGCCATACGACGGTTCATGATCTCACGCGGAACCAGACGTGCCGGATTAATCCCCCCTTTCACTGCCGGAAACAGAAAGCGGAAGCATTCGTCATCACCGATTTTGGCCACAGCAGCGATCTGCTCAAGGTTAATTTTCATATATTCAATGACATTGGCATCTGGCGCCTGCTGCAATCTCGCCATTTGCAACTGAAGAATTTGCGGCTGTATCGCGTCGATAACCTGCTGTTCGCTACTCCCTGCTTTCTTCATCTGCGCAGCCTGGCTGATAATTTTTTGTGTCAGCTCAGGTTCCTGCTCCTTAATCACCTGAAACGCCGGATTGGAGAGCATCGCCTTTTCAAACTGCTGCTCTTCGGTCAGACCATAATCCGGGCTTTCGCGTGGGATCAGGTAGTGCACATCAAACAGATTCCACGCGATAATCGCCACCACAAAAACCACCGCGCCGGAGATCTTGCCCAGCCAGCCTTTTTTGCGAAACATGCCGACGACGATAGCAATCACCGCCCCGATATAACCTGCCAACAAAACGTGTGCCCAGTTCATTAACCATCCTTATGCCAAATCATCTCTGTTACGGGGATATATTTCCCCTTCGTGTGTTTTGATTATTACGGCAGCAGCGAGCGATTTCCAGCCACCAGATTTTGCTAACAGAAAGAGGAAGGATTAATCCGCGCGGCGATGGACACCGCGCGTCAAAGAAAGGAATTAAGCTGGCACACCACTGTGAAAACGGAATTCATCGTCAGGAGAGGTGATCAACGCGGCTTCTACTTCGCCAAAAAACCGCACCCGGCTACTGATATCATCGGCTGAAACCTGCTGCGCCAGCGCCAGGTAATCCTGATAGTGCCGCGCCTCGGATCGCAGTAGCGACAGATAAAACGCCTGCAAATCGTCATCCAGATACGGCGCCAGCGCGGCGAACCTTTCGCAGGAACGTGCCTCAATGTAAGCCCCGCAAATCAGTTTATCGATTAGCGTTAAAGGCTCATGGGTGCGTACCTCTTTGAGCATGCCTTTGGCGTAACGGCTGGCGGTAATCTTGATATAGGGAATGTTGCGGCTCATCATCGCCTCACGCACCTGCCAGAAATGATGCAGTTCTTCTTTGATAAGCAAAACCATGCTGTCGATAAGCTTGCGTCCCCACGGGTCGTCGGTTTGCGGCATCACGCTTTTGCTTATCTGTTTATTCAGCGCGATAAAATCCGGCTCATCCCCTTCTCTGAAAGCAAACGCTTCATAGGGTTTCAGCCAGTCCAGCAGCGCCTGCGATCCCTGTTTATCCGCGACATACTTACGCACCAGCAGCATCGCCGTTTGCGCCGCTTTCAGCTCACAGACGAGGTGATCGGTCAATAACAGAGGCAGATTTGCCGGGTCCCGCGCTTTATCAAGCCAGGCCTGGGGGGTTTTATAGTGCAGGAAGTTGTGGATCGGGGAGAGTATTTGCAGGTAATCCATACGTTGTCCTTGGCCTGCGGCAGCCTGGGCTACCGCAGGTCAGTTGATGACTTAGTGACGCACGCCGTCATCATCTTCGTCGACGAGGTCTTCATCGTCGCCGTCTTCACCTTCTTCGCCGTTCGGGTCTTCAAAATAGGTGCCCCAACCGTCGTATTCCACATCATATTTTTCAGCCAGGTTGATCAGTTGCTCAACCTGAGCATCGATCAACTCCGCATTCAGTGCACATTCGCTCAGAATGTCACAGCAAATAACCGTGTCGCCTTCTTCCACTTCCAGCTCTTCCGGCTCGGTCACTTCATAACCCAGCTTGAAGGCTTCTACTGCCGCTTTTTCCAGGGTTTCGAAGTCATCCGCGGAAAGGTGATGCTCAATGGTGTACAGCGCGTCTGGATCGCTGCCATCTTCGAGTAACTCTTCAATAATCAAGCGCGTTTCTTCACGCTGTTCTTCCAGTAGTTCCGGGTTTGCCATGGCTCGTTCCTCATAATGTCCTGCCGATACTCTTATTGTCACATACCGCTGTCATTGCCTCCACCTTTCCAGGAAAGATTTGTTAAACAAGGTTGCAAATGAATAAACATCCATATAAATTGAATTTTAATTCAATAAATGGCCTAAGCCATGTGAGGGAACCATGTCTGCGTTTTATCAGAAACATTTTTTGAAACTGCTTGATTTCACCTCTGCTGAACTCACGTCACTGCTTCAGCTCGCCGCACAGCTGAAGGCGGAAAAGAAAAACGGCACTGAAGTCGCAAAGCTCACCGGTAAAAACATCGCGCTCATCTTCGAAAAAGACTCAACCCGTACCCGTTGCTCTTTCGAAGTTGCCGCATACGATCAGGGCGCGCGCGTGACATACCTCGGGCCAAGCGGCAGCCAGATTGGCCATAAAGAGTCGATCAAAGACACCGCCCGCGTGCTCGGCCGCATGTACGACGGTATTCAGTATCGGGGCCACGGTCAGGAGATTGTCGAGACGCTGGCGGAATATGCCGGAGTTCCGGTGTGGAACGGATTAACCAACGAGTTTCATCCCACCCAACTGCTGGCGGATCTGTTAACTATGCAGGAACACCTGCCGGGTAAAGCGTTTAATGAGATGACGCTGGTCTACACCGGTGATGCCCGCAACAATATGGGCAATTCCATGCTGGAAGCCGCCGCGTTAACCGGGCTGGATCTGCGTCTGATCGCACCGCAAGCCTGCTGGCCGGAAGAAAGTCTGGTTGCGGAGTGCAAAGCGCTGGCACAGAAAAACGGCGGCAATATTACGCTGACCGAAGATGTCGCCACGGGCGTGAAAGGCGCGGACTTCATCTATACCGACGTCTGGGTATCAATGGGCGAGGCAAAAGAGAAGTGGGCCGAACGTATTGCGCTGCTGCGTAAATACCAGGTTAATAGCGCGATGATGGCGTTGACCGGCAATCCGCAGGTGAAATTCCTGCACTGCCTGCCCGCGTTTCATGACGATCAAACCACGCTTGGCAAACAAATGGCACAGGAATATGGTCTGCACGGTGGAATGGAAGTGACCGATGAGGTCTTTGAATCCCCCGCCAGTATCGTATTTGATCAGGCAGAAAACCGGATGCACACCATCAAAGCGGTGATGGTGGCGACGCTGGCGAAGTAAGAGCATGGATGAAAAGAATGCCGGATGGCGATGCTAAGCATCTTATCCGGCCTACAATCGCGCTCCCGTAGGCCGGGTAAGGCGAAGCCGCCCCCGGCAAATACGCTTATGCCACCCGCATTTTCACCACGGCTTTGCGTACCAGCGCTGGTGCACCGACCGCGCACAGCGGTTTATGCACTTCGCCCGGATAGAACACCACGAAATCACCTTCGTTCAGCACCACCGTTTTTTCCTGTACCCCTTCCGGCAGGAAGGCGATATCTTTATCCGCCAGCCAGTCAGTTTCCGGCGCGCCCGCAGGCTGCGTGCTGAAGGTCATGCCTTCCTGACCTTTGAGCAGGATCTGAATATCCAGATAGCGCGCGTGATACTCAGCGCGGCGCTGTGCAAACGGCTCCGTCATATCTTCAGCAATCAGATAAAACAGACGATCGCCGTCGATGTCGTGCTTACCCTTTTCCGTCGCATCCGTCACATGCGCTTTAATGTGTTCAATCGCCTGACGCAGCTCTTCCGGCAGCCAGGCATCCAGGTTGTGAATATTGCCGACAATCATCTTAAACCCCTTAATTAAAACATCGTTTCATTTTAGTTGTTATACGAAAAAACGGTCTGCCATACTACTGCTATTTGCCGATATTTTGCGTCAACGCATGTTTATCTCATTGTTGCTGTTTGGCATTCAGGGTGAATGAATATTCATGAGAATCGTTTGCGATGAATAATTTGTGCATTTTTCGCTTGATCCCATAACGGAGCTGAGTATAATCGCGGACAATTTGCCGGGAGGATGTATGGTTCAGTGTGTACGACATTTTGTCTTACCGCGTCTGAAAAAGGACGCTGGCCTGCCATTTTTCTTTCCGTTGATCACCCATTCCGAGCCCCTCAATTGAGGGGCTTTTTTTTTGCCCAGGCGTCAGGAGATAAACATGGCTAACCCGCTCTATCAAAAACACATCATTTCCATAAACGACCTCAGCCGCGATGACCTCAATCTGGTCCTCGCAACAGCGGCGAAATTAAAAGCTAACCCACAGCCGGAGCTGTTAAAGCATAAGGTTATCGCCAGCTGCTTCTTTGAAGCCTCAACCCGCACCCGTTTATCCTTTGAAACCTCCATGCACCGCCTGGGCGCCAGCGTGGTGGGTTTCTCTGACAGCAGCAACACCTCTCTGGGCAAAAAAGGTGAAACACTAGCCGACACTATTTCCGTCATCAGCACCTATGTCGACGCCATCGTAATGCGCCATCCGCAGGAAGGCGCCGCGCGTCTGGCTACGGAGTTCTCCGGTAACGTTCCGGTACTGAACGCAGGCGATGGCTCCAACCAACATCCCACCCAAACGCTGCTGGATCTGTTCACCATTCAGGAAACTCAGGGTCGCCTGGACAATCTGCACATCGCCATGGTGGGTGACCTGAAATATGGCCGCACCGTCCATTCCCTGACCCAGGCGCTGGCGAAGTTTGAAGGTAACCGTTTCTACTTCATCGCCCCGGACGCGTTGGCCATGCCGCAATACATTCTGGATATGTTGAATGAAAAAGGTATCGCCTGGAGCCTCCACGGCACTATTGAAGAGGTGATGGCGGAGGTCGATATCCTCTATATGACCCGCGTACAAAAAGAGCGTCTGGACCCGTCCGAATACGCCAACGTGAAAGCGCAGTTTGTTCTGCGCGCCAGCGATCTGAACGGCGCCAGAGCAAACATGAAGGTACTGCATCCGCTGCCGCGTATCGATGAGATCACCACCGACGTCGACAAGACGCCGCACGCCTGGTATTTCCAGCAGGCTGGCAACGGCATCTTCGCCCGCCAGGCGTTACTGGCACTGGTACTGAATAGCGAACTGGCACTGTAAGGGAGAAAAAGAGATGACACACGATAACAAACTGCAGGTTGAAGCCATCAAACGTGGCACCGTGATTGACCATATTCCCGCACAGGTTGGTTTTAAGCTGCTGACGCTGTTCAAACTGACGGAAACCGACCAGCGTATCACCATCGGTCTGAACCTGCCGTCAGGCGAGATGGGCCGTAAGGACCTGATTAAAATTGAAAACACGTTCCTGACCGATGAGCAGGTAAACCAGCTCTCCCTGTACGCCCCGCAGGCAACGGTAAACCGCATTGACGATTACGACGTGGTGGGTAAATCTCGTCCGAGCCTGCCTGAGCGTATCGACAATGTACTGGTTTGCCCGAACAGCAACTGTATCAGCCATGCTGAGCCGGTTTCCTCCAGTTTTGCAGTGAAAAAGCGTGCTGATGACATCGCACTCAAATGCAAATACTGTGAAAAAGAGTTTTCGCATTATGTGGTGCTGGCCAACTAATTGGGGTTGGTTATGAGATCCCGGCTCCCTATAATGAGCGGGAACATTCTACTACCGCTGTAATTCAGGAGAAATCATGAGCAAGACTATCGCGACGGAAAATGCACCAGCAGCAATCGGCCCATACGTTCAGGGCGTTGACCTGGGTAGCATGGTAATCACTTCCGGTCAGATCCCGGTCGATCCGAAAACCGGTGCCGTAGCGGAAGACGTGTCCGCTCAGGCACGTCAGTCGCTGGAAAACGTAAAAGCTATCGTTGAAGCAGCAGGCCTGAAAGTGGGCGACATCGTAAAAACGACCGTCTTCGTAAAAGACCTGAACGATTTCGCAACTGTAAACGCGACCTACGAAGCGTTCTTCACCGAACACAACGCGACCTTCCCTGCGCGTTCTTGCGTAGAAGTTGCCCGTCTGCCGAAAGACGTGAAAATCGAGATTGAAGCGATCGCCGTTCGTCGCTAAGTCTTATTAGAGAGCCCTGCTCTGGCAGGGTTCCTTAAGTATTGCAGCCTATAACTGAAAAAATCAATTCTCTTCCATTATTCTTTAAGGTGATGGTTTCATTTTCGATTATCCCCACTCCCCAATTATATAATTCCATTTCCCCTTTCTGCTGTAACTCTATATTCTCTGAGAAACAGGTTTGTCCTAAAACCCAGTTCAACCTTGAACTATAAACATTAAATTTAATATCATCATCACTATCATTTTTCATCTTTTCCAATGTATAAACTATCTTATTGTGAATATTAAAATTAACAATATTGTTATATCTTTCAACTGAATTAATAGAAAAAACACAGATAAACATTATAATTAGTAAAAAAAATATTTTTAGAGTAGTTCGTCTTATAAAAGTGTTCATTGATCATGTCCCCATAAAAAAGAATAGCCAGATGAACCAATGAGCGCTTTATTTTTTTCCTGACACTTAATTACCCCCCATTTCTCTGCGACCAAGGATATATCATTTTCATGTGCAATTTTACGGTAAACGTACCGGTAAGGCTGAAATGGATCGTGTAGAGGAGTGTTCATTTCCCTTACAATAATATTCCCAGACGATTTCTCCAAATAAACATATAAACCATGCCAAGATAAATTCTTTGCATAGTGGGTATTTGAATCATCGTTACGGCACCATTGTACAACCAGAAGATAGTGACTTTCACGCACGGGTAACCAGCAAACCGAAATAATATACAGCATATAACAAAAGGCACAAACTAAAGCGAAAGTGAGTATTTTTTCCATGTAAAATAAAGTGCTATGCTCAGTCATGCCATTTTACCTCTGACTCAATGGCACCAAAAATATTGTACTCTCTGGCCAGACACTCCTGATGAAACCTCCCCATAAAATTATCACTCACAGGAACGACACTACCTAAACGAACGCCAGAATTTGCGACACTTACATTCCAGTTATACCTGTCAAAAAACTTAAAATGAAATGTCAAATTATAACTACATAATCTACTACCATTGCTCATCTTATTTTTATACTTATCTTCGGTAATTTGCACCCGACCTTTACCCCAGTATTGATAACCTCCTATAGCATAAAACAAGTCTGGATCGCTAGAAATAAAATCATCAGTATTAACATGCGCAGAAGTAAACTCATGTTGACCTGGCGGTAATGTTTTACAAAAACTCTTTGCCTCATTCAATAATTGTACATAATTATCCCTTAACTGGGCTGATTTTCCCATCATATCAGTTAAGTTAATATGTATGTCTTCACCCGTATTTTGCAAATAATGCAGTAAATTTTCTCGTGAAAAAGGATAGCGATACTTTAAATATAAGCTCCCATCAATCAACTGCTCCAGGTAATATTTATAATAATAAAATTGATCTGAAAAATGCCCCGCACTACACCATTCACCACTTCCAACATCAACACTATATTCAGGTTCCTCTCTCCTCAATATATAACCGATCATAATACTTCCTAAGAATAATTAACATGACAAGATGTTAACATTTATAATCTAGCATATTCTGTTGGAAGACACTGGCAATGCCATAATTCAGAAAATATTTAGCTGTATTGGGTGAAACACAAAAAAAACGGGCATGGAAGCCCGGAATGAATTTAGGTTGGCCCGGTAAGCGCGAGCGCCACCGGGCATTTATCACATCACACCAAGCAGTTTCGGCAGGAACAGCGAAATCGCCGGAATGTACGTCACGAGCATCAGCACCAGGAATAGCACAAGGTAGAATGGCAACATCGCCTTCACCACCTGCTCTATTTTCTGTTTACTCACCGCACTGGCCACAAACAGCACCGACCCTACCGGCGGCGTAATCAGGCCGATCCCTAAGTTCACCAGCATGATCATGCCAAAATGAACCGGATCAATGCCGAGCGCGTTGGTCACCGGCAGCAGAACCGGCGTCAGAATAAGGATCAGCGGTGCCATATCCATCAGCGTACCGATCAGCAGCAGCATGATGTTAATACACATCAGGATGACGTATTTGTTGTCCGAGATGCTGGTGAAGGCTTCAGTGATACGCATCGGCAACTGCATATAAGTCATGACGGCACCGAACGCAGCAGCAAAACCTATCAGGATCATAACGATAGTGACCGTTTTCACCGTGCGGAACATCAGCTTCGGCAGCTCAGACCATTTATAGTCACGGTAGATGAACATGGTGACAAAGAAAGCCCACAGGCAGGCAATTGCCGCAGACTCCGTTGCGGTAAAGATACCTGACAGGATACCGCCCATGATGATCACAACGGTCATCAGGCCCCACAGCGTATCGACGAAAATCTTCAGCGCCTGGCGAAACGGTACACGTTCTCCTTTTGGATAACCGCGCTTGTGCGCAAAAGCCACGCACATCACCATCAGGCTGAGGCTTAACAGCAGCCCCGGCAGGATCCCGGCGATGAACAGCGCGGCAATCGACACCGTGCCGCCGGTCGCCAGCGAGTAAATAACCGAGTTATGGCTGGGCGGCGTAAGAATCGCCTGTACCGAACCGCTGGCCGTTACCGCTGCGGCAAAGTCACGCGGATAACCTTTTTTATCCATCTCCGGGATCATTACCGAACCGATGGACGCGGTATCAGCCACCGACGATCCGGAAATTGCGCCAAAAAAGGTTGATGCCACAATATTTACCAGCGACAGTCCGCCGCGGATAAAACCAACAAAAATATAGGCAAAGTTCACCAGTCGCCGCGCAATTCCCCCTTCGGCCATAATAGCCCCGGCCAGAATAAAGAATGGGATCGCCAGCAGCGAAAACTTATTCACCCCACTGGTCAGTTGGATCATTACCGCTTCCAGTGGAATATCTATGTACCAGGCCCCAATGATGGCGCTAATGCCAACTGCGTACGCTACCGGTACCCCAATCGCCAGCATTATGCCGAGCGTAAAGACGAGAATAAATGCATCCATCTGCTTTCCTTTCTGAAATGGGGGCGGTAACTAGCTGGTCGATCCCAGCATGACAACGGGACGTTGGTACTGCGGACCACGGAAAATCTTTTCAGCGATAAACAGCAGCGTTATGGCAGAGCCTATCGGCAACGGAAGATAGTTTTGCCCGGCGCTTAAAAGCGGGAATTCCGCCACAGGCTGGTCCCACAGTTCAAGACAGAGATTGGTTCCGTACCACAGAATGAACAGACTTATCGCCACCAACATAACGTCAGCGATTACCGAGCAATAACGGCGGGAAGCATCCCCCAGACGGTCAATCACCATGCTCACCGCGATATGCGAGCCTGCACGATAGCTCACCGCCGCGCCAATAAAGGTGAATGTCACCATACAGAGAATAGCGACGGGTTCAGGCCATGACAGAGCGTTATTCAGAACATAACGCGCGAATATGCCAATGGGGATAATGGCGACCATGACCAATAATGCGATACCGGCAATCCACATTGACACCCGATAAAGAAAATCCATTACCGATGAATAGCATTCACCCATAATTATCACCTCGAATTAATCAAAAGATTCAGGCGGAGGGTTGATATCCTCCACCTGATGAATTACTTCACATCCTGAATACGTTTGATCAAATCCTGGTGGTCTTTACCATAATTATCCCGCACTGACTGCGTGGCTTTATAGAAATAATCCGTATCAATATCGTGGAACTGAACGCCATTGGCTTTCATGGTCTCCAGTGATTTCGCATTATAATCCTGCCAAAGTTTTCGTTGCTCTATCTGTGCTTCCTTGGCGAGTTTAATAATGAGATCCTGATCTTCTTTTTTCAACTTATCCCATTTAGCTTTCGAAAACAGAAAAAGCTCAGGAATAATAAAGTGTTTGCTCCAGGTATAGTTTTTCACGACCGGCAAATAGTTATGCGCAACAAACGTTGGCGGGTTATTTTCCGTGCCATCAATAACGCCGGTCTGCATGCCGCTAAATACTTCACTGACGCCCATGACAACGGAGTTAGCGCCCATCGCTTTCAGGGTATCCAGCGCTATCGGACTTCCTTGAACACGGATTTTCATACCGTGTAAATCTTCCGGTTTCACCACCGGATTTTTGGTGATCAGGTTACGCGTGCCGGCATCCATCCAGCCGAGAAACACCAGCCGCGATTTGGTATTAGCCGTCAGACGGTCGCCAATTTCCTGCCCGATCATGCCGTCGAGAACCTTATGCAGATGGTCCTCATCGCGGAAAATATATGGCAGGGTAAACACGTTAATTTCAGGGAGAATGGCGGCAACAGGCGTCATTGAGACACGAATAATATCGATAGCGCCTAATTGCGCCTGTTCAATCATCTGTTTTTCATCGCCTAACACGCCACCAGGAAATGTTTTAATCTCCAGACGGCCGTCGGTCGCAGCGCTAAGTTTTTCCCCCATATGTTTCACTGCGACAACGTTCGGGTAATCAGCCGGATGCACATCTGCGGCGCGAAAAGTTTGTGCCAGCGTTGCATGACTCGCCAGGAATACAGACGCGCCAATACACAGACTTAACAGGTTTTTTGTCAGTTTCATTTGTCCTTCTCCAGAAGTTCATAATATCCATTAACAGGAATAGCTTGCAGAGCAAATGACTGCCGGAATTAAAAACGGGCAGCGAGAAACTTTCTTAACGACGTTACCTGCGCAGACTAACTGGTGTAACAATTTATTTCGATGACTGCGTTCACAAAAAATCGCAGATGCTTAAAATTTTTAGCACACTGTTTCACTTTTGCAATGCAGATCGTTTTATTGATAAAAAAACAACGCAAGGAAGGCGATTTGATACTAATAACACCCGTTAGCATTTCAATAAAAATAAAACACTAATGTTGCGAGGTAATATCTTCGAATGAAAATGAGGAATGCAGGATGGTATTAACACCATCCTGCTGAGGCGTTTGATGTTTACTGCCAGCCGTAGCGACGGCTATAAAAACCTTTCACTAATTGAGTCAATGTCATGTAACCCGCCAGAATCGCAATCAGCCACGGGAAGTAGCTCAGCGGCAATGCCTGCAATTGCAGATAGCTGGCCAGCGGCGAGAACGGTAATGCAATGCCGACGACCATCACCACCAGCGTCATCAACATCAGCGGCCACGCGGCGCGGCTCTGGATGAACGGCACACGACGGGTACGGATCATATGCACAATCAACGTTTGCGACAGCAGGCCCACCACGAACCAGCCAGACTGGAACAACGTCTGATGTTCAGGCGTATTGGCATGGAAGACGAACCACATCAGGCAAAAGGTCAGAATGTCAAAGATCGAGCTGATCGGTCCAAAGAAGATCATAAAGCGGCCCAATTCGCTGGGATTCCAGCGCTGCGGCTTTTTGATCTGCTCTTCGTCGACGTTATCAAACGGAATCGCCACCTGGGATACATCGTACAGCAGGTTCTGAATCAGTAAGTGCAGCGGTAACATCGGCAGGAACGGTAAGAAGGCGCTCGCCACCAGCACGCTAAATACGTTACCAAAGTTTGAACTGGCCGTCATTTTGATGTACTTCAGCATGTTAGAGAAGGTACGGCGTCCTTCAATCACCCCTTCTTCCAGCACCATCAGGCTCTTTTCCAGCAGGATGATATCCGCCGCTTCACGCGCAATATCAACCGCGCCGTCAACGGAGATACCAATGTCCGCCGCACGCAGCGCCGGGGCATCGTTTATACCATCGCCCATAAAGCCGACCACATGGCCTTCGCGCTTGAGCAGCGTGACAATGCGCTCTTTGTGCATTGGCGTCAGACGGGCAAACAGCGTGGTGCGCTGAGCAAGCCGAGCCAGCTCATCATCGCTTAACCCTTCAATGCTGCTACCGATAACCACATCGCCCGCATCCAGGCCCACTTCATGACACACTTTTGCCGCCACCAATTCGCTATCGCCAGTGAGGATTTTCACCGTAATGCCGCTGGCTTTCAGCGCTTTAAGCGCAGGTGCGGTGGTCTCTTTCGGCGGATCGAGGAACGCAATATAGCCTTCGAGGATCAGATCTGATTCATCAATACGCTGGTAATCACCTTCACGCGCTGGCAGGTATTTCGTCGCCACCGCCACCACACGCAGCCCCTGGCGGTTCAGCGTGTCCGTAACGCGTTTCACCCGACGCAGCATGTTGTCATCTAACGGGACTATCTCACCGTTGTGACGCACCTGGGTACATACGCTGAGGATCTCCTGTAGCGCCCCTTTACAGACCAGCTGGTGCACATCGGTTTCTTCTGCCACCACTACCGACATGCGGCGACGTTCAAAATCAAACGGGATCTCATCGATTTTCTGCCAGCGAGTCGAGAGCTGGCGGGCTGATTCTTCGTCCACACCTTCCAGCACCGCCGTATCCAGCAGATTCTTCAGCCCGGTCTGATAATGGCTGTTCAGCCACGCAGAATGCAGGACATGTTCGCTGGGTTTACCAGAGATATCCGTATGATTCTCAAGTACAATTTTATCCTGAGTCAGGGTGCCGGTTTTATCGGTGCACAGAATATCCATTGCGCCAAAGTTCTGGATAGCGTCGAGGTGTTTAACGATAACCTTTTGTTTTGACAGCTTCACCGCCCCACGCGCCAGCGTCGAGGTGACGATCATCGGCAGCATTTCCGGTGTCAGTCCCACCGCCACAGACAGGGCAAACAGCGCCGCTTCCCACCAGTCACCTTTGGTGTAGCCGTTGATGATAAGCACGATGGGCGCCATCACCAGCATAAAGCGGATCAGCAGCATGCTGACGCGGCTGATCCCTTTCTGGAAGGCATTCTGCTCGCTTTCCTGCTCGCTGACGCGACCGGCCAGTTGCCCAAACCAGGTATTGGCTCCGGTTGAAATCACGATGGCCTGCGCCGTGCCGCTCACCACGTTGGTGCCCATAAAGCACAGGGTATCGCATTCCAGCGGGTTGCTTTGCTGCGGATCGCGACTGGTTGCCACTTTCTCCACCGGCAGCGATTCACCGGTCAGCGAAGCCTGGGCTACGAACAGGTCACGAGCCTGTACCACGCGCAGATCGGCCGGGATCATATCCCCTGCTGCAAGCTTGATGACATCGCCGGGCACCAACTGGTCGATCGGCAGTTCAACCCAGCCGTTCTCCCCTTTCTCGTTGATGACGCGCAGCACCGTGGCGGTGTTGCTGACCATCGCTTTCAGCGCATCAGCCGCTTTGGTGGAACGCGCCTCTTGCACAAAATTCAGCAGCGTAGAGATGACGACCATCAGGGCGATGACGCCAGCGGCAAACAGATCTTCGGTGGCATAGGAAATCGCCCCGAGAATGGTCAGCAGTATATTAAACGGATTGCGGTAGCAGACCCACAGATGCACCCACCAGGGCGACGGCTTCTGCGCCGGCAACTGGTTCTCGCCATGTATTTCGCGGGCGTTCTCGACTTCTGCGGCGTTTAAGCCTTCCGGATGAGCGCCGAACGTTTTCCACAGCGCGTCTTCGTCCATCAGCGCCATTTTCAGGCAATGTTCGCTCAGCGATGGCGGGATCGGCGTGCTGGCAACGGTCTGAGCATTCGGCAATGGATCACGATGCACCAGACGATGCGGTAAATGGCGGTTTAGCCGGGCAAACAGCTGGCGGGTCATATTTTTGAACATAGGCAGTCCCTCTGCACCTGTATAAACAGGCGCAGTAAAGCCTTCAGGCGTGGCAAAGCCTTGCCTGGTGGCAATATTAAAATCACAACAGGGACGTCAGAACGTCACTGTCTTACTATTCCGGTAAGACAGTGAAAGACAGGCTTACCGGAAAGGGTTGTTTCTCCATCTCGGGAGAGGGGTGGGATCGGGATCCATATAGCCTCCGGTAAGTGAATGATTTGCGCCGCGGATTATACGCAGAAAACCATAAGGTTTGTGGCAATTATGGCGGTATGATAAACCATGGAAACTAAACCAAACGTATACCAGACTTTGCCCATTGCGCCGCGCTTGAGTAAAGTTATTCTCTATTTGGCATAACTTCACACGCAACACGGGAAAACAGGATGCAAAATCGGCTGACCATTAAAGACATCGCCCGCTTAAGCGGTGTGGGAAAATCAACCGTTTCCCGTGTGCTCAACAATGAAAGCGGCGTGAGTGAACGCACCCGCGAACGCGTTGAGGCGGTGATGAATCAGCACGGTTTTTCCCCTTCCCGTTCCGCACGCGCTATGCGCGGACAAAGCGACAAGGTGGTGGCGATTATCGTCACGCGTCTGGACTCGCTTTCGGAAAATCTCGCCGTGCAGACCATGCTGCCCGCCTTTTATGAACAGGGCTACGATCCGATCATGATGGAAAGCCAGTTCTCGCCCGAGCTGGTTGAAGAACATCTCGGCATGCTCAGACGCCGCAACATTGATGGCGTGGTGCTGTTTGGTTTTACCGGCATTACTGAAGCCATGCTCGCCTCCTGGCAGGATTCTCTGGTGCTGCTGGCTAGAGATGCCAAAGGCTTTGCCTCCGTCTGCTATGACGATGAGGGTGCCATTCGTACCCTGATGCAGCGTTTATACGAACGCGAGCATCGCCATATTAGCTTTCTTGGTGTTCCGCATAGCGATGTGACCACTGGTAAACGCCGCCATGAGGCCTACCTGGCATTCTGTAAAAAACACAAACTACATCCTGTGGCCGCGCTGCCGGGTCTGGCCATGAAGCAGGGCTATGAGCTGGCCGCCAACGTCATCACCCCGGAAACCACCGCTTTAGTCTGTGCGACGGATACCCTTGCCCTTGGCGTCAGCAAATACCTGCAGGAGCAGCGGATTGAGAACCTGCAGCTGGCGAGCGTGGGCAGCACGCCGCTGATGAAATTCCTCCATCCGGAAATTATCACCGTCGATCCAGGATACGCCGAAGCCGGGCGACAAGCGGCCTCGCAGCTGATCGAACAGATCAACGGCCGCAGCGAACCACGACAAATCGTTATTCCTTCCACCCTCTCCTGATCGCTTTCTGAGCATTAATTTGTGATCTTCGCTGCGTTTCGGGAACGTTCCCATTTTTAAATATTCATCGAAGATATACTCTGGCGCCAACAACGAGAGAGTTGCCGAATGACGACGCAACAGCGTCTTTTCCGGTCTACGGGGAACACACACCATCATGAGCAAAATAAAACAAGCAGACATCGACCGGCTGATTGAGCTGGTTGGCGGGCGCGACAATATCGCTACGGTGAGTCACTGCATTACTCGCCTGCGTTTTGTGCTGAATCAGCCTGCAAACGCCAGACCGAAAGAGATCGAATTGTTGCCAATGGTCAAAGGCTGCTTCACCAACGCCGGGCAGTTTCAGGTGGTAATTGGCACCGAGGTGGGCGATTACTACAAAGCGCTGTTGGCGACCACCGGACAAGCCAGTGCCGACAAAGAGCAGGCAAAGAAAGCGGCGCGGCAGAACATGAAGTGGCACGAGCAGCTGATTTCTCACTTCGCGGAGATCTTCTTCCCGCTGCTGCCAGCGCTGATTAGCGGCGGCCTGATCTTAGGTTTCCGTAACGTGATCGGCGATCTGCCCATGAGTAACGGGCAGACGCTGGCGCAGATGCATCCTTCGCTGAAAACCCTCTATGACTTCCTGTGGCTGATTGGCGAAGCGATCTTCTTTTATTTGCCGGTCGGGATTTGTTGGTCGGCGGTGAAGAAAATGGGCGGTACGCCGATCCTCGGTATTGTGCTGGGCGTGACCCTGGTTTCTCCGCAACTGATGAACGCCTATTTGCTCGGTCAGCAGGTGCCGGACGTGTGGAACTTCGGCCTGTTCAGCATTGAGAAAGTGGGCTACCAGGCGCAGGTCATTCCGGCACTGTTGGCCGGGCTGGCGCTCGGGTTTATTGAAACACGCATGAAGCGCATCGTCCCGGATTACCTGTATCTGGTGATCGTCCCGGTGTGCTCGCTGATCCTTGCGGTATTCCTTGCGCATGCCTTTATCGGTCCATTTGGCCGCATGATTGGCGACGGTGTCGCGTTTGCGGTCCGTCATCTGCTGACCGGCAGTTTTGCTCCGATTGGCGCGGCGCTGTTCGGCTTCCTGTATGCCCCGCTGGTGATCACCGGTGTGCATCAGACCACGCTGGCTATCGACATGCAGATGATTCAGAGCATGGGCGGTACGCCGGTATGGCCACTGATCGCACTGTCGAATATCGCTCAGGCCTCTGCGGTGGTCGGGATCATTATCTCCAGTCGCAAACACAACGAACGTGAAATTTCCGTTCCTGCCGCGATCTCCGCCTATCTCGGGGTAACCGAACCAGCAATGTACGGGATCAACCTGAAATACCGCTTCCCAATGCTGTGCGCGATGATCGGCTCCGGTCTCGCCGGACTGCTGTGCGGCCTGAACGGTGTGCTGGCGAACGGGATTGGCGTCGGCGGTTTGCCGGGCATCCTCTCCATCCAGCCGACTTACTGGCAGGTCTTTGGCATGGCGATGGTCATTGCGATTGTCATCCCAATGATACTGACCTCGTTCGTTTACCAGCGTAAACACCGTCTGGGCACATTACAGATTGTCTAACTTTTCTTCGGGGCGCAGTTGCGCCCCAGCGTATTTCCAGGAAACAACCATGAATATTCCCCACTGGTGGCAAAACGGCGTTATCTATCAGGTTTACCCCAAGAGTTTTCAGGACACCACCGGCAGCGGCACCGGAGATTTACGCGGCGTGACGCAGCGCCTCGACTATTTGCAAAAGCTGGGCGTTGATGCCATCTGGCTGACGCCGTTCTATATTTCGCCGCAGGTTGATAACGGTTACGACGTCGCAGACTACACGTCTGTCGATCCGGCCTACGGCACGCTGGAAGACTTTGATGAACTGGTGGCGCAGGCGAAAGCGCGCGGCATCCGTATTATTCTCGACATGGTGTTTAACCACACCTCAACCCAGCACGCCTGGTTTCGTGAAGCGCTGGATAAAGACAGCCCGTATCGTCAGTTTTATCTCTGGCGCGACGGCACGCCAGACTGCCCGCCAAATAACTGGCGCTCCAAGTTTGGCGGCAACGCCTGGGGCTGGCACGCCGAAAGCGAGCAGTACTATCTGCACCTCTTTGCTCCGGAGCAAGCCGACCTGAATTGGGAAAACCCGGCGGTACGCGCCGAGCTTAAGAAAGTATGCGAGTTTTGGGCCGATCGCGGCGTGGACGGACTGCGCCTCGACGTGGTGAATCTTATCTCTAAAGACCAGGACTTCCCGAACGATCCCGACGGCGATGGACGGCGTTTTTATACCGACGGCCCGCGCGCGCATGAATTTTTGCGTGAGATGAACCGCGATGTTTTTACCCCACGCAACCTGATGACGGTCGGCGAAATGTCTTCCACTACGCTTGAACATTGCCAGCAGTACGCCGCACAAGATGGTAGTGAACTGTCGATGACCTTTAACTTCCACCACCTGAAAGTGGATTACCCCAACGGTGAGAAGTGGACGTTAGCAAAACCCGATTATGTGGCGCTAAAAACCCTGTTCCGCCACTGGCAGCAGGGCATGCACAATCAGGCCTGGAACGCGCTATTCTGGTGTAACCACGATCAGCCGCGCATCGTGTCGCGTTTTGGCGATGAAGGTAAATACCGCGTTCCGTCGGCCAAAGTGCTGGCGATGGTGCTGCATGGCATGCAGGGCACCCCCTACATCTACCAGGGTGAAGAGATTGGCATGACCAACCCGCACTTCCGCCAGATTACCGATTATCGCGATGTGGAAAGCCATAACATGTTTGCCGAGTTGAACGGCCAGGGACGCGATGCGCAAGAACTGCTGGCGATCCTCGCCAGTAAATCACGCGATAACAGCCGCACGCCGATGCAATGGGATAGCAGCAAACACGCGGGCTTCACCTACGGCGAGCCGTGGATCAATCTGTGTGACAACGCAGCAGACATTAACGTAGCGGCAGCACTGAACGATGCCGAGTCGGTGTTCTACACCTATCAGAAGCTGATCGCCTTGCGCAAAGCGGAGCCGGTTATCACCTGGGGCGACTACCAGGATCTGCTACCGGACAGCCCGCATCTGTGGTGCTATCAACGAGAGTGGCAAGGGCAGCGGCTGCTGGTCATTGCCAATCTAAGCGATACCTTTCAGAGCTGGCAGCCATCCCAGACCGACGGAA
Organism: Citrobacter freundii complex sp. 2024EL-00216; assembly: GCF_043945515.1. Lineage (NCBI taxonomy): Bacteria > Pseudomonadati > Pseudomonadota > Gammaproteobacteria > Enterobacterales > Enterobacteriaceae > Citrobacter > Citrobacter freundii complex sp. 2024EL-00216. The sequence continues at coordinate 118,512 of NZ_JBIMRA010000011.1, read as the reverse complement.
ACTGGCAGGTGCTGATGCACAACTATGCCGAGGTTGCCAGCCAACCAGGGGACATGACACTGCGTCCTTTTGAGGCCGTCTGGTGGGTGCAAAAATAGCTTGCAATTATGTTCAGGCCCGGTACGCATAGCGCTACCGGGCGTTGCTACATACGCTTAGCTTAGCTTCCTGTTTTTGTTGAATAATTAATCAGAATTTTCTGCCCACAATTTACAATCGCTGTACTGCCCGTCATCTGTACGCTCCGATTTTTACTTTGCGCTACATCAAATAAATCGTAAACATCCTTGATGCAAATCACTACATATAGAACTTAAAATGCACGCCGACCCAATATGTTGTATTAATCGACTACAATTGCTACAACTACAGTGCACCGTTTAACGGTGGAATTGTGGATAAAGTGGGTCAGGATTGCGGGAAGTCATTGGCCAGATAGATGAATAAAGCCATGACCGCTTCCCCAACCTCTGTGGATAACCTGTTCTTATAAATATGGAGTGATCATGACACCGCATGTGATGAAACGAGATGGCTGTAAAGTGCCGTTTAAATCAGAGCGCATCAAAGAAGCCATTCTGCGTGCAGCTAAAGCAGCGGGAGTCGATGACGCAGATTACTGTGCCACCGTCGCAGAAGTCGTTAGTAGCCAGATGAATGAGCGCAGCCAGGTCGATATCAACGAGATCCAGACAGCGGTTGAAAACCAGCTGATGTCTGGTCCGTACAAACAACTCGCCCGTGCGTACATCGAATATCGCCACGACCGTGATATACAGCGTGAAAAACGTGGCCGTCTGAACCAGGAAATTCGTGGTCTGGTTGAGCAAACCAACTCTGCTCTGCTGAACGAAAACGCCAACAAAGACAGCAAAGTGATCCCGACCCAGCGCGACCTGCTGGCCGGTATCGTCGCCAAACACTATGCGCGTCAACACCTGCTGCCGCGTGATGTCGTCCAGGCGCACGAGCGTGGTGATATTCACTATCACGATCTCGACTACTCTCCGTTCTTCCCAATGTTTAACTGCATGCTGATCGACCTGAAAGGTATGCTGACGCAGGGCTTTAAGATGGGTAACGCGGAGATTGAGCCGCCAAAATCCATCTCCACCGCGACGGCCGTCACCGCGCAAATTATCGCGCAGGTTGCCAGTCATATTTATGGCGGTACCACCATTAACCGTATTGACGAAGTTCTCGCACCGTTCGTGACCGAGAGCTTTAATAAGCATCGCAAAACCGCTGAAGAGTGGCAGATCCCAGATGCCGACGGTTATGCGCATTCCCGTACCGAGAAAGAGTGCTACGACGCATTCCAGTCCCTTGAGTATGAAGTGAATACCCTGCATACCGCCAACGGTCAGACGCCGTTCGTCACCTTCGGTTTCGGCCTGGGAACCAGCTGGGAATCGCGTTTGATCCAGCAGTCCATTCTGCGTAACCGCATTGCCGGCCTGGGTAAAAATCGTAAAACCGCCGTGTTCCCGAAACTGGTGTTTGCGATTCGTGACGGTCTGAACCACAAGTTTGGCGATCCGAACTATGACATCAAGCAGCTGGCGCTGGAGTGCGCGAGCAAGCGTATGTATCCGGATATCCTGAACTACGATCAGGTGGTTAAAGTGACCGGCTCCTTCAAAACGCCGATGGGCTGCCGCAGCTTCCTGGGCGTATGGGAAAACGAGAACGGCGAACAGGTCCACGATGGCCGTAACAACCTCGGCGTTATCAGCCTTAACCTGCCGCGTATCGCGCTGGAAGCTCATGGCGATGAAACCACCTTCTGGAAACTGCTCGACGACCGTCTGATCCTGGCGCGTAAAGCGCTGATGACCCGCATTGCGCGTCTGGAAGGCGTGAAGGCCCGCGTTGCACCAATCCTGTATATGGAAGGGGCCTGCGGCGTGCGTCTGAAAGCAGACGATGACGTGTCTGAAATCTTTAAAAACGGCCGCGCATCGATTTCTCTGGGTTACATTGGCATTCACGAAACCATCAACGCGCTGTTTGGCGACAAACACTTGTACGACAGCGAGCAGCTTCGCGCTAAAGCTATCGCCATTGTGGAACGTCTGCGTCAGGCGGTCGATCAGTGGAAAGACGAAACCGGCTACGGCTTTAGTCTGTACAGTACACCAAGTGAAAACCTGTGCGATCGTTTCTGCCGTCTGGATACCGCCGAGTTTGGCGTGGTGCTGGGTGTTACCGACAAAGGTTACTACACCAACAGCTTCCACCTCGACGTGGAGAAAAAGGTTAACCCGTACGACAAGATCGATTTCGAAGCGCCGTACCCGCCGCTGGCGAACGGAGGTTTCATTTGCTACGGCGAGTATCCGAACATTCAGCACAACCTGAAAGCACTGGAAGACGTCTGGGATTACAGCTATCAGCACGTGCCGTATTACGGGACCAACACGCCAATCGATGAATGCTACGAGTGCGGCTTTACCGGTGAGTTCGAGTGCACCAGCAAAGGCTTTACCTGCCCGAAATGTGGTAACCACGACGCCGCGCGCGTGTCGGTCACTCGCCGCGTATGCGGTTATTTAGGCAGCCCGGACGCTCGTCCGTTTAACGCCGGTAAGCAGGAAGAAGTGAAGCGCCGCGTTAAGCATTTAGGTAATGGGCAGATAGGTTAATTTCCGTTTGCAAAGGCCGTAGGCCTGATAAGACGCAATCGCGTCGCCATCAGGCATCACAATGTTGCCGGATGCGGTGCAAGCACCTTATCCGGCCTACATGCTTTCTGGACACCCGCTATGCGCTACCATCAATACTATCCCGTCGATATCGTTAACGGCCCCGGCACTCGCTGCACCCTGTTTGTGTCGGGATGCGTGCATGAATGCCCTGGCTGCTATAACAAAAGCACCTGGCGACTCAATTCCGGCCAGCCGTTTACCAAAGAGATGGAAGACAAGATCATTGCCGATCTGAACGACACGCGAATCCCTCGCCAGGGTATTTCGCTGTCCGGCGGCGATCCGCTGCATCCGCAAAACGTGCCGGATATCCTGCAACTGGTACAGCGTATTCACGCTGAGTGTCCGGGGAAAGATATCTGGGTGTGGACTGGCTACAAGCTTGATGAACTCAACGCCGCACAAATGCAGGTGGTGGATCTCATCAACGTGCTGGTCGATGGTAAATTTGTGCAGGATCTTAAAGACCCGGCGCTGATCTGGCGCGGTAGCAGCAACCAGGTTGTACATCATTTGCGTTAACTTTCAGGCGGTAAACATTCTGTTATCCGCCTCTCAAAAACGGCTCACACACTCCATCGCAACCGCTTTGAACTCGGTGAAATTACGGCACGCGCAGAGTCGCGTCATCGCGCGTTCACGCAGGAAGGTAACGAAGATATCGTAGATAGCCATCGCCTCTTCATATTCACTCTTGCTGATGGCGAGCAAAAAGATCACGTGGGCCGTTTCATCGCCCCAGGCGATACCCTGTGGGGCGAGGATGGTGTAGACCACCGTTTTCTTTGCCAGCAGACCAAGGGCGTGCGGCAAGGCAATGCTGTCACCCAGCATGGTGCTGACGATGGCCTCACGCTCAACCACCGAATCAAGAAATTCCGCGTCGACAAAACCTTCATCCTGCAACTGACGGCATAAGGTTTTGAACAACGTTTGTTGATCCATTGGCTCGTCAATCACACGAAAATGGGCGGCATCGAAGAATTTGTTCAACATCCACGGACGGGTTCTGTCGACCAGCACCAGTTTGCCAATCTGCTCCAGCTGATAATCGGTAGGGAACGGCGCAATCATCACCACCGGCTTATCTTTTTCACCAATCCGCGCGGTTGAGATGACAAAATCTTCGCTGATGCTTTCCCGCTGTTCGTAGTCGCGAAGCGTTACGGTATCGACGATCTCTATCTGCGGATACTTACGCGCCAGTACCGCTTCAATCATCCGCGCCATCGCATTTCCGGCATCGCATACCAGCAGAACCTTCGGCTGTCTCTGGTAACCGATGTTGTAACTACGCTCCAGCCCGACGCCAATATGCAGCACGAGGAAACCAATCTCATTTTCACTGATGGTGTACGGCGTATATTTTCCCCATCCCGAGATGGCGGCCAGCGTCATGTCCCACGCCATGGGGTAATGCTGTTTAATATTTTCCAACAGCGGATTGGGGATCATTATCTGGTAACGCACCCGGGTGATCATCGTCTTAATATGCGTCAGCAGGTCAGCATGCAACTGTTTATCATTCAACAGGTTGTAGTTGTACTGGGTGTTGATAAAACGCAGGATGTAATTGACCAACGCTTCGTCATCATCCGCATTGATAGCACTGGGCGCGATCTCCTGAACCTGGCGGGCAGCAATATGCACCTGTAGCCAGTTTTCTTCGGAAACGGAAAGCGGTTTGTCTGCCAGGCGGTGCAGTACCGCCGCGATTTCCCGCGTGGCCAGGCACACCGATTGATCGGCCTCTTCTGCGGCAAAATCCGGGAGTGGATATCCTTCGCTAATCCGCCGTACCGCCACCGCGCAGTACAAGCGTAAAAACAGCTCGCCCTCATCGGTCAGACGAATATGGAAACGGGCAAAAATGTCCTGCAAAACGGGTTGCAACTGTTCAGGAAGCCCCGCATTCAGCGCTTCTTGCGTCACTAACAGATGCTGCGGATCCTGCTGCGCCAGCGTCCACATCAGATCGGTCAAACAGGCGCGGATCGCCATTTCGCTGCCGAACAGCTTCATGCCGTGACGGGGACGCGTTTCCAGCGTCAGATGATAACGTTGCAGATGCTCGCGCACCTCAGCCATATCGTTTTGCAGCGTCGCGCGGCTGATAAACCATTCATCAGCCAAATCTTCCAGCTTCAGCGAGAAAGCCGACGTCAGAAAACGCACCACCAGCCAGTGTATCCGTTCCTGGCTGGTCCGTGGGATACGCAGCAACGTATTGGGCTGCTGCGTTTGCAGGGTGTGAAAGCTTGCCGGGTCGTCAATTTTGAGCTGATAACCATTACCCCGGCTGAGGACAAACTGTGCGCCGTGCTGGGTGAGCAGCGCGTTTAGCGCGGTGATATCCGCCCGTACGGTGCGTGTGGAAACCGACAACCGCTGCGCCAGCTCGTCCTGTGGAAGCGCTTCGTTTTGCAACATGTCAAACAGCTGTGCTAAACGTTGGTTGGGGAATCGCACGTCAGTTTCCTCATCAGTCAGTTAGCCTACGCAGGCCCGGGTCATCGCCATCAGCTGGCGTACGTCGTCCGGACGAGTGTTACCACTCACCTTATCAATAATCGAACTATAGATGTGAGGAATGATTTTACTCACTCCGGCATCGAGGGCAATTTGCAGGATTTCAGTGAAATTATCCAGATCGATACCGCCGGTTGGCTCAAGCCAGAAGTCATGACGGGCGCAGGCCTGCGCGACCGCAATGTACTCGTCACGGCATTTCAGGCCGCCCATCGGGAAGTATTTAATTGAGCTACCGCCCATGTCTTTGAGCAGCGCAATCGCGGTTTCTATCGGTACAATACCGTCCGGCGACTGGCTGCTTAGCGGACCAGTGGAGATTTTCACCCTGCCCGGCGTGCCGGTTGGCGAGACCAGACCGTTGACCACTGTCTCCTGCTGGCCCAGCAGCGCGCGACTGGTAGCCACGCCGGTAAAGACCTGATTGACATGCTGTGGCTGCACCTGACGAGAGATTTCACTGACCATCGCCGACTGGTTAGGATCGCCCGCCCCCAGCCCCACGGAGAGCGCATTGTCGATAAGGGCCGCGTATTCACGCATATCCGCTACCGCGCTTGCGACATCCGGGTAATTTTTTGACAACACGCCAACCAGCACGTGTCCTTCCGCCGCCGCATAAATATCCCGGGCATTTTCTTTGGAGCCTGCCAGCACGTTCAGGCAGACGCGGTCGCGATAAAAGTTAGGGGTCAGTTTCATGCGTTTTTCTCCTGCGAAATCACTTCACCAATTCGACGGGCCACAATCTCCAGCTGCGCGCGATCGACGCTACGCACATCGGCTTCGATAATGCCTTCATTGGCTTTGTAACCACGGAAGTAAATCGCGTACTCCCCCTGTTTCAGCGCGTTGACCAGTTCCCCCGTGGCGATCCCGGTTACCGCTTCATCAAACTTAATTTCCGTGCGTGCGATGTCGCGTCCTGCACTATCCCACACCACGCGGGCGCTCACGCCGTTAAGCTGGTTCAACGCATTAATGAACGGCGTCATTTTCTCGACCATCTCCGCGCCGCTCTCTTTCTGCGCGTTCAGATACAGTTCGATGGCGCAGGTCAGGCCAAGAATTCCCTCTTTGCCCACCTTCATCGCCCGGCCAATCCCCGCCGTCTGGCGCTTCACCCACTCAACATATTGGGTTTTACCAATCACCAGACCGCTGGTTGGTCCTTCTATCGCCTTGGCGCCGCTATAAATCACCAGATCTGCACCAACCCGGTAGTAGCACTGCAAATCCTCTTCCGCCGCCGCGTCCACGATCAGCGGCAGATTATGCGTACGAGCCACCACCGCAGCCTGCTCCACGCTGAGCATACTTTTCTGGACGCAGTGGTGAGATTTGATATACAGAATGGCCGCCGTACGCGGTGTAATGGCCGCCGCCAGCTGTGCCGCGGAACATTCGTTGGCATAACCGGCTTCCACTAACTTGCCGCCGCCAAGCGCTACCATGGTGCCCACCGGTGCGCCAAAGTTGACGTTGTGACCTCTGGGCAGCACGATTTCGTTGTTCTCGATGGGCGTGACGTGCAGGTTCTCCAGCAGCCAGTCGCTGTCTTTAACCAATACGCCAGCCACCGACAGGGCGATCCCGGCCGAGGCGCAAGAGACAACCGTTGCCCCTTCCACTTCCAGTAATTTCGCGATGTAGTCGCCGGTTTTATTGACCAGGTCTTTCATCTCGAAATATTGGTTCATCCCCGCCATCGCGGCTTCAACCACTTCTGGTCGCGGCGTGGAAACGCCGAGCGCCGTCATGCGGCCGGAGGTATTAATCACCTGTTTTAAATCGTATTTCTCAAAAATCGAAGGCATGTTCCGCGCTCCCTTGTTCGGTCATATAGCCCTTGCCCGCACGTATTGCGGCAAGCGGCACCAGCAGTTGTTCAGCCTGCAGGCTGTCGTTTTCTGCATCTACCAGCACGGTTGGCTGGCGCTTAAGCGTAAAGAGGGTTAAATCGGCATCCAGACCGACCTGCAGCCGCCCCTTCTGTTTCAGGCGCAGACCATCGGCGGCATTGGCGGTAACACATTCAATGACCTGCGGAAGCGACATCCCAATGGCGAGGAATTTCGACATTACATTCGCCAGGGAATGCACCGGGCCGCTGATACGGTTACGACAGTAAATATCGGAGCTAATGGTGTGCGGCAAAATACCCAGTTCGATAGCGCGTTTTGCCACCGCAAAGCTCAGGCTGGCGGTGCCATGCCCAACGTCCAGACGCACGCCGCGTGAAATCGCCCGCGTCACTGACGCCCGTAGCTCACCTTGCGGTGTCAGAATGCGATTCGGCTTACCGTTGTAACAGTGGGTAATGATGTCACCCGCGCTCAGGCGCTCGGCGATCTCATCCAGGTCCGGCGGGTTGTTGCCGATGTGCACCATCAGCGGCAGATCACCGTTCTGCGCTTGCATCGCTTTGGCGCGATCCAGCGGCGTGATGCCATTTTCACCGACTACGCTGCTGCTCATACGTGCCTTCAGACCGACGATAAAATCAGGGTGGCGTTTCACCGCCTCTCGCACCGCATCAGCGTCAATATTGGCCATGTTGGCCAGCTCGTTCTGGGCAATAAGCCCAACGCGGGAGATATTCAGCAACGCGTACACTTCGGTGGCAGCTTCCCGGGTCAGGGTGTAAAAATCGTCGATGTCATCCGCCCCGGTGCTGCCCGCATCCACTACGGTAGTGACGCCGGTCGCAATACCAACGCTATCCGGCTGGTCGTGATAAATCGGGGATTTCGGGTAGCAATGAACGTGGGAGTCAATCCAGCCTGCGCTGACGTAGCACTCACCGCCCAGCTCGATGGTTTTCAGCGCCGTGCCATTAACGTCACCCAACGCCGCGATCTTGCCGTCTTTGAGCGCAATATCGCTCACCGTATCGTCAACGAGGCGCGCACGGCGCAGGAGTAAATCAAACATGTCTCTCTCTCCTGTTGAAATGGGGGCGGTCGTGTAGGCCTGATAAGCGCAGCGCCATCAGGCGTCATTGCCGGATGGCGGCTGCGCCTTATCCGGCCTACAACGACACACCATCAACTAATGGCAATCGGGAAGATGGACCCGAGGATCATCGCGCCGAGGATCGCCCCGCCGGTAATCGGTTTTTGCCACAGGTAAAACAGCAGCGCGCCTGCCAGAGAACCGATTCCGATAGGAATCGAAGCCGTCATCGCGCTGAGGATAATCAACGGCCCGAGGAAGCGTCCGGAGGCGTTACCGGCCCCCATCATGACGTCCGCACCGTAGGTCGAGTCGCTCTGGTTGATGGTGAACTTACGCGCCAGAATGATGATGTAGCCAATCGCCAGACCAATCACCAGACCGGTGACCAGCGAGGCGGCGAAGTTGGCGACCGGGAAGATAATGCCCGCACCCAGCAGCAGCGCCGGAACACCTAACCCAACCCCGGTCTGAATCGCCCCGCCGATATCCAAAATCCCCACCAGCGAACCTTCAATGATGCGGGCAAACAGGAAGCTTGCGCCAAATGCCGCCACTGCTCCGTAGGATCCGGTATCCATTCCCGCCTTCAGCATCGCCACAAAAGCCACTTCGTTAAATGCGCCAATACCGTACAGGTAGTACATGTGTGTTCCGGCAAACACGCCAGAGGAGAGCAGGCCCACGAAGATCGGGAACGACCAGTCAGCGAACCAAAAACCTTTATTCTGTTCCATGATGACCTCCGTTATTTGCCGCTGAGCGAGTTGTGGATAAGTTCGAGCCAGTTAGGCACGGTCAGATGGAAGGATTCGATCATCTTCATATCGAAGCCACGGAAGAAGCCACTCAGGACAAACAGCGCGACGATAGCCACCATCATCACTTTAGTGACGTGGTTCCAGCCGCTCTCTTCAACACCTTTGCCGATCAGAATGCCGAGAACCAGACCCGGAACGGCGTTACCCATGATCAGCTGCGCCGCGCCGCCAAAAACGGTGGCCCAGAAGCCAGATTTCTTACCGGCGTCGATCGCCGCCAGCCAGAAGATTACTGGCATCACGGTGTTAACCAGCAGGTTAGCCGCGGGCACCAGTACCTTGACGGCGGTAACCTGCAACGCTTCCGGTACGGATGATGCGGTGAGGTTCAGGAAGGTCACCACGATCATCCCGATAACGCCGCAGGCAATTGCCATGCGTTTGGGGTCGTGCAGCGTTTCACCGACGTTGCGATTTTTAATCATCAGCGCGGCGGCGCCCCAGTTGGGGATGATGCGATGGTCGACGTCCTGCGTGAACGCCCCCGCCGCAACAGAGGAAGCCCAAGCGTTAAAGAAGAAACCCAGGCCGAACGAGAAGTGAGAAGCCGGATCCCCTTCGCAGGAATTCAGTTCTCCCAGAGTACGAAACGCGCCCATCCCTTGAGTGGTAGGCGCATGAAACATGCGTGCAGCCCCAGCGCCGACACCAACGCCAACCAACGCGCCGATGATGAGCGATTTTATTAATATTATCAGGAACATAATTATGCCTTTTAATAGAAAAATCAGCGTTGCGTAACGAAATCCACCTTCTCGAGATTGATGGCAGTCACGTTGACGGTCACGTCCAGCTCCACGCTGAAAGTGCGTCTTTCCCGGCGCAAAAAGAGGAATAAAAACGCCTCTTTACGCACCGATTCACGCGCTTGAACAACCTGCACATCCTGTGGCTCAATACGCAGTAAGATATGCGGCGACGCTTTCATCACCGCAGCCTGAACGTGGTTCAGGCAATCGGCAAAGGCACGAGCTTTGGTCTCGCCCTTACCCGTGACTCTCACCGTGGTGGTGAATTGCTCTTTCATGCTTAAGCGCCGTGTTTCTTTTGCCACGCCTGCACCAGGCGCTCGCCGAGCTCTTCTTTGTCCATAAAGCCGAATCCCAGTACGTTGCACCCTTCGTTGATGGCGGTTACCCCTTCATCGACCGAGCGCATGCCGTATTTCGCCTTGTAGCCGTATTTGGTCTGCGCGGTAATCGCACCCGCACCACCGCTGCCGCAAAACGAGATACCAAAGGTGGCGTTTTCCGCTTTCATCACGTCACCCAGCTTCATATCTGCTGCAACGCCCGGCACCACAACGGCACGGCCACCCGCTTTCTCTACGCCTGCCGCCACTTTCTGGCCTTTACCCAGACGATCGCCAATCACTACGGTAATCTGTTCCATCTTTTGCTCCTTAAAGGTTGTCTTTCGCGACTTCGAAGTGCACCGACAGCAGCCAGGCCTCTTCCTCAGGAAGATTGCCAAACTCGGCGACCACGTCGCGGGCAAGCGCCATTGATTCGGCAGATATTTCATCAAACAAGCTGGCATCGACCTCTGGTAAGGGTTCACCCGTTACCGAGCGGTGCGCCATGGCGCGAACATGCGACGTCAGCATCTGTTCCTGTACGGCGTTGGGAATAATGTTGCGTTCACGCAGCAAGGCATACACCTGCGCCAGCATGCGGTCGGCCAGTTCCACCGATTCCCCCATGTCATTCATTACAGCTCCGTTATTCACTCGTCTTACCCCGTTAATGTCTCTGAGGATAAATTAGCGACGGAGGTTATGAGTTTGTAGCAAGTTGTTTTCCACTTCGAAGTGGAAAGGTGTGCAGCGATAGTGATCTGTGCCGCAAAAAGAGCTGGAACCACGATTTATCACTGGAAGAATGTGATTGAGATCGCAAGAGCGAGCAGAAAAATGGAAGGAAGTGCGAACAATGAATGGGCGATAAAAATGAAAAAATGTGATGGGGATAGCGTTTACTTATGGGACGTGCAGTAGCGGGGTGTTGTATCCGACCTACGGGTATGCAGGCCGGATAGCGCAGATTAGCGGAACTTCTTGTGGTTTTCGTTGCGCGTGGTTTTCAGCTCTTCCGCAACGGCTTTCGCCTCTTTAACTTTACCTTCGTTCGCCAGCTTCAACGCACCGTCGATCTGACCGATCAGCGTGTCAAAGCCGTGGCGGAAATCCTTCATCTCCGGGCTGTCCGGGGATTTGTTTTCCAGCTTCGGCGGCGTTCCCTTTTGCGCGTCCAGCGCAGCTGCACGCATTTTGGTTAACGCATCTTTCAGTTCAGTCGCATTATCCGTTTTTTCGACGATTTTCAGGTTGTCGTTGAGGATCCCCATATCGTCTTCAAGATCGGCTGCAAACGCAGAAGAACCAAGAACCAGCGTTGAAGCTGCGACGATCGCTAACAGGTGTTTACGCATTGCTCACTTCCTTTTTTATTATTCAAAAATAAACAAACGCCAGATACCCTCAATAATTCACGCCACAGCTTGAAGTATGACGGGTATTATTGCCCGGCGATCTTCATCTCCGGCAACAGGACCGAACCACACTGAATATTACTGCGCGTTTCAATATCGTTGCCGACGGTGACGATATTACGCCACATCTCTTTTAAGTTACCGGCGATGGTAATTTCACTCACCGGGTACTGAATTTCGCCGTTTTCGACCCAGAAGCCCGCCGCGCCGCGCGAGTAATCGCCGGTAATGCCGCTTACGCCCTGTCCCATCAGCTCGGTAACCACAAGACCTGTGCCCATCTCTTTGAGCAACTGCTCGAAGCTTAGACCCTGTCCCGGAATTCGCCAGTTGTGGATCCCGCCTGCATGTCCGGTGCTCTTAAGCCCCAGCTTACGTGCAGAATAATTGGTCAGCAGCCACTGAGTCAGCACACCGTCTTTAATAATGTCGCGGCGTTCGGTCCGTACGCCTTCGCTGTCGAACGGTGAAGACGCCAGCCCTTTCAGCAGGTGCGGATGTTCTTCAATGGTCAGCCATTCCGGCAGAATTTGCTTGCCCAGCGAGTCGAGCAGGAAGGTGGATTTGCGGTACACCGAGCCGCCCGCAATGGCGCCAACCAGGTGTCCGAACAGTCCGGTCGCCACTTCATTGGCGAAAATCACCGGCGCTTTCATGGTGGAAAGCTTTCGCGGAGACAGGCGAGATAAGGTACGGCGAGCGCAGTCTGCCCCCACCCACTCCGGCGTTTGCAGATCGCCCATCGCCCGGCCAATGGTGTAAGCGTAATCACGCTCCATATCACCATTTTCTTCTGCGATTACGCAGCTGGAAAGGGAATGGCGCGTGGAGCAGTAGCCCTGCAGCATACCGTGGCTGTTGCCAAACACTTTGATACCATAGTGGCTGTTAAAGCTGCCGCCTTCGGTGTTGGTGATGCGTTTGTCGGCCTGCAACGCCGCCTGTTCAGCGCGGGCAGCCAGTTCGATAGCTTCGTCAGGGGAAACTTCCGCCGGGTGGAACAGGTCCAGATCGGGCGCATCAAAGGCCAGCAGTTCTTTATCTGCCACGCCCGCGCACGGGTCCGGCGAAGTGTAACGTGCAATGTCCAGCGCGGCCTGCACGGTGCGTGCAATCGCCTGCGGGCTTAAATCGGTGGACGATGCGCTGCCCTTACGGTTCTGGTGGTAAACCGTAATCCCCAGTGCACCATCGCTATTGAATTCGACGTTCTCCACTTCACCATAACGGGTGCTGACGCTAATACCCGTGGTCTTGCTTACAGCGACTTCCGCGCCATCCGACTTACCTGACGCTAATTCCAGTGCCGTCGAGACTGCTTCTTCCAGAATCTTACGCTGCGCTTCAACTTGTGAGATTACTTTCATCGCAAATGCCATAATGTAGAGAGAGTTTCTCTGAAGTCTAACAGAGAACCGTTTTTCAGTGCGCATCTTAACTGGTAACATTAGCCTCTTTTTTTAAGGAGCCTGACATGACTAAGCAGCCCGAAGACTGGCTCGACGACGTTCCCGGTGATGACATCGAAGACGAAGACGATGAAATTATCTGGGTCAGTAAAAGTGAAATAAAACGTGACGCCGAGGAGTTAAAACACCTGGGTGTGGAACTGGTAAAACTGGGGAAAAACGCGCTGGATAAAATCCCGCTCGATGCGGATTTACGTGCCGCGATTGAGCTGGCCCAGCGTATTAAGATGGAAGGTCGCCGTCGTCAGCTGCAGCTGATTGGCAAAATGTTGCGCCAGCGCGATGTTGATCCTATCCGTCAGGCGCTGGACAAGCTGAAAAACCGTCACAACCAACAGGTCGTTGTCTTCCATAAGCTGGAGCAACTGCGTGACCGTATGGTTGACGGTAGCGATGAAGCTATCGAAGAAGTGATGAACCTGTGGCCTGACGCCGACCGTCAGCAACTGCGTTCGCTGGTGCGTAACGCCAGGAAAGAAAAAGCGGGCAACAAGCCGCCAAAATCTTCCCGCCAGATCTTCCAGTATCTGCGTGAACTGGCGGAAAACGAGGCCTAACCTCTTCGTCCGCCGAAAGTGCCGGATGGCGGTGCAAATACCTTATCCGGCCTACGATCCGTTGTAGGCCCGGTAAGCGTAGCGCCACCGGGCATTTTTTTACTCTTCTTCTGCCTGAGCTTTCTTCGCCAGACCATCCAGCAGTTTTTGATGAATACCGCCAAACCCGCCGTTGCTCATTACCAGAATGTGATCGCCTGGCTGTGCGGTTTTCACCACCATATCTGCCAGTGCATCCACATCGCCGCTCCAGTGTGCCGGCTGAACGCAGGCTTCAGCGACTTCTGCTACCTGCCACGGAATGTGCGGGGGTTGCAGCAGGAACACTTCGTCTGCACGCCCTAACGACGGCGCCAGGTCATCTTTGCACAGGCCCATTTTCATGGTGTTCGAGCGAGGTTCCAGCACCGCGATGATGCGCGCCGTGCCGCCCACTTTACCGCGCAGTGCCGCAAGCGTTGCCAGAATGGCCGTCGGGTGATGGGCAAAATCGTCATACACCATCACGCCATTGGCTTCACCGCGCAGCTCAAGACGGCGACGGGCGTTGATGAACGAGCCCAATGCATTGGCCGCATCCGCAGGCACGACGCCAACATGACGCGCGGCTGCAATCGCCATCAGGCCGTTGTGCATGTTGTGCTCGCCCACCAGGCCCCACTTCACTTCGCCGACTTTTTCACCGTCCAGCCACACTTCCCACTCGGAGGCATCGGTGGTCAGTTTTTTCGCCTGCCAGTGACCTTGTTCGCCCACCAGCTCTTGTTCGCTCCAGCAGCCCATCGCCATCGTCTGTTTCAGATTGATGTCGTTTTCCGGGTAGATGATGCGTCCCTGGCCCGGCACGATACGCACCAGGTGATGGAACTGTTTCTGAATAGCTTTCAGATCGTCAAAGATATCCGCGTGATCGAACTCAAGGTTATTGAGGATCAGCGTGCGCGGGCAGTAATGCACGAATTTAGAACGCTTGTCGAAGAACGCACAGTCGTACTCATCCGCTTCAATCACGAAGAAGTCGCTCTCGCCGAGGCGCGCGGAAACCTCAAAGTTGCCCGGAACGCCGCCGATCACAAAGCCAGGTTTATAGCCGCAGGCTTCGAGGATCCAGGTCGCCATTCCGGCGGTAGTGGTTTTGCCGTGCGTACCCGCAACCGCCAGTACCCAGCGATCGCGCAAGACAAAGTCATGCAGCCACTGCGGGCCAGACATGTACGGAATGTTCTTTTCCAGCACCGCTTCCACGCACGGATTACCACGGGTCATGGCATTGCCGATGATCACCAGGTCCGGCTGTGGGTCGAGCTGGCTGGCATCGTAACCCTGAATCAGATCAATGCCTTGCTTCTCAAGTAAGGTACTCATCGGCGGATACACATTGGCGTCCGAACCGGTTACTTCATGACCGAGCGAGCGCGCCAGCATCGCCAGACCGCCCATGAAAGTGCCACAAATTCCCAAAATATGAATGCGCATACGTCACTATCCTTTTTTAATCTGGGGGCCATTTTACGCACATGTCCGGCAAGTGAGAAACGCATTTCAGGATATTCCGCAGTTTGCTGGCGCGATTCACCTAAGCGCAGCAATGGAAATATTTGTTAATATTGTTGCGGTCGCTTTACTCCACATAAATTGCAGGGAAAGTGTTATGAAAACGTTAGGTGAATTTATTGTCGAAAAGCAGCACGAGTTTTCTCATGCTACCGGTGAACTCACTGCTTTGTTGTCGGCAATAAAGCTGGGCGCCAAGATCATCCACCGCGATATCAATAAGGCCGGTCTGGTCGATATCCTGGGTGCCAGCGGTGCTGAGAACGTGCAGGGAGAGGTTCAACAAAAACTCGATCTGTTCGCGAACGAAAAACTGAAAGCTGCACTGAAGGCGCGCGACATTGTGGCGGGCATTGCCTCAGAAGAAGAAGATGAAATCGTCGTCTTTGAAGGCTGTGAACACGCTAAATACGTTGTGCTAATGGATCCGCTGGATGGCTCATCCAACATCGATGTTAACGTCTCTGTCGGTACGATTTTCTCTATTTACCGCCGCGTAACCCCAGTCGGCACACCGGTCACGGAAGAGGATTTCCTGCAGCCGGGCAACAAGCAGGTTGCTGCAGGTTACGTTGTTTATGGTTCTTCCACCATGCTGGTGTATACCACCGGCTGTGGCGTACATGCCTTCACCTACGATCCTTCTCTGGGCGTATTCTGCCTCAGCCAGGAACGTATGCGCTTCCCGGCGAAAGGCAGCACGTACTCCATTAACGAAGGCAACTACATCAAATTCCCGAACGGCGTGAAGAAGTACATTAAATTCTGCCAGGAAGAAGATAAGCCAACCCAGCGCCCGTATACCTCGCGCTACATTGGCTCTCTGGTTGCGGATTTCCATCGCAATCTGCTGAAAGGCGGGATCTACTTGTACCCAAGCACCGCCAGCCACCCGCAAGGGAAACTGCGTCTGCTGTATGAATGCAACCCGATGGCCTTCCTGGCCGAGCAGGCGGGCGGCAAAGCCAGCGATGGTAAAGAACGCATTCTGGATATCACCCCAGAAAGCCTGCACCAGCGCCGCTCCTTCTTCGTGGGTAACGACCATATGGTTGAAGATGTAGAACGCTTTATCCGCGAGTTCCCGGACGCGTAAGTATCATTCATCGCACGGACGTAGGCCGGATAAAACGCGTAGCGTTGCCATCCGGCCTACAAAATCCATCGTCTGCTTACGCTTTCTGTAGCTTAAATACGGCCATTGCTTCGATTAGCGCTGAAGACTGCTCTTCCAGCGAGCGGGTAGCCGCTGAAGACTGCTGCACCAGCGCCGCGTTTTGCTGCGCCGTTTCATCCATCTGAATTACCGCAATATTCACCTGCTCTATGCCGCGACTCTGTTCCTGGGACGCACTGGCAATTTCACGCATCAGTTTGGTCATACGCATAACCTCGGTCGCGATTTCATCCATGGTTTCGCCCGCCTGCTGCGCCAGTTCACTGCCTTCCCCCACATGGGTGTGCGAATCGCTGATTAGCGTACGGATCTCTTTGGCCGCCTCGGCGCTGCGGCTGGCCAGATTACGCACTTCACCTGCCACAACCGCAAAGCCCCGCCCCTGCTCACCAGCCCGCGCCGCTTCAACGGAAGCATTGAGCGCCAGAATATTGGTCTGGAAAGCAATGCCGTCAATCACGCTGAGGATATCGGCGATTCGGCTGGAACTGCCGGAAATATCGCGCATTTTCTCGATCACATAGCACACCATTTCGCTACCGCGATCGGCAGTATCCGACACCGATTTTGCCAGCTGGTGCGCCTGTTCCGCGTTCTGCGCATTCTGTTTCACCGTCGCCGTGAGTTCTTCCATGCTGGCGGCGGTCTGCTCCAGCGAAGTGGCTGTCGATTCAGTGCGTTGCGCCAGATGCTGGTTCCCGGCCGTCAGTTCACGACTGCCAATATCAATTTGCGAGCTGGCATCGCGTACGCGCTGTACCGAGTCGCCCAGCGCATGGCGCATGTCATCCATTGCCGCGTTCAGGCGGTTGAATTCGGCGCTGGCCGACAACGCGGTAACCGGCGACAAATCCCCCGTTGCCAGACGTTCCAGTTGCTCAACCATGTTATCCAACGGTTTGAGAAACTTATTTCGCAGCATAAACCAAATGACCGCCAGCAATGCGATAGCAGCCAACATTGTAGCGCTCATAATACCGTGATAAATCAACGAGGTAATGACACGGGTAGACGCATATAGCCCCATGCCACCGGTCAGTAACAGAAGGAACGTCAGCAGAGACAATAACACCAACAAACTTGATCGAATTGAAAGGGATTTTGGCATCGTTATATTTCCGGTTGTAGGGTTAAAACAGACCTGTACAGAACCTATCGACTACAACCGGAAAAAGTTTAGGTATTTAAATGTTTTGTGCAAAATCAGGATGTTACTTTGGTGTTGCCGCCGTACCCACTCGGGTAACCGGCGAGCTTTGACGATTTTCCCAAAGCACCGTCAGACCGCGTTGTAACGCTATAAAAATAAACAATAAAATGCCAATCGCGATCTTCGTCCACCAGGAACTTAATGTGCCGTCAAAATTAATGTAGGTCTGGATCAGCCCCTGAATGGCGACACCAAACAACGTCCCTAACACTGTACCGACCCCACCGCTGAGCAGCGTTCCGCCAATCACAACTGAGGCTATCGCATCCAGTTCGACGCCAACGCCCGCCAGCGCATAGCCCGCCTGGGTGTAAATGGAAAAGACAATGCCGGCAAGCGTCGCAAGCCCGGTAGACAGCATATAAATGCGGATGGTGGTGCTGCGGGTTGAGATGCCCATCAGGTTGGCAGAAGTGGCGTTGCCGCCAATCGCGTAAACCTGATTACCAAAGCGCGTACGGTGCGCCAGGAATATGCCGATGACAACAACCGCCAGCATCAGCAATCCCATCGCGCTCAGGCGACCACCGCCGGGAATTTTCCATGCCAGGCTTGAGAGCATGTCATAAACCGGATGGTTAATTGGGATGGATTCTTCTGAGACCAGATAGCTGACGCCGCGCAGGAAGAACATTCCCGCCAGAGTGATAATAAATGCCGGGATCTTCAGCGCATCAATCAGTAACCCCATAAACGCACCAAACGCGCAGCCCATCAGCAAAACCAAAGGGAACGCCAGCAGCGGGGAAATACCCCAATAGCCAATGGCCTTCGCCAGAAATACGCCGGTAAAGGCGATCACCGAGCCAACGGAAAGGTCGATCCCGCCAGAAAGGATCACGAAGGTCATGCCTACGGCAATGATGCCCAGAAAGGCGTTATCGGTCAGGATATTGCAAATGACCCTGGTGGAAGCAAAAGCGGGAAACTGCGTCAGGCAGTAGAGATAACCCAGCACAAACACGCCGAGGGTGATCATCAGCGGTAAATTACGTTTTATCATGACCACGCACTCCTTTTATCAGGCTGATAAAGCGTTGCGACTGCACGACCAGCACACACAACACCACCACGGCTTTGACCACCTGATTCAGTTCCGGCTGGAAGCCCGATAGCAAAATCCCGGTGTTCATGCCCTGAATAATCAATGCGCCTACCACCGACAGCAGCAGGTTAAAGCGCCCGCCCATCAGCGACCCGCCGCCGATAACCACCGCCAGGATGGCATCCAGCTCCAGCCATAATCCGGCGTTATTGGCATCTGCCCCGCGAATGTCCGCCGTGACGATAATGCCAGCGATAGCCGCGCACAGGCCGCTCAGCACATAGGTGAGCATCACGATAATGCGGGTGTTCACCCCGGCGTTTTTTGCCGCACGAATGTTGATACCCACCGCTTCGATAAACATACCCAGCGCCGTTTTCCGCGTCAGCAGCCAGAACACCACCAGCGTGAGCAGTGCAATAATTACCGGCGTGGGGAATAGTAAGAGCGAGCCGCTGCCAAACCATGACAGTTCGGGCGAGTTAAAGGTGACGATCTGCCCGGAGGTGATAAGCTGCGCCACCCCGCGCCCGGCCACCATCAGGATTAGCGTGGCGACAAACGGTTGGATCTTGAGGATGGCCACCAGAATCCCATTCCACAGCCCAGCCAGAATGCCGGAGCCTAAGGCGGCAAGCAGCACTACCGGCAGACTGTGCCCGGCTACCGTCATCGCCGCGGTAGTGGCGCCAGCAATAGCCATGACGGCCCCCACGGAAAGGTCGATGCCGCCGGTAGCAATCACCAGCGTCATACCAATCGCCAACAGCGCCACGGGCGCGGCACGGTTGAGAATATCAATCGGGCTACCGAACAGCCGACCATCCTGCAAAATCACCTGGTAGAAATGCGGAGCGACCAGGCTATCCACCAGCAGCACCAGCAGTAACGCCACCAGCTGTGGCATCCCCTTTGGCCAACGGAACCGCCGTTTAGACGGATTGGATTGAGGGAGAGATTGAGGCATCACCATAGTCTCCTTAGGCCGCAATGGCGTTCATGATCGCCGGTACGGACAGTTCAGCCAGGGGGATCTCGGCCACCTGTTTGCGATCGCGCATAATAATGACCCGATCGGCATAGCCCACTAACTCTTCCAGTTCGGATGAAATGACCAGCAGCGCCAGACCATCCGCGCACAGCGTTTCGATCAGACGGATGATCTCCGCATGCGCGCCAACGTCGATCCCACGCGTGGGTTCATCGAGGATCAGGAACTGCGGTTTGGTCAGTAACCAACGCGAGAGCAATACTTTTTGCTGATTGCCGCCGGAGAGAAATTCGATCGGCTGCTCAGCGTTCGGAGTACGAATACCAAGCTGGCGGATAAACCGCTCGGCAATCTCGTTTTGTTCTTTCCGTGGGATAGGCCGCAGCCAGCCGCGCTGTGCCTGCAATGCCAGAATGATGTTTTCCCGCACCGAAGCGGCGGCAATAATGCCATCCGTTTTGCGATCCTCCGGACAGAAACCGATCCCCAGACACGAAGCCTGATGTGGCGATCGCAAGGTCTGCGGTTTGCCTTTGATCAGCGCACTTCCGCTGTCGGCGGGTTTAATACCGAAGATCACCTCCGCCGTTTCCGTTCGCCCGGATCCCAGTAGTCCGGCGAGACCGACGATCTCACCGGGACGCACCTGTAGATCAAATGGCGCGATGGTGCCTTTTTTGCCAAAGCCGCTGAATGCCGCCACCGGTTTATCACTCAGCAACGTGCGGCCCGCACGCTGTAGCGCATGGGTATCCAGTTCACGGCCCAGCATCATTTTGACCAGTTCGATCTGAGGCAGTTCTCGGGTTTCACGGCAGCCAACGAAGCCGCCGTTACGCAGAACGGTAATGCGATCGCTGACCTGATAAACCTGATCAAGAAAGTGGGTGACGAAGATCAGGCTGACGCCCCGATCGCGCAGATGTCGCATCAGGCCAAACAGCATTTCAACTTCCTGAGTATCAAGGCTGGCGGTCGGCTCATCGAGGATCAGCACTTTCGCAGAGAGATCGATCGCCCGACAGATGGCGACGATTTGTTGCATCGCCACGGAAAAGCGGTTCAGCGGCTCGCGCACGTCGAGGGAAAAACCGTATGACGCCATCAGCTCCGTCGCGCGTTTTTCCATCTGCTTGCGCTGAAGCAGGCCAAAACGCCGCGGCTCACGGCCAATAAATAAGTTATCGGCAACCGACATATTGGGCAGCAGGTTCACTTCCTGGTACACGGTGCCAATCCCCAGTTGCTGGGCATGGGCGGTGTTTTTGGGGGAAATCGGTTGGCCTTCGAGCCAGATAGTGCCGCGATCGGCATGGTAAACGCCGGTCAGCGCTTTGATGAGCGTCGATTTGCCGGCTCCGTTTTCTCCCAGCAGCGCCATAATCTCGCCACGACGCAAGCTGAAATCCACGTTATCCAACGCTTTGACGCCGGGAAAGAATTTGCTTAATCCTTCAGTGCGGAGGATTTCCTGATGTTGGTCGGTGGTCATGGTTCCCCCTGCATCACGCCGGATGGCGCTACGCTTATCCGGCCTACAAAAGAGCGTAATGTAGGCCGGGCAAGCGCAGCGCCCCCGGCATTTTCATGAAGGCTTAGTAGCCCATGTTTTTCTTCTTCTCTAACTCTTCTTTTGCCGTATCCGGCAGATAGAGGATCGACTTGGTAATGGTCAGCTTCTCAGGCATCGTGCCGTCTTTTTTGAATTTCTCCAGCGCGTCGAATGCCGGGCCGGCCATATTCGGCGTCAGTTCGACGCTGGCGTTGGCTTCGCCGTCAATCATCGCTTTGTAGATATCCGGTACGCCATCGATAGAACCGGTGAGAATATCTTTGCCAGGTTTCAGGCCCGCTTCTTTGATCGCCTGAATCGCACCGATCACCATGTCATCATTGTGGGCGTAAACCATGCAGATGTTCTTGCCGTTGTTTTCCGCTTTGATAAAGCTCTCCATCACTTCTTTCCCTTTACTGCGGGTGAAGTCACCGGACTGAGAGCGAATAATTTTGATGTTTGGCGCACTGGCAATAGCTTCAGCAAAGCCTTTCTTACGATCGATCGCCACGCTGGCCCCAACGGTCCCTTGCAGCTCAACGACGTTACACGGCTTGCCGTCCACTTGTTTAATCAGCCAGTCGCCGATCAATTTACCTTCCAGCACGTTGTCGGCGGTGACGGTGGTCATATAGAGAGATTTGTCTTTTACATCGATGGAACGATCGAGCAAAAAGACCGGAATGTCGGCATCTTTAGCTTCTTTTAAAACCGGCTCCCAACCCGTTGCCACGACCGGCGCAATAAAGATGGCGTCGACGCCCTGCGCAACAAATGAGCGAACTGCTTTAATCTGGTTTTCCTGCTTTTGCTGGCCATCAGCGATTTTCAGCGTAATTCCCCGCTTTTCGGCCTCGCTTTTCGCGACGTTGGTTTCTGCGGCGCGCCAGCCGGATTCAGAGCCAACCTGCGAAAATCCTACGGTTAAAGGGGCTGCCATTGCCATAGACGACATGGCTGCCGAAACTGCTGTGACTAAAAGTAAGCGCTTCCACATAAGTGCGTCCTCGTAGGGTGATTATTGTTGGTTAATTAACCGTTGCGAAAAAACTATAGACAATTGAGCATGTAACGGATTGCGTTACATCACACTTCAAAAAAGTAAATAAAACGTTAATCACAACTTTGTAATCGCTTTCATCTCACTATGAAAAATGCGGCTGAAGATATGGATTTTTCTGTCACGAGAGAGAGGTAAAAAGAAGAAAATGCACGCAGAGAAAGCGAAAACAAGCGGAGACATTCCGCGCGAGTTGGCTATAATACCCGCCACTTGTTTGCCATAGCTTATTTAAAGGAAACAGACATGAGCTTACTCAACGTCCCTGCCGGTAAAGACCTGCCGGAAGATATCTACGTTGTTATCGAGATCCCTGCGAACGCAGATCCGATCAAATACGAAGTTGACAAAGAGAGCGGCGCCCTGTTCGTTGACCGCTTCATGTCCACCGCGATGTTCTATCCGTGCAACTACGGTTACATCAACCACACCCTGTCTCTGGACGGTGACCCGGTAGACGTTCTGGTCCCGACTCCGTACCCGCTGGAGCCAGGTTCAGTGATCCGCTGCCGTCCGGTTGGCGTACTGAAAATGACCGACGAATCCGGTGAAGATGCGAAACTGGTTGCGGTACCGCACACCAAGCTGAGCAAAGAATACGATCACATCAAAGATGTGACCGACCTGCCGGAACTGCTGAAAGCGCAGATCACCCACTTCTTCGAACACTACAAAGATCTCGAAGCGGGCAAATGGGTGAAAGTTGACGGTTGGGACAACGCTGAAGCTGCTAAAGCTGAAATCGTTGCTTCCTTCGAGCGCGCGAAGAAGTAAGTTCGCTTTCTAAGTCAGCATAACTGATTGAAGCCCCTCGTTTTATGAGGGGCTTTTTTTGATGCAGTGACTCGCCCTGAATGGTGATGCATATACGGATCAATCGATCCCTCGCCACCACTTATTCAAAGAAGCGACTTCACTTAGCAAAGCACAATCATCCAGAACATTGTCATCTCTGAGTTTAGGATCAGAACAATAAAGATCTAAAGCTGTAAATACGCTATCTACATACAATTTTGTATTTTCATCAATTTCATTTATATCATCAGAGTCCCTATAATTTCGCCAGGCAACACTATATTGCTTATCAAACTCTGAAGCGGATAGCACACCGGAAAGAAAGGAATCGATTAACCACTGACTGGCATTGGTCATTCTGCTATTAATCTCCTGAATGATGGTTTTTTACATACTCATGCCCTTCATCAGTAACTCGATAGTCAGGTTGAGTAGCATTTTCGATATCAATGATTTCTACAAGGCCCTGATCAGCCAAGCTATTAACATTTCTGACTACATTACCAAAACCTGGAATATCTCTTACAGAAAGTACCCGATCAAGAAGATAACAATTCCAGTCTTTGTCTTTCTCAGCCATAACTTTCAGTACGTTAAATTCAATATTCGCAATCATTTATAACATTACGCCATTAACTTCAGATAGGGTTTAGTTTCAAAAAAAAGATCCTGCTCCTTTTCATTAATTAATACATTTTCTCCTAACGGTATTTGTGTTCTTGAGATTCTCACTCCGTGACTACACGATTCACACCAAATGAGCCTCCAGCCAACATAACTATCTACGAACCCAAAGTATTGATAAGAAAGACCTTTAGAACCAAAAACTAAACAATCAGTAGATGCGAATAAACTGTTATCCCTTGGTATGTGATTCATCCAGTCATGATATGTAATTGACTTCATTTATTGATTGAATCTCTTTATACATATAATCACAGGCATCATCTTCCATAATAAATTCGACAACTCTCGTTCTTACCACTTTTAAACTATCCATTTATCAATTTCAAAATCAAGGTATAACTACTCATTAGGCAATCCTCCGTTTAGTGAATAGAGAGGTTTTGATACCTTTTCTTTCTCAAGAAGATTTTTAACTCATTTTCTTTCATAATAAAACCATAGCCCCATATTCTCCGCAGTCATATGGTCACGGAATATAAGTAAAATCTTTGGTCAGTTGCTCCGATGATAGAGCCAAAGATGCAATAGTCTTTCCTTCTTTGTCACAAAACTCAACTTCGTAAGCTAATGACGGTGAGTAATACACATCAATAACTGCACCGACCTGACCCTTCGTTAAACCATCGCCTGGCAAATCAACATTCAGAAACACAACGTCTAAAGGTGATAATTTCATTATTTAGCCTTACTATTTTACATAGATGGTCGTCATACGAGGCACTAGCGAGTCAGTCTCATACATCCAACCTGTACGAACTATCGCGGTTTCTCCGTTCACCCCAATAATCGGTATATCGACGGACATTCTTTGACCAAATTTATCATAGGCCCCTAACTCAGCAGAGCTAGATATGATTCCCTGCTGAACTCTGGAAACTAAGATCCCTGCATTAGATGGGTTAAAACCCAAAGCTGATTCGAAAACTCTCGCTTTATTCCCCCCAACAGGATGCTCTGGATTTAAAGCATAAGATGCCATTTTTTTCGGATCGATAACTGCATGTTTGGCATTGAGTAATGTTCCAGCCTCTGATGTGAACCCTTTTAAATAAGGGGATTCAAGGGATGGAATCTTACTATAATTCGATATCTCAGCCAGCGCACTGGCCGTACTCAACTTACCAATCCCTAACCCTGCAGTTATTGAAGCCCCCGCAATCAGCAATCCCTTGGTCTGGTCATTAATTATCTGATTAAAACCGATAGGTGCATCACCCCCCAATTTTTCTGCAGTGTCCCTGAACCCCTCGATGTTGCCGTTATAAATCCCCCCTGCCGCCAGCAGTCGACCTATACCAGCGCTGTTAAGGGTTTGAGTCTGGGGTTTCGGCACAGGAACAAACAACTTATTGTATTCTGCAGGCAGAGCAAGATAGCTAAACTCAGTATTACTTATCAGATGTTTACTGAGAATATAATCATAATCAACAGATATTGTTTCTGTATGTATCTCGTCTTTTATAACTCTCATCTGAATGCTTGATATCGATGCACCTCTGAGCTGAATATAATAATATCTCTCCCATTGACCATATCTATTTATGCGATAAAACCAAAACTCTAGAAACAGGTTTTCATTGTTATTAATCGCATTCATTAATAGTGGTGAGCTTTTATCTATTTGCTTACTGAATGTTAAGTTCTGTAGATTCGTACCGTTACCTGTACTCGCTACTCCTGCAACCAGAGAAAAAACAAATATTTCATTCACATGATTCTGTTGCCAACAATTACCGACTGAATCAGTTGTGCCACATCCATCAGAAATATCGGCTTGTTGTTCACCAATAAGTTTAAGATAAACAATATTGCTCATCCATTACTATCCTCCATGTTAGTAAATTTATACCCTGAGTAATATTGCCTATGGCGTTAAATTATTTATGCCAGGCAGATCAAATTAAATAATTTTTTATAACTATAAATACGGAGAATATTATTTCAGGAATAATTAGATATATTGATTAACATAACCTCATTGCAGTAACGTCAACTGAGCTATCGTGATTTTTGCTGTAAATACCCACACATAAAACATTCCTATAAACACCTACCAGATTGGGTAGTCACATTTCATTTATCTTAATTGCGAATGAGATTAGATCTCATTATCATTCTCAGCATGTAAATAAATGTGAATAAAAGTCAATGAACCTCCACAATGTGAAGTCCCTGAAACGCTATTCCTGCGTGGCTCTCGCCACAGCACTGTTATTTACCAGCCTGTCCAGCGTGGCGCAGACGCTACCTGAGCAAGATTTTCTGACCCGCGACGTTGGCAACGGCGTGTATGAACTGGCGGTTGATAGCCAGCAGAATGCGCTTTTTGCTGCCTCGTCGCCGTCGTTTGATAAAGATAAAACCAGCGGGCTTATCTATAAACTCGATCTGGAGAAGCTCACCACGACTGAAGTTATCGAAACCAGCCGTCGTGCCTTTGCCACTGCCCTGGATGCAGGAAACCAGGTGCTCTATGTCGGCAACACGCTGGAGGGTTCGGTCACGCTCATTGATACCCGCAGCGGTAAAGAGCTGGCGATACTGCAACTGAGCGAAGCCAAAAACCCGAAAGAAATTGTCCATACCCGCGAAATGGTGCTCGATAAACAGCATCACCGCCTGTACGTTTCCGGCGTGGCTGAAAAGGGTATTGTCTGGGTGGTGGATACGCAAAAGCGCGAGAAAATCGCCACCCTTGAAAACATGGGCCAGTATCCGACCGGCATGGCCGTAGATGCCAATAAGAACCGCCTGTATGTCGTAAATGGCCGCAACGAACTTATTACGCTGGATACCACTAACCATCAAATTATTAACCGCTTTAGTATTGAGCTAGGCAAAAAACATTTTTTCCTGAATATTGCTTTGGATGCAAAAAATAATCGCGCATTCCTGACCGATCCTGATTTAGCGGATGTACTGGTTGTTGATATTAATACCGGTAAGGTTATTGCCCCCATTAAGGTTATCAACTCGCTGGCAGTGATATATAACGAAAAGCGCCAGGAAGTGTATATCACCCACCGTAATGCAAAGCGCATCAGCATTGTGGACAGCAAGACTTATCAGGTAAAACAAAGCATTGAAACCAATGCGTTACCTAACAGCCTGGCGCTCTCGTCTGATGCCAACACCCTGTATGTCAGCGTCAAACAGCCGGAAAAAATGACCGGTGTGAAGCCCGACTATGTGCTGAAAATCGACCTCTCCAAATATTAATAATTAAAAACGCTTCTGACACCTTGCAGCTTTTCTGGGCTGCAAGGTGATGCTTTTATTTTTTACTTTTCAGGTGTCTATATTATGAAAACGCGTCAACTTATTACGCTGACAGGGATCGTTGCATTCTCAGGCGGTGTTATTTTCCCCACTCAGGCAGAAGAACTCACCGAAACCTCACGCAATAGCGAAGATGAAATGGTGATCACCGCATCCGGGTTCTCGCAGCAAAAGCGCGAAGCGCCGGCCACCATTTCCGTTATCGATCGTAAAACGCTGGATATTCAGCCGGACCGTAGCATTGGTGAAGCGATTAAAAACCTTCCTGGCGTCTCGGTCACCAACAGCAGCGGTATGAACGCTGGCAGCATTATGATTCGCGGCATGGACCCGTCCTATACCGCGTTTATGGTCAACAGCGTCAAACAAAATACCGGTGAATCTCGCCCTTACGGACATGACATCGGTACTGAAGCCAACTTCTTACCGCCGATGGAGGCCATTGAGCGTATCGAAGTTATCCGCGGGCCCATGTCCTCGCTGTACGGCTCAGATGCCATCGGCGGTGTGGTCAACGTGATTACCAAAAAACCGTATGGCGCAAAAGAGTGGACGACGGCAATTGCCGCCAATACCTGGCTTCAGGAACACCAGTATTTGGGTAATACCAGCCAGATGAATCTGTTTACCATGGGGCCGATTGTGCCCGATGTTCTCGGCCTTAGCGTAGCGGCCGACTGGCTCGACCGTCGCGATGACGATCGCAATAACTATTTCGGCAAACACAACCGTAAATCCGTTGATATGACGCTGGGCCTGGCCGCTAGCGAAAATAACCTGTTCGACCTCAATGTGGTCACCGGTGAGCAGGAGAAAAACCGTACCCAGAAGCGCGGCGCGCCGTGGTCATGGCTGTTCGATCGTAACGCCGCCACCTTAACGCATACCGGCTGGTATGCCGACGACACCATTGCAACGACCAACTACATAAACTATGAAAAAGGCCGTTCGAAGTACGTTTATGACGGCCAGTCGCCGCAGTATGTACAGATGGAGAACTACGTCGCTAATTCGCAAACCACCTTCACGCTCGACAACCATAAACTGACCGTTGGGGCGAATTTCACCCGCGAAGAGTTGAATGACCGCTTTGATGTGGCCAACAAAACGCTGCCCGGATCTGAGCCAGTGACAAAAATCAGCCGTAACGGTTGGGCATTGTTTGCTGAAGACGGCTGGAGCATTGACGACTTCATCCTGACCACATCAGCGCGTATGGACCAGGATGATAACTTTGGCACACATATTACGCCGAAAATGTACGGTAACTGGGCCTTCAGCAATGACTGGGCGCTGAAGGGCGGCGTTTCCGCAGGTTATAAAAAACCTGAGCTGCGTGCGACATCCAGCGACTTTGTCACCCCATACGGCTCGACCGTACCTTATCCCTTCCTGACCGTCGGTAACGACGATCTGAAACCAGAACAAAGCGTTAACTCTGAGCTGGGCCTCTACTGGACGGGGAATGCGCTGTCACTGGATAGCACCGTCTTCTATACGCAGTTCAAAGACAAAATTGCTGAACAAACCATTTGCGAAACTACATCGACGAATCAGTGCTCCGTGAATGGCTACAAGGCGGACTCCGTCAGTAAATACTTCAACGTCAGCAAGGCGGACGTGTACGGCATAGAACTGAATGCCGACTGGCAGATTAGCGCCGATGTAAAAGCCAACGCTAACTACACCTGGAACCATAGCGAACAGAAAAGCGGCGTAAACAAAGGCTACGCGCTCAACGATTATCCGCGCCATATGGCGAACCTGTCGCTGAGCTGGGCGGCAACGCAGAGTCTGGACGTATGGAGTACGGTGAATTACCGCAGCAGTAACCGCAACAGCGGCAATAACTATAAGTACGATGACTACACGATGGTCGACGTAGGCGTACGTTATAAGCTCAATAAGCACACGCAGCTGATGGCAGGGATCTACAACGTGCTGGATGAAGATCCGAAACTGACGACTGCATGGAATGAATCCGCGCAGGTGGAAGGACGCCGCTATAACCTCGGCGCGCGCGTGGAGTTTTAAGCCTTTAATAAACAACGCCACCCGAAGGCGGCGTTGTTTATTCTGGTAGACGATATATCAGTACTGGTCTCTGTCTAACCAGTTACCGCTTTCAATCAGCGTTAAGCCATCAACCGGACGTTGGTACACGTACATCCATGCACTTCCGTACGGCGTTTGAATTAACTGGCGTGCGTATTCACCGCCGCGGGTACGCAGAGCGTCAAGCTCTGCCAGCGTGGCGTTATCAATACGATAAACTTCCCCGTGTACTGTTCCATTTCCCGGAACCGCGCCTGGATAGTGGCCCAGGCTGTACAACTGGTAGTTATCGATACTGAAATTTCCCAGCAACAGGGCATTGGTCATCCAGTGGCTGTTGCCTTGTTTGGTTCGTAAACTGCCGTAGACAAATATTCGCATTGCTAAAACTCGAACTGATAGAGCAAATCAAGTGCCTGATCTACGCCAGACACTGCTTCCAGATATAGCTTAGGCATCAGACGATAACGTAGCGTGAGTGTCGCTAAGGAGTCAAATATACCCACACCATATTTCACCTGCAGACCTGGCAGTACGTATCCGCTGACAACCACCTGAGATGAGTCGCCCACCCCTTGCGTGTCCAGTGCCAGATTGCTTACGCCAAATGTCTCCCCGATTTTACCCACAACCTGACCACTTTGTGCAACCCCCAGACCAATAAGCATTGAAGTCATCGCTGCGCTATCGCTCTGTTCGCTATCCAGCCCTTGTCCACGTAGCAGGTAGGAAAGCGCCATTTGCTGCGACATTGCCGGGTCGGAGAAGATCTCCGCCTTCGGTTCATCGGCGGTACCGGTGACGCGAACGCCAGCGATCACGTCGTCTTCGGTGGCATCTGGGTTACGAATCGCTTCGATGTTGAGCAACGGCTGATCCGGCGGACCGGAGAACAACAGCTCGCCCTTACGCACAATCAGATCCTGACCATAGGCGTGGAAGCGACCGCTCGGGATATTAATTTGCCCGTTAAGCCCCAGACCTTGCTTATCCTGCACCACTTTCAGATCGCCCGTCAGACGCGCTTTCAGACCAAAGGCGTCAAGACGCACGTTGTTACCGACGTGGATGTTCAGGTTGCTGTTGATCGGAATACCGGCGGTCTGCGGTTTCTCCGGCTGCAGATTGTTGTTAAGCATGACCATATCGCTGGAAACCCCAACCGCGCTTTCCGGCAGGTCATGTACCACGATACGCGCCCACGGCACATCCACGTTGCCATCGAGAGTAAACAGGCTTGGTGTGGCTTCTAAGACCACGTCCGGCGATACGTCGAGGCGGACCATCGGCGGTACGGTAATACGTACCCTGCTGCCTTTAGCCGCAACACGCGCCCGCCAGTTGTCTATCTGACTCCAGTCGGCATCGCCGCTCAGGTTAATTTCTCCCTGCTGCGTACGCACCACGCCCGCCAGCGTTGAGCGTGTTCCATTGAAGTTAACGGCTAACTGGCTTGGCTGCATGTCAAACGGCATGAAGTTACCGTCAATATCCAGACCACTCAGTTGCAGCTGTCCGAGCAACTGCGGGCTTTGCACATCGCCGCCCAGCCGCAGGTTGGCGTTGATCATCCCTGCCGCTTTTTCACCGCGCGAGAAGATGGGGTTCACCATCGCCAGATTGAAGTTGCGAATATTGACGTTACCGCCCAGATTACGACGCCCTTGCGGGTCCGTTACCTGCACCTGTCCGTCAAACTGCCCGTTGTTGGTCAGACGAATTAGCCAGCCCAACTCGGCACGGTTATTGTGCAGGTCGGCAGTCAGATTCAGCGTTTCAAACGCCACGGGGAGCGGGGCATCATTCACGCTTTGCGTGACCTTCACGTTACGTCCGCTCAGGGTGACCTGCCCCTGTGGCAGCCCCTCTTTGGTGGTATCCCAGCTCACATCAGCTTTGCCAGTGAACACACCGCTGGCCTGGGTTGTCTCCGGCATAAACGGTTTTAGCATCGCCAGGTCGAAGCGGTTAAGATTCACCACCGCGCGACCTTCTGCACCGGCATCAATGGTTTGTGGTACGCACAGCTCCGCATTCGGGTTGTTCCAGCAGTGCGGCCCGATACTAATTTTCTGTTCTTGATTACGATAATCCAGCGCGATAGCCCGGTTGAGCGACCACGGACCGACCGGCGTCTGGAAGCGGGTATTGCTTAACTCCCCTTTCCAGCGCTGTTCTTTGCGATCAAAGCTCCCGGCAAGATCCAGTTGCCCGGAAACCGGCTCACCCTGAATGCGTAACTGCAGCTCATGCTGCTTTTCACTGCCTTTGGCGTTGAGCGTTACCAGACCAATATTCACGTCAGGTTGTACAATTCGCTCTACACGAACGTTGAGATTACCGGCGATTTGCTCGGCCGATTTCACATCGCCTTCGACGCGCACCTGAGCAACGGAAAGTTCCTGCCAGCGCAGACCACGGGCGGTAATATCCGCCAGCAGCTGTGGTGCTTCAACCGTACCGCGAACTTTTACCAGCCCTTTCGCCGTACCGCCCAGCCCCGGCAGCGCGTTATCCAGGCTTGGGGCATCAATCGTCGCGTCGAGGTTGAGGTCTTTAACCCCCAGTTCGCCTTTTACGTCCGCACTGTTGCGTCCCAGCTCCAGATGAAGGCCCGGAATCGTCCACTGCAGGTAGCTGTTCCCCTTCAGCGAACCGTTCACATTGACCTTGTTCTGCTTCACGTTGCCGGTCAGCTTCAGCTCCGGAACCTCCATCTGCCAGCTTCCGCCGTACAGACTGCCGCGCGTTTTCACCAGGCCATTCAGTTTTGACGGCCAGTCCGGGATCGCTTTCGCGGTATTGATACCATCCAGCGTTAGCTCCCCGCGCCAGCTGATCGCCTGCTGCCAGTCCACCAGCGCTTTCAGCTCGGTTTTCCCTTCCAGCGCCGCAACGCTGAGTTTGTCGAGATTGATCTGCTGCTCGTTGCCTTTGGCGTCCAGCGTGATAGTAGCCGGAGGAATATCCTGACCTTTCACGGCGGTACGCATCGACAGCGTATAGTCGGTCATCTTGCCGGTCAGTTTGAGCTTGATGTCATCGGCCTGGAACTGTTTCTCACCGGTAAACGGCCAGTAAACCTGCTTACTTACCACCTCAATGTTGAGCGGCAATCCGGCTTCTGCCAGGCGCGTCTGTGCACGCAGGTCCATATCTACCGGACCAGACAGATTGACGCCGACTTCCAGCTGTTCGCGCAGCGCACCGCCGACCTTCAGCTTCACCTTTTCGCCTTTTAACGGGTCGATGTTTAGCGTGCTGTTTAACGTAATATCAACCGGCCACGTGTCGGTCAGTTGCGCCGTGCCGCTGGCTTTTACCGTTCCCTGATTCGAGTCGATATCCAGCGCGTCGAGCTTCATGTTGCCGTCTATGCTGCTCACTTTCAGCAGCATACTATGTACTGTTAAATCCGTATCCCCGGTCACGCGCAACTGCTCGCCGCGAAACTCTTCAATATTGAGATTGAGCGGCAGATGGACATCGGTCATTTCCGGCAGTACCGGCTTTGAGAACAGATCTTTTAGCGTTTCCCCGAGCGGCTTTTCATCCGGCTGCGGGTTTTGAATCTTCGGTTCGACAACCTCTTCCTGTGCCACTTCCGCCACTTTAGGCAGAGCAATCAGCAGCCCCTGTAATGACGTTGGCTTCAACGTCAGCGTTTTTTCCTGCCAGTTCAGGCCAGAGGTAAAATCCAGCACTGAAACCGTGGTGTCATCGATTTTGATATTGATGTTGTTCAGCGCCACGCGCGAAAGCGTGATGGGGTAAGGCGTGGAAAGATTAAGCGGACCGCTCTCTTCTTCCTCAACCGGCGCGGATGGCGGCATCTTTTTGCTGTCGATCGCCACGTTGATGTTTTTCAGCGCCAGATCGTTGACGCACAGGCTGCTGTCCCACAGACAGTTAAGCCCCACGGCCAAATGCACTTCACCAGCATTCACCGCCACGCCAGGCTGGTCGTAGCGAATATTTTTCAGTGATAGATCCCGCCAGCCGCCGGTGACCTGACCAATTTCCAGACCCGGAACCCAACGATTAGCGGCTTTGAAGATCAGATGCAGGCCCGAGGTGGTACCGACGAGGAACGCCACCGTGCCTAACAACAGCAGGATAAATACCAGCACGCCGAGGCTTATCTTCTTCCATAAACTCATAATTCAGGCCCCAGACCGATGTAAAACTGTAAACCATGTTCATCTTTGTCGCCGACCGGGACGGCAAAGTCGAGCTTGATAGGTCCAACCGGCGATTGCCAGCGTACGCCGACCCCGGCACCGGTTTTGAAATCGCTTCGGCGAATGTCGCTGACCGCTTCACCGCTATCGACAAACATCGCCCCCCACCATTTACCGGTCACGTTGTACTGGTATTCCAGCGAGCCGGTTGCCAGCTTGGAGGCCCCTTTCAGCTTGCCGTCGCTGCCTTCCGGCGAAATAGATTTGTATTTATAGCCGCGAATACTGCGATCGCCCCCGGCAAAGAAACGCAGGTCCGGCGGCACTTTGTCGAAGTCTCCGGTTTCAATCCAGCCGAGATTACCGCGCATCACAAAGCGATGCCTGTCGTACAGCGTGCGGATCCAGACGTTTTGCGCCTGGAAGACGGAGAAATCAACATCTGAACCCCAGGCGGTGTTCGAGTAATCAATAGAGTAACGCTGAGAGTCGCCCCAGACAGGCATCAGGCCGCCGCGTGAACGCGTCCGGCTGATCATCACGCCCGGATAGAGCAGCATAGTGGTGTTGGTGACGTTACCCTGGGTAAAGTGGTCGAGGCTCCAGCGCAGGTTAATCGCGCGCTGCCAGCCGCTGGAGAGGTCCCAGTAACGGGAAACCGCAAGCGTTGTGGAATCCTGCTCGGTGTCGTTTAAATCGGTACGCTTAAAGCCGCCCTGTACCAGGTAATACTGCTCCAGCGGGTTCTTTAACAGCGGCATTTTATAGCTGAAATCAAGCACCTGCTCTGGCGCCGAGATACTGGCGCTGGTCGTCAAGCTGTGACCGTAGGAGTTCATCCACGGCTTTTTCCACGAGGTCTTCACCCGTGGCCCGACGTCAGTTGAATAACCGACCCCGGTTTCGATGGTGTTTTCGGTTCGCGGTGAGACCACGCCTTTCAGGGGTAGCACCTTGGTTTTGCGGGCTTTATCAAACTCCGGTGCGACGACCACGGAATTAAACCATCCGGTCGCCGACAGACGACGGTTCAGTTCGCCCAGATCTTTCGACTCGTACTCTTCACCTTCTTTAAAGGGCACCAGATTTTGCAGATACTCATCGCGAATTTGCGAGCCTTCAAAAGTGACATGCCCAAAGCGATAGCGTTCGCCGCTGTTGTAATCGATATCCCAGAACGCCTGGCGACGCTCAAGCGCTATTCCAAGCTGGCTTTTATTAAATTCACTGTCGAAATAACCTTTACGCAGCGCCACGCTGGTGAGTGACTTTTTGAAGTTGTCATAGTCCCCCTGATTCAGCACGGTGCCGATTGCCGGGCGCGTTTTCAGCAGATCCAGATAATCTTTATCCGTACGCGCGCCACCGCGCAAAATCACCTCAGTGCCACCAATCAGCACCGGCTCGCCGGGGGTCACTTTGGCAATCAGCACCTGGCGGCCTTTTGCCGGCGGTGGACGCAGTTCAAAATCAATGGTCGGCTCAAAGTAGCCCAGCGCTTTTAGCCCTTCGCGGATGGCATCATCAACGCGCGCACGAAAGCGTCGGTCTGGAGTGACTTCATCACTTTGAATCGTGGACAGCTGCGCACGGACGTTTTTCTCCAGCGGTCCTGATAATCCTTCGACCTGTAAGCGAACATTCGCGGCGGCGGCGGAGCCACTTAAGCACAGTAATCCCACCCAACATAACTGACGGATATGTGGCACATTTTCTCCTGAATATCCTTTTTTCCCACCCCTGGAAAAAAATACTATGCCGTTCCTCGGCTTAACAAAAAATCAACAATAAGAGTTGAAAAACAGACGACAACCCAAATATTTCTTATGTTTAACTCTAGACGTATTCACGCCGTTTATTGTGGGCAAAGACGCGTCTCGTTACAACCTTAACCCAAATGACTGATTTCGGGAGAACGGCCATGAGTTTATTTGATAGAAAGCATCTTGTTACTCAAGCAGATGCGCTACCTGGACGCAACACCCCGATGCCAGTGGCAACGCTGCATGCGGTTAACCAACATTCGATGACCAACGTGCCCGACGGTATGGAGATAGCTTATTTCGCCATGGGATGCTTCTGGGGCGTTGAGCGTTTATTTTGGTCATTGCCAGGGGTCTACAGCACGGCGGCCGGGTACACCGGCGGCTACACCCCAAACCCAACCTATCGTGAAGTGTGTTCTGGCGATACCGGGCATGCCGAAGCGGTACGCATCGTCTATGACCCGCATGTTATCAGCTACGAACAACTGCTGCAGGTGTTCTGGGAAAATCACGACCCGGCTCAAGGCATGCGTCAGGGGAACGACCAGGGCACGCAGTATCGCTCCGCCATTTACCCGTTAACGCCGGAACAAACCGCCGCCGCACAGGCCAGCCTTGAACGTTTTCAGGCAGCAATGACCGCCGCAGGCGACGAGCGCACCATTACCACGGAAATCACTACGGCAACCCCGTTCTATTATGCCGAGGACGATCACCAGCAGTATCTGCACAAAAATCCTTACGGTTATTGTGGCATTGGTGGTATTGGTGTTTGCCTGCCGCCACAAGGATAATTTCCCCCTCTGGCGACTTTACAGTGCCTTACGCTATACTAGCTTCTGAATTTACCGGCTCACTTCCACGAGCCGGTTTTCAATGAATATTCCATTGGATTTATACTCTAAGGATTTCGAGTTGCAGGCAGGCGGCAAACTCGTGAATCCCCAGGAGCATAGAGAACTATGTGACTGGGGTGAATGAGTGCAGCTAACGCACCTGCAGCTTGAAAGACGACGAGTATCAACTTCTCCCTTCCGAGGATCTGACCCGAACGGTCGGATAAGATATGTTAAACAGTATTTTAGTCATTCTCTGCCTGATCGCCGTGAGTGCGTTTTTCTCGATATCTGAGATCTCGCTTGCTGCATCACGCAAAATAAAACTTAAACTGCTTGCCGATGAAGGCAACGTAAACGCACAACGTGTTTTGAAGATGCAGGAAAACCCCGGCATGTTTTTTACCGTCGTGCAAATTGGCCTTAACGCGGTCGCCATTCTCGGCGGTATCGTCGGTGATGCAGCATTCTCCCCGGCGTTTTACAGCCTTTTCTCGAAGTACTTCACTCCAGAGCTGTCCGAACAGTTAAGCTTTATTCTGTCGTTCTCGCTGGTTACTGGCCTGTTCATCCTGTTCGCGGATTTAACCCCGAAACGCATCGGTATGATTGCGCCAGAAGCTGTGGCTTTGCGTATCATCAACCCGATGCGCTTCTGCCTGCTGGTCTTCCGCCCGCTGGTGTGGTTCTTTAACGGTCTGGCAAACAACATTTTCCGTCTGTTTAAGATCCCAATGGTGCGTAAAGACGACATCACCTCGGACGACATTTACGCCGTGGTCGAAGCGGGTGCGCTGGCGGGTGTTCTGCGCAAGCAGGAGCATGAGCTGATTGAAAATGTATTCGAACTGGAATCCCGTACCGTCCCGTCTTCAATGACCTCGCGCGAGAATATTATCTGGTTCGATCTCCATGAAGATGAGCAAAGCCTGAAGAACAAGGTGGCGGAACATCCGCACTCCAAATTCCTGGTGTGTAACGAAGATATCGACCACATCATTGGTTATGTTGATTCAAAGGATCTCCTCAACCGCGTACTGGCAAACCAAAGCATGGCGCTGAACAGCGGCGTACAGATCCGCAATACGCTGATCGTCCCGGACACGCTGACGCTCTCTGAAGCGCTGGAAAGCTTCAAAACCGCAGGCGAAGACTTTGCCGTCATCATGAACGAGTACGCGCTGGTGGTGGGGATTATCACCCTCAACGACGTTATGACGACGCTGATGGGCGATCTGGTAGGTCAGGGTCTGGAAGAGCAGATTGTGGCACGTGATGAAAACTCATGGTTAGTCGACGGCGGTACACCGATTGATGACGTAATGCGCGTGCTGGATATCGACGAGTTCCCGCAGTCCGGCAACTATGAAACCATCGGCGGCTTTATGATGTTTATGCTGCGTAAAATCCCGAAACGCACCGACTCGGTGAAGTATTCAGGTTACAAATTTGAAGTGGTGGATATCGATAACTACAAGATCGATCAGCTGCTGGTGACGCGTCTGGACAGTAAACCTACCGTTCTGGTACCAAAACTGCCAGATGCAAAAGAAGAGGCAAAGGCGTCTTAACGCCTTACAGAAACATCAACGGCTCCCATCAGGAGCCGTTTTTTTAACTACTGCATAGCACTTTGATCAAGCCATCTCAGTTTGCAGACGCAAGACCTGACGGTTAACTTCGGACATCACGGAAAAATGCAGTTTGTCCTTCACTTTTGGGATAAGAATCTTACCCTTATCAAATTCAAAAGCGCCTACATCCTTGATATATAACCGTCCACGAAACAGGATCTTCACGTACTTCGCCACCTGCAGCGGGTTGTATCGTTGGAAAATTTTCATTGTTGTCTCCT
The DNA here is from genome assembly GCF_043945515.1 of Citrobacter freundii complex sp. 2024EL-00216. NCBI lineage: Bacteria > Pseudomonadati > Pseudomonadota > Gammaproteobacteria > Enterobacterales > Enterobacteriaceae > Citrobacter > Citrobacter freundii complex sp. 2024EL-00216. The sequence continues at coordinate 80,937 of NZ_JBIMRA010000011.1, read as the reverse complement.
GCTGAGCATTACGCCTTTGCGGTACCACAATCGGTCCGACAATCCTCAGGCGCAAATTTTAATGCCCTATGACTATAGACTATCTCGTTGATGTTTCCAGCGTGTATAAGTTTATTTACCTTCAAGTTACAATTATTCAGAATTATCTTTTCAACGCTTCGCTGTCTTTAGTATAAGCCTTCATTTTTCGCAGGATTTGTGCGCCCGTCCGCAAACTGGCATCGCGCTTGCGGGAAAAAGCATCATTCGCACATATGATTAAATTCCAGACCCAAGTGGTCGGATCACCTGCAAAATAAAAGAAAGAAGGAAAACCTATGACCTTACGAAATCTGCTGGCGCTGTCGTGCCTGCTACTGCCGATGATTGCCTCCGCACATAAGTTTGAGACTGACCAGCGCGTACCGCCGGTGGGGATCGCCGATCGCGGCGAACTGATTCTCGATAACGATAAGTTTAGCTACAAAAGCTGGAATAGCGCGCAGTTGCCAGGCAAAGTGCGAATTGTGCAACACATTGCCGGACGCACCTCCGCCAAAGAGAAAAATGCGACGCTGATCGAGGCAATCAAAGCCGCCAACCTGCCGCACGACAAATACCAGACCACTACTATTGTCAACACGGATGACGCCATTCCCGGCTCCGGTATGTTTGTGCGCAGCAGTCTGGAGAGCAATAAGAAGCTCTACCCGTGGTCGCAATTCATTGTCGACAGCAATGGCATTGCGCGTAAAGCCTGGCAACTGGATGAAGAGAGTTCCGCTATCGTCGTACTCGACAAGGACGGACGCGTGCAGTGGGCAAAAGATGGCGCATTAACGCAGGAAGAGGTGCAGCAGGTAATTGCCCTGCTGCACAAATTACTCAGTAAATAGAGACGCGGAAGCCGGGGTTGAGGAACGATTCACGTGGGGTGTAATCCAGAGGTTTCCCCTGCCAGTCGTGAACGTGCGCTCCGGCTGCGGCTGCAACGGCATGGCCAGCGGCGGTGTCCCACACGTTGGTTGGCCCAAAACGCGGATACAGCTGTGCGTGCCCTTCCGCCACCAGGCAGAACTTCAGCGATGAGCCAATCGACGTGGTCTGGTGCTCACCCAACTGTTGCAGATATTCTTTTAACTCATTGTCGGCATGCGAGCGGCTAATGACCACCAGCGGCGGACGCGCGTCACGAACCTGAATTTGTTTGCGTACGCCGCACTCTTCTTTCCACGCTTTACCTTCTGCTGCGCTGTACATCACTTTCATTACCGGCGCGTAAACCACGCCCAGAACCGGCTTTCCTTTCTCGATCAGCGCAATATTGACGGTAAATTCACCGTTACGCTTAATGAACTCTTTGGTCCCGTCCAGCGGGTCCACCAGCCAGTAGCGCTGCCAATGCTGGCGAACATCCCAGCCAGGAGGCGCCTCTTCAGACAGAACCGGAATATCCGGCGTCAGCGCCAGTAATCCTTCGAGGATCACCGTATGTGCGGCGATATCTGCCGCCGTGACCGGAGAATCATCCTGCTTGCTGGTAATCTCCATCGGTTTGATTCCATCGTAGACCTGCATAATGGCATCGCCCGCGTTCCGTGCAAGCTGGCATACATGTTCTAGCATTCTCCACCTCGTTTCTGTCAGTGGTGTTAACTCGTTGTTTTACTTATACCCGATCGTCAGGGGATCCGCCAACTGTGATAGCGTCTGCGGTTTTAAACGCTATATTCATGTCATGATTCACAGTTCTGTAAGCAAGAAGATTTATATACATTTTCTTTTGTGGCTTAGATCTTAAAAGGATGCCCCCTGATGATTAAGTTTAGTGCAACGCTTCTGGCAACGCTGATTGCAGCCAGCGTCAATGCCGCGACCGTCGATCTGCGTATAATGGAAACCACTGATTTGCATAGCAATATGATGGATTTCGATTATTACAAAGATACACCGACTGAAAAATTCGGTCTGGTACGTACGGCAAGTTTGATCAACGCTGCGCGTGGTGAAGTCAAAAACAGCGTGCTGGTTGATAATGGCGATCTGATTCAGGGTAGCCCGCTCGGGGATTACATGGCGGCCAAGGGGCTGAAAGCGGGCGATACTCACCCGGTATATAAGGCGCTGAATACCCTGGATTACGCGGTGGGTAACCTCGGCAACCATGAATTCAACTACGGTCTGGAGTATCTGCACAACGCGCTGGCCGGAGCGAAGTTCCCTTACGTTAACGCCAATATCATCGACGTGAAGACCAAAAAGCCGCTGTTTACGCCTTACTTGATCAAAGACACTGAAGTGGTCGACAAGGAAGGGAACAAGCAGACGCTGAAGATTGGCTATATCGGCTTTGTTCCACCGCAGATTATGACCTGGGATAAAGCCAACCTCAGCGGCAAAGTCACGGTGAACGACATTACGGAAACTGCACGCAAATACGTTCCGGAAATGAGAGAAAAAGGCGCCGATGTTGTGGTGGTGGTTGCTCACTCCGGGCTTTCTGCCGACCCATATCAAACAATGGCGGAAAACTCCGTTTATTACCTCAGCGAAGTACCGGGCGTGGATGCCATTATGTTTGGTCACGCTCACGCCGTCTTCCCGGGTAAAGACTTTGCCAATATTAAAGGCGCAGATATCACAAAAGGTACGCTGAATGGGGTTCCTGCGGTGATGCCGGGTATGTGGGGCGATCACCTGGGCGTGGTGGATTTAGTGTTGAATAACGACAGCGGTAAATGGCAGGTCACTCAGGCGAAAGCCGAGGCGCGCCCGATCTATGACGCCGCAGCCAAAAAATCACTGGCAGCAGAAGACAAAAAAATCGTTGAGATCCTGAAAGCCGATCACGACGCCACGCGTGAGTTTGTCAGCAAACCGATCGGTAAATCCGCCGACAACATGTACAGCTATCTGGCGCTGGTACAGGATGACCCGACCGTACAGGTGGTGAACAACGCGCAGAAAGCCTATGTGGAACACTTTATTCAGGGCGATCCGGATCTGGCAAAACTGCCGGTACTTTCCGCCGCCGCGCCGTTTAAGGTCGGTGGACGCAAGAACGATCCGGCAAGCTTCGTAGAAGTCGAAAAAGGCCAGTTAACCTTCCGTAACGCCGCTGATTTGTATCTTTATCCCAACACCCTGGTGGTAGTGAAAGCCAGTGGCAAAGAGGTGAAAGAGTGGCTGGAATGTTCCGCCGGGCAGTTCAATCAGATTGATATCCACAGCAGCAAACCACAGTCGTTGATTAACTGGGATGGCTTCCGTACCTATAACTTCGACGTGATTGACGGCGTGAATTATCAGATTGATGTTTCACAACCTGCTCGCTACGACGGTGAATGTCAGACCATTAACCCGAAAGCGGAACGTATTAAAAATCTGACCTTTAACGGCAAACCAATCGATCCGAATGCCACCTTCCTCGTCGCGACCAACAACTACCGCGCCTACGGCGGTAAGTTTGCCGGAACCGGCGACAGCCACATCGCGTTTGCTTCTCCGGATGAAAACCGCTCGGTGCTGGCGGCCTGGGTTGGTGCTGAGACGAAGCGTGCCGGTGAAATTCACCCGGCGGCAGATAACAACTGGCGTCTGGCGCCAATTCATAGCGATACACCACTGGATATTCGCTTTGAAACATCACCGTCTGATAAAGCCGCGGCATTTATTAAAGAGAAAGGCCAGTATCCGCTGAAGAAAGTCGCGACCGATGACATCGGTTTCGCTATTTATCAGCTGGATTTAAGTAAGTAATTTTCGTGCCGGATGCGGCGCAATAGCGTCTTATCCGGCCTACAAAACTACGCAGCCCGTTCGTCCCGCTGCGCTAAAACCTGCGGCAAATTCAGTTCTATCCAGTCCGCCAGCGCGGCGACTTTATCGCTCACCTGCTCACCCAACGGCGTCAGACTATACTCCACGTGCGGCGGCACCACCGGATACGACACCCGATTGATAAACCCATCATGCTCTAACGCTTGCAGGGATTGCGCCAGCATCTTTTCACTGACCCCGCCCATCTTACGGCGCAAATCGCTGAAACGGTGCGTACCGTCGCGCAGCGCCACCAGAATCAACACGCCCCAGCGGCTGGTGACGTGTTTTAACACCTCACGGGAGGGACACTGTTCGGCAAACAAGTTGCCATCGCGTAACTGCTGGGAGAGCGTCGATGCTGTCATTTTCATACTAACCTTTTTGTTCGTACTTACTAAAAGTAAGTTTAGGTGTTAGCGTGATTAAACACAAGACCAATACCAAGGAGTCACTCCATGATCGCAATTACCGGCGCCACCGGCCAACTGGGCCAACACGTTATTGAATCTCTGCTGAAAACCGTTCCTGCCAGCCAGATTGTGGCAATTGTGCGTAATCCCGCTAAAGCGACGGCGCTTAGCCAGCAGGGCATTACCGTTCGTCAGGCGGATTACAGCGATGAAGCCGCCTTTACGACTGCCTTACAGGGTATCGACAAGCTACTGCTAATCTCCTCCAGCGAAGTGGGACAACGCGCCCCGCAGCATCGCAACGTGATTAACGCAGCGAAAGCCGCGCACGTGAAATTCATCGCCTACACCAGCCTGCTGCACGCCGACACCTCCCCGCTGGGGCTGGCTGATGAGCATGTGGCAACCGAGAAGATGCTGGCTGAATCCGGTATCGCCTACGCGCTGCTGCGTAACGGCTGGTACACCGAAAACTATCTCGCCAGCGCACCGGCTGCACTGGAACACGGCGTGTTTATCGGGGCTGCAGGTGAAGGCAAAATTGCCTCAGCGACCCGCGCCGACTATGCCGCTGCCGCCGCGCGCGTCATCAGTGAAGACGGTCACGCCGGTAAAACTTATGAACTGGCGGGCGACGCAGGCTGGACCCTGAGCCAGTTGGCTGCCGAGCTGGCAAAACAGAGTGGTAAAAAAGTGGTGTATCAGAACCTGAGCGAAGCAGATTTTGCCGCCGCGCTAAAAGGTGTAGGCCTGCCTGCCGGGCTGGCGGACATGCTGGCTGACTCAGACACTGGCGCCTCCAAAGGTGGTCTGTTCGACGACAGCCATACGCTGAGCAAACTGATTGGTCGCCCGACCACCTCGTTGGCTGACAGCGTCAAAGGCATCGTGTAAGTGTTAAAAATTAGTTAATTGTGGTGGCATCCCCGCGCATCCTCTCTGATAATGACAGGATGATGCGTGGGGAGAGAAAACGTGCAAGGTGTACCTGAGCAGTTTATTGATGAGAAAGACAGCGCCCGCTTTCACCATCTGGCGCAGGTGCCGGGCGTTGAGCTGTATCATGCACACATCTCGCGTTACGCTTTCGAGCCGCACACCCATGAAGCGTTTGGCATTGGCGCGATAGAAGCCGGAGCCGAACGTTTTCGCTATCGCGGCACGCAGTATGTTGCCCCCGCCCATTCCGTCGTCACCATGAATCCCGATGAGCTGCATACCGGCGAAGCCGAAACCGCCGACGGCTGGCGCTATCGGATGATTTATCTTGAACCCGACCTTCTGGAAGAGGTCACCGGGATCCGCCACTGGTGGTTTCATGACGTAACGCGTCACGATCCGCTGCGCTCGCGCCAGATCTGCTCGCTGATCCATGGCCTGTGGAACACTGAAGATCCGCTGGCGCAAAAAGGCCTTCTACTCGATCTGATCGACACGTTCCAGCCGCTGGCCCGCCATGCGCCAGTATTAACGGAGGGGGCGCATCGCTTTGAACGGGTACGCGAGTATCTGCACGATAATTATATGCATCCGGTCACGCTCGACGAGCTGGCGCGGGTTGCATCGCTGAGTCCCTGGCATTTTCAGCGCCAGTTTAAGTCTCATTTCCACGTCACGCCGCACCAGATGCTGATGGCGATCCGGTTGTGGCGAGCCAAAGGTTTTCTCACTTACGGTATGCCCGCCGCAGAGGTCGCCGCCGCAACCGGCCTCACCGACCAGTCGCATCTCACCCGCGCGTTTACCCATCGCTACGGCATTACGCCGGTGCGTTATCAGAAACAAGTCGTCCGGCGTTGATCAGCAATCTCATACAATACGGCAGCATTTTTCCTGCCTACACTCGACGTATTGTTAAACGATGTGGATGTCCAAAATGATTAGCGGTGTGTTGTATGCCCTGTTGGCCGGGCTGATGTGGGGATTAATTTTTGTTGGACCGCTGATCGTACCGGAATACCCGGCGGTATTGCAGTCGATGGGGCGTTATCTGGCGCTGGGGCTGATCGCATTGCCGATTGCCTGGCTGGGACGTGCGCGCCTGCGTCAACTCGTGCGGAAAGACTGGGTAACTGCGCTGACGCTAACAATGATGGGGAATCTGATTTATTACGTTTGCCTGGCAAGCGCCATCCAGCGCACCGGCGCACCGGTCTCCACAATGATTATTGGTACATTACCGGTGGTGATCCCAGTCTTCGCTAACCTACTCTACAGCCAGCGTGACGGCAAATTATCATGGTGGCGTCTGTCGCCTGCGCTGGTATTGATTGGTATAGGACTGCTGTGCGTGAATATCTCGGAGCTGAATCAGGGGTTACCAGACTTTAGTGGCTGGCGTTATGGTTCCGGCATCGCGCTGGCGCTTGTCTCGGTGGTGTGTTGGGCATGGTATGCGCTGCGTAATGCCCGCTGGCTGCGCGAGAATCCGGATAAGCACCCGATGATGTGGGCGACGGCCCAGGCTTTGGTAACGTTGCCCGTTTCTCTGCTCGGTTATATTGCCGCCTGCCTGTGGCTGAACGGGCAAACGCCGGACTTCGCTCTGCCCTTCGGTCCGCGTCCGGGTGTGTTTATCGGCCTGATGATAGCCATTGCGGTATTGTGTTCGTGGGTTGGCGCACTGTGCTGGAACGTCGCCAGCCAAAAATTACCGACGGTGATCCTCGGCCCGCTGATTGTCTTCGAAACGCTGGCTGGCCTGTTGTACACCTTTATTCTGCGCGAGGAATTTCCACCTCTGCTGACGGTAAGCGGAATAGCACTGCTGATGGTTGGGGTGGTGATAGCCGTCAGAGCCAAGCCGCAGAAACCGAGCGTCGTGGTGGTTTCACAATCATAATATGCCGGATGGCGCTGCTTATCCGGCCTACAAGGACTGTACGATCTCATGTAGGCCGGATAAGGCGTTTACGCCGCCATCCGGCGCGACACTTTAAACACCGCTACCGTCTGGTTCAACCGCGCGGCCTGCTCTTCAAGCGCGGCAGCGGCGGAAGCGGACTCTTCTACCAGCGAGGCGTTTTGCTGCGTGACGCGATCCATTTCGGCAACCGCCTGGCCTACCTGATCGATACCCCGACTTTGTTCATCAGAAGCTGAGGCAATCTCCCCCATGATGTCGGTCACGCGGGTCACGGCGCTAACTATTTCCGCCATCGTTTCACCCGCTTCATGCACCAGCGCCGTACCGGCATTGACCCGATTCCCTGAGTCATCTATCAGCGCTTTGATCTCCTTCGCCGCCTGAGCGCTACGCTGCGCCAGCGTCCGAACCTCGCCTGCGACCACGGCAAATCCGCGCCCCTGCTCGCCCGCACGCGCCGCTTCCACCGCCGCGTTCAGTGCCAGAATATTGGTCTGGAAGGCAATGCCGTCGATAACATTGGTAATTTGCGCGATTTTGCTGGAACTGGTGGCGATTTCATCCATCGTACGCACCACACCATCAACCACGGTTCCGCCTTTTTGCGCCGTCTGTGAAGCATTTTTTGCCAGACTGGTCGCCTGACGCGCGTTATCTGCGTTCTGTCTCACGGTTGCGGTAAGTTGTTCCATGCTGGCTGCGGTCTCTTCCAGAGAGGCGGCCTGCTGCTCGGTACGTGAAGAGAGATCGTTACTGCCTGCGGCGATTTCACCCGCGCCGGTATAGATGGTATCGGCCCCGTCACGCACCACGCTGACCGTATTCGCCAGCGCCTGCTGCATGTCACGGACGTTACTTGCCAGCAGCGCCATTTCATTGCTGCCATCGGCGTTGATGCTGTGTGTCAGGTCACCGGCAGCGATGTGGCGAATATGTCCCATCACCTCGTTGAGCGGCTTGAGCAGCACTCGCTGCATCGCCAGCCAACTGGCGATAATCACGGTGACGACAATCAGCATCACCGCGGACAGCAGCCAGATTATCTTCTGGTAATCACTCTCATTGTCCTGCACCCCGGCAGCGGCCAGCGCCGTTTGCGCGCTACGCCATTCCCGATAAACGTCCTGCATGGCCGTTTGCTTTTGCTCGGCATTCTGCTTAAACATCTCTTCCAGCTTTCCTTCAGCCAGCAGCGCGTTCATTTTTGCCAGCGTCGCAGAATAGATGCCGTACTGCTCTTCCAGTCGATCGGCCAGATGCTCATCCAGCCCCGGCGTTTCCGGCAGAGCGTAGTATTTATCGTAATGCTCTTTCGATTCGGCCAACAGGCGATTTGCCGTGTTCACCAGCTCCTTCAATTGACCGCCGTTAATATCGCTGGCCATCGTTCCCTGTAAACGCAGCATGCCCCGGTTGAGCGTGACGCGAGCCTGGTTCAGGCTAATCCACGCATCGGTAAACTCGGCCACGTTCTGGCTGGAAAGTTGAGACACGTTAAAGTTCTGCTTATCGTTATTGAGTGCGCCAATAAAGACGCCCGCGGAGATGAGCTGCATTGCGCCCAGCGCGAGTAACACGGTGATAAGTAAGGTTATCACTTTGATTCGTTTGAACATCTGTAGCCTTTTATTATGCAGGTATTGTCTGAGGTCTAACTATCGGCAGCGGCGTGCGCTTATTTAATCCTGTCGTGCGGCTTTTTTCGCCGTACCTTTCCTTTCCAATAAGATTCAGCATCTTAACGAGATAAGAAATTTTCGTGACGCCCTTCACAAAACACCCCACCCCGAAAGGGTTATATCCTTCGCCATAAGTTGCATTTAAAATGCACCTTATATTATTGAGAATGAGGTAACGGCAATGTCTTATCGCGATCAACCTTTAGGTGAACTGGCGCTCTCTATTCCTCGCGCTTCGGCCCTGTTTCGTAAATACGATATGGATTACTGCTGCGGCGGTAAGCAAACGCTGGCACGCGCTGCCGCGCGTAAAGAGCTGGATTTAGACGTTATTGAGGCGCAGCTCGCGCAGCTGGCTGAACAGCCGCTGGAGAAAGACTGGCGTACCGTGGCTCTGGCTGAAATCATCGACCATATCATCGTGCGTTATCACGACAGACACCGCGAACAGCTGCCGGAGCTGATCCTGCAGGCCACTAAAGTTGAACGCGTTCACGCAGACAAACCGAACGTACCGCGCGGTCTGGCAAAAAACCTGACCATGCTGCATGAAGAGCTGTCCAGCCACATGATGAAGGAAGAGCAGATCCTGTTCCCGATGATTAAACAGGGCATGGGTAGCCAGGCGATGGGGCCAATCAGCGTGATGGAAAGCGAACATGACGATGCGGGTGAACTAGTAGAAGTGATCAAACACATCACCCATAACGTTACGCCGCCACCAGAGGCCTGCACCACCTGGAAAGCCATGTATAACGGCATTAACGAGATGATCGACGACCTGATGGAACACATCAGCCTGGAAAACAATGTGTTGTTCCCGCGTGCCCTCGCAGGTGAATAAAAAAGCCCGGTAGCGCTAGCGCTTACCGGGCCTACAACGACCTCGAACGTAGGCCTGATAAGGCGAAGCCGCATCAGGCAACCCCGCCAGCATAGTGCCGGATGCGGCGTAAACGCCTTATCCGGCCTACATCTCACGTCTTAGCGATTAACGCACGCCTGCCATACGTTTCTTACCGATAAACAACCAGCCCAGACCCAGCGCGATGAACCACAACGGCGTGACGATCAGCGCCTGGCGGGTATCTTCTTCCAGCGTCAGCAGTACCAGTACGAAGACGAAAAACGCCATACATACCCAGCACATCAGCTTGCCTAACGGCATCTTGTAGATTGATTTTTCATGCAGGTGAGGACGTTGCTTGCGGTACACCAGGTACGAGCAAAGAATGATGGTCCAGACGAACATGAACAGAATCGCCGATACGGTGGTGATCATGGTGAAGGCGCCAATCACGCTCGGGTTCACGTACAGCATCACCACGCCGCCCAGCAGACAGATACAGGAGAAGGTTAAACCCTTCGCCGGAACTGCGCGTTTAGACAGCTTGGCAAACGCTTTAGGTGCCACGCCTTCCTGCGCCAGACCGAACAGCATACGGCTGGTAGAGAACACGCCGCTGTTTGCAGAAGAGGCAGCTGAAGTCAGCACCACAAAGTTGATCAGGCTCGCCGCAGCAGGCAGACCAACCAGCACAAACAGTTCAACGAATGGGCTCTTGGTTGGCACTACCGAGCTCCACGGCGTAACGGACATAATCACGATCAGCGCGAACACGTAGAACATGATGATACGGATTGGAATCGAGTTAATGGCGCGCGGCAGAGATTTCTCCGGATCCTTGGTTTCTGCTGCGGTCGTACCCACCAGCTCAATACCCACAAATGCGAACACCGCTATCTGGAAGCCGGCAAAGAAGCCACTCAGACCTTTCGGAAACCAGCCACCGTCATTCCACAAGTGCGTGAACGATGCCTGAACGCCGGTTGGCGACTGGAAGTGCGTCAGCACCATCACCAGACCGACGACAATCAGGCCGATAATGGCAACGATTTTGATCATCGCGAACCAAAACTCCATCTCACCGAACATTTTTACGGTGGCGAGGTTAAGGCTCAGCAGTAGCACGATCACCGCCAGCGAGGCGACCCAGTCTGAGAGTTCGGGGAACCAGAATTGCGCATACGCGGTAATGGCGACAACGTCTGCCATCCCGGTAACGACCCAGCAAAACCAGTAGGTCCAACCGGTAAAATACCCGGCCCATGGCCCGAGCAGGTCAGAGGCAAAATCACTAAACGATTTGTACTCCAGATTCGAGAGCAGCAATTCACCCATTGCACGCATCACGAAAAACAGCATAAAACCGATGATCATATACACAAAGATGATCGACGGTCCGGCGAGACTGATGGTTTTACCGGAGCCCATAAACAGGCCAGTACCGATAGCGCCACCAATAGCAATAAGTTGAATATGACGGTTTGTGAGATTGCGCCGTAGCGACTGTTCAGACGACGCCTCTTCAGCGGTGTCGACTTTTACCTGATCTACCATGTTTTTTCTTCCTGTACCTGTCTGTGTTGTTCAGGCTCTACGGCCTTTAGTGTGTCTATGATACGACGATCCTGTTATCAGGACTCATCGATATTAGGTAAGAATTGGCGGGATGAATACTAAGATTTAGATATAATGTTAATTTAATGTTTAAAGTGAGTGTCATATCACTCTGATAGCGCGAATCAGCTCACAAAAATACACGCTGATGGGGCATTTGCAAGATAAAATATCGACAACGACGTAACTATAGCTTTTCACGCTATTTTTTTGCTCCCCCCGGCCTCGGGGGGAACAGAAGTCACTGCTTACAGGATCTCAAGCAGCTCAACTTCGAATACCAGCGTGCTGAACGGAGGAATGGACGCGCCAGCGCCACGCTCGCCGTAAGCCAGTTCCTGAGGAATAGTCAGTTCCCATTTGGAACCTACCGGCATCAGGGTCAGCGCTTCAATCCAGCCTGGGATTACGCCGTTAACCGGGAATTCAGCCGGTTCGCCACGTGCGACAGAGCTGTCAAATACGGTACCGTCGATCAGCTTACCGGTGTAGTGCACGCGAACGCGGTCAGTACGTGCCGGAATAGCACCTTCACCCTGGGTCAGAACACGGAACTGCAAACCGGATTCAGTGCTGTTCACACCGTCTTTCTCACGGTTTTCTTCCAGATATTTGACGCCATCAGCCGCCATAGCCTGGAAACGCTCGCGACGAACTGCATCAGCACGTTCGTGGATTTCACGCAGTGCGCGATGCACAACATCAACCGGCACTGCCGGGTGCTTACCTTCCAGCGCGTCAGCGATACCCGCTACCAGCGCTTCAGGCAACAGTCCTTCCAGTCCGGATTCGCTCAGCTGTTGTCCTACCTGCAAACCAATGCCGTAGCTTGCTTGCGCTTCGATAGTGTCAAAAGTCGGGTTAGCCATCATATTTCCTTTCATCGGATGTAAAGTAGCGGGCAGCATATCAGCCATGCCGCATCCGGTAAAACTTTGTCTCGGGAACAGATGACAAATCGCGAGGAAACATAAACAATAGGAATATCCCGCGTTGACGTCACGAAAGCGGGTAATATGACGAACATCATAGCGTTAGCCATCTATACTCTATGATCGAGGAACGAGACGCGGAGCAGGAGGAAAGCCATGCCCGGGCGCTTTGAATTAAAACCAACCCTGGCGAAAATCTGGCATGCACCGGACAATTTTCGCATTATGGACCCGCTACCGCCTATGCACCGCCGCGGCATTATTATTGCTGCTATTGTGTTGGTGATAGGTTTCCTGCTCCCTTCCAGTGACACCAGCGATACCCCTGTGGTGACGCGTACTGCCCAGCTGGATTTACAGTCACAGTCGCAGCCACCGACCGAGGCTCAGCTGCAGGCACAGCTTGTCCCGCCGCAAAACGATCCCGGCCAGGTCGCTCCGGTTGCGCCAGAGCCAATCCAGGAAGGCGAACCTGACGCGCAGCCTCAGGTCCAGCAATCTCAGCCGCAGACACAACCTTTCCAACAGGATAGCGGAATTGACCAGCAGTGGCGCTCCTATCGCGTAGACTCAGGTAAAACGCTGGCGCAGGTATTCCGTGACCATAACCTCCCGCCAACCGATGTGTATGCGATGGCACAGGTTGAAGGCGCCGGAAAACCACTGAGCAATCTGAAAGACGGTCAGATGATACAGATCAGGCAGAATGCCAATGGCGTGGTGACGGGATTAACCATTGATACCGGGAATGGTCAGCAGGTCCTGTTTACCCGCCAGCCTAACGGCAGTTTTATCCGCGCCCGTTAAGCGCTGTGACCCCGCGATTGTAAGCCTGATAAGCGATAGCGCCATCAGGTATCAAGGTGAAACGTCAGCGTTTCACCTTGTTCACCCACCAGATCCCCGAACACACCAGCACCAGCGCTACCGCATATTTCCATTCGAGAATGTTTTCACCGAGGAATATTGCCGACAGCACTGCACCCGAAACCGGGATCAGGAAGTTAAACGGCGCAATCATCCCCACGCGATTATGCTTGAGCAGAATACTCCACAAGGCGAAAGCGACCGAAGAGAGTAACGTCAGGTAGCCGAGAATCGCCACCGAAGACGCACCGTTTACGGTTAGCGTGCCGCCAAAAGCGTAGCCGCCGATAACCAACGCCAGACCGCCACCGCCCAACTGGTACCCTGTCATTACCGTCGGGTCCACCGTCTGAGAAATACGTTTTCCATATAGCGTGGCAGCAGAGAGAATAAAGGCCGCCATCACTACTGAGCCGTCTCCTAACAGGCTGAAGCTAAAATCCAGTCCGCTGCTAAAGTTCACCACCATTACACCGGTAAAGCCCAGAATACAGCCCAGCGCTTTGTTGTAGCTCAGTTTGTCGTTATGGTAGATAAAATGGGCCAGCAGCACGCTGAAGAAGGTCCCGGTCGCATTCATGATGGACCCTTTCACTCCCGTCGTGAACGCCAGGCCAATGTAGAAGAAGATGTATTGCAGCGAGGTTTGCGTTAGCCCCAACAGCGTGAGTTGGCCGTACTGACGCGGGCTTAACCGGCCAATCGGTTTACGCTGCGCTACCGCCAGCAGTAGCAGCAATAATCCCGCAAACAGAAAGCGATATCCGGCAAAGACAATCTTTGAGGGAATGTCATCCGTGGCAATCTGGAAGATCTCATATCCGCTTTTGATCGCCGGATAGGCGCTCCCCCACAACAGACAGCAGAACGCTGCGCTCAGGTAGACAACATTTTTACGCGCAAACAGAGGTTGGTGCGTTGGTTCCATTCCATCACCACTTTGAAATAATGTTTTATTTTTGTGATTATCCCGAAAAGGATAAAGAATAGCCAGAGAGAAAAGCGGGGGAACAGAAAAGCAAAACGCCGGCACAGGGCCGGCGCTTTTACGCGGTCATCAGAATAAAAACTTATTCTGCAACTACGTTTACAGTCAGCTTAGCAAACACTTCGCTGTGAACCTGGAAGCTCACTTCGTGCTCGCCAGTGGTACGCAGAACGCCGTTCGGCAGACGAACTTCGCTCTTAGCTACTTCAACGCCAGCTGCAGTTACAGCGTCAGCGATGTCGCGAGTACCGATGGAACCGAACAGTTTACCTTCGTCGCCAGCTTTAGACGCGATGGTTACGGTTTCCAGTGCGTTGATTTTCTCTGCACGAGCTTCAGCAGCGGACAGAACGTCAGCCAGTTTAGCTTCCAGCTCAGCGCGACGCGCTTCGAAAAATTCAACGTTTTTCTTGGTAGCAGGAACAGCTTTACCCTGTGGTACCAGGAAGTTACGAGCATAGCCCGCTTTAACGTTAACCTGATCACCCAGGCTACCCAGGTTTGCTACTTTATCAAGCAGAATAACTTGCATTACCTTATCCTCTCAAAGTCGTATTAATGGACCGTGACCGATTACTGATGACGATCAGTGTACGGCAGCAGGGACAGGTAGCGAGCGCGTTTGATAGCGCGAGCCAGCTGACGCTGGTATTTTGCACGGGTACCGGTGATACGGCTTGGGACAATCTTACCGCTTTCGGTGATGTAGTTTTTCAGCGTAGCGATATCTTTATAGTCGATCTCTTGAACGCCTTCCGCGGTGAAACGGCAGAACTTGCGACGACGGAAATAACGTGCCATATGGCTAGTCTCCAGAATCTATCAATTCAATCTGCTCGGCATGCAGAACCATTTTGCTCAGGCCGTTCTTTGCCTTGTGGCAAGAGATGAACCCCTGAACGGTCACTGCGCTACCGACCGTTATACTGTGAGTAATGGCTTGGTTTTCGTGTCCGCTAATAATAACGGGCATTTGGCACCACGCCTGCCGGTGAAACCCGGCTTCCTCCTGCACAGAACGATGCTCAAGCACGAACTGGCAATGAGGAATTCCTGATGGACTGACCTTTCGAAGGGGAGCCCTGCACACGGTGCCGGACAACGCCAGACGGTTGGTCATCAGAAATTACTCTTCAGAATCCCCAGCTTCAGCATCATCTGCGGTTTCGTTAGCGAAATCATCGCGACGTTCACGACGCTCGTCTTTCGCTTTAACCATCGGAGATGCTTCGGTAACAGCGTGTTTAGTACGCATAACCATGCTGCGGATAACGGCATCGTTGAAGCGGAAGGTAGTTTCCAGCTCATCGATCACTTCCTGCGGCGCTTCAACGTTCATCAGAACGTAGTGAGCTTTGTGCAGTTTGTTGATCGGGTAAGCCAGCTGACGGCGGCCCCAGTCTTCCAGACGGTGGATCGTGCCTTCTGCACCAGTGATGGCAGCAGTGTAGCGTTCGATCATACCCGGAACCTGTTCGCTCTGGTCAGGATGGACCATAAAAACGATTTCGTAATGACGCATCGAATTGCTCCTTACGGATTATTCAGCCTCCTGTCTGGGTCAGCCGAGGCCCATGGAGGCAAGGAACGTGTTAAAGGTCGGCTGAAAAATGACGCGTCATAATACTGGGGTCAGCAGGTAAACTCAAGGTGCTTGTACGATTATTTATCATGTCGCCATTAATACATATCCAGCAGCATTTTGATGCTGATACAAATGGAGACAATGACAATCATGGGTCGGATGACTTTCTTACCGCGCGTCAGTACGACTGTCGCACCAAGACGTGCGCCAAGGGATTGCCCTGCAAACATCACCAAACCCAGCGACCAGATCATTTTACCGCCGAAAATGAAGAACAAAATCGAGGCGATGTTCGACGCCAGGTTAATAAAATTCGAGTGGATTTGCGCTTTATCAATACTGTATCCCCACAGCAGAATATAGCTGAGGGTATAAAAGGAACCTGCCCCAGCACCGAGAAAGCCATCATAAAAACCAATACATCCCCCACCGATCAACGAGAAGAGAAACAGGGATACCTGCTGCTTTCTTTTCGGTTCGCTAAGGTTTGGCGCAAAAATAAAGTAAATGGCGACTGCGATAATCAGGATTGGGAGCAGTTTCTTCAGCAGTTCCGGTTCAATGAACTGGATAAGCGTCGTTCCCAGCGCAGAACCGATAAAGGCAGATAAAAACACATACTTGTGCTCCTGCACGTTGATATGTCCTCGGCGTAAAAAGTAAATTCCGGAGGTCAGCGAGCTACCCAGAGCCTGAATTTTATTGGTTGCCAGCGCATTAGCCGGGGGTAAACCAGAAATTAAGAGTGCGCCAATAGAGAGAAATCCACCACCACCCGACACCACGTTAATAAAGCCAGCCACCAGCGCGACCATAAACATAACCACGAAATAGCTGAAATCCATGAATGAAGTATCCATAAGTTTTTGCCTTATTATCATAAAGTTATATTAATTATCCGGCTCACTATAAACGGCGTACTCACCCGATTAAATTGACTATTTGGTAAGAGCTTATGCGCGAAAGGCAGGTATTTTTTCACCGCAGCGGTATCCACCAGCAGACTGTTAATTAAAGAAAAGATGGTTATGCGGTAATTTTTTGAACAACTGCATCAGAAATGGTCGCTATCGACTGCGCTGGTAGCGGTTAAAATTACATCAGAAGTTAATCACTCACAGGAGAGAGGCAACCAGAGACCGCAGTCGAGGAGGTACATATGCGAGCCCGTGTTTTGACCCTTCTGGCTGTGCTTTTGCTCAGTGCAAATGCAACGGCAGCCATCAAAATTGATAACCATCAGGCCAGGAACATGGATGATGTGCAGAGCTTAGGCGTCATTTACATAAATCATAACTTCGCCACTGAAAGTGAAGCCACTCAGGCCCTGAATGAAGAGACCGATGCGCAAGGCGCAACCTACTACCACGTGATCCTCACCAGGGAACCCGGTAGTAACGGAAATATGCACGCCAGTGCAGATATTTATCGTTAACACCAGAAATAACCAACGAGAACATTGCCACAGTTTGACTTGCCCCCTTCACTGGGGGCTTTTTTTGCAAAACAATCCCGAAGCCAGACCGATCTCATCCCCATGAAGAGTTGGCTCCGGAACGTTTTTTCCTACTTCTGCCCGTAATAGGCATTTGGGCCGTGCTTACGCATGAAGTGCTTATTCATCAGATAACTGTCGATAGCGCTGAGTGCCGGATTAATGCCACGCGCAATCCATGCCATTTTTGCCACCTCTTCCATCACCACCGCGTTATGTACCGCGTCATGAGCGTCTTTACCCCAGGCAAACGGGCCATGTTGGTACACCACTACGCCTGGCGTATGCAAAGGTTCCACCTCCCCCAGCGTTTCAACAATCACCCTGCCGGTATTCAGCTCATACTCATCCTGAACTTCCGCTTCAGTTAACGCCCGGGTGCAGGGGATATCGCCAAAGAAGTAGTCCGCATGCGTCGTGCCTAGCGCAGGAATTGCCAGACCTGCCTGCGCCCATGCCGTCGCGTGGGTTGAGTGGGTATGCACCACGCCGCCAAGAGAGGAATAGCGACGATACAGCGCCAGATGGGTGGCGGTATCGGAAGAAGGACGATAGCGTCCTTCCACCACGTTGCCGTGCAGATCCACAACTACCATGTCGTCCACTGTCATTGTCTGGTAGTCGACGCCGCTGGGCTTAATCACCACCATCCCGCGTTCGCGGTCGATGGCGCTGACATTACCCCAGGTAAACGACACCAGCCCGTAGCGCGGCAGATCCATATTAGCCTCAAAAACCTGCTGTTTGAGTTTTTGCATTACACCGCCTCCACCAGACCGGCGCTGGCCATACGCGCTTTCACCCAGTCGCGCGCCTTCGCCACTTCACGTGCCGGGTCGTCCGACGTTTCACTCCACATCTCAATCAGGTATGGCCCGCAATACCCACTCTGTTTGAGCGTCGCAAAACAACGTTCGAAATCGACAACCCCTTCACCAAACGGCACATTTTTGAATACGCCGGGTTTGGTATCTTTCACGTGTACGGCAACGATATGGCCCATTCCCGCCTGCAGCTCCATCTGCACATCGTTGTCCCACGCCGACAAATTGCCGATATCGGGATACAACTGGAACCACGGATTGTTGAGATAGTGAGCGTATCCCAGCGCCTTACTGATCGAATTCATCAGTGGATAATCCATGATTTCCATCGCCAGCGTCACCTGTGCACGGCTCGCCATCTCTACGCTTTCTTTCAGCCCATCGCGAAACCGACGACGCGTTTCGTTATTGGCCTGCTGGTAATAAACGTCGTAACCCGCCAGTTGAATAACGCGAATACCGATATCCTGCGCAAACTGAATGGCTTTACGCATGATCTCCAGCCCCTGTTCGCGTACCGCATCATCTTCACTGCCCAGCGGGAAACGTCGATGAGCGCTCAGGCACATGGACGGTACCCGTATCCCTGTCTCGGCGATAGCGGCCACCAGCGCCAGTCGCTGCTCGCGGTTCCAGTCAAGACGCGCCAGGCGAGCGTCGGTTTCATCAACCGACATTTCGACAAAGTCAAAGCCCAGTTCCTTCGCCAGCTGCAAACGTTCCAGCCAGCACTCCCCGCCGGGGAGTGCCTTTTCATAAATACCGAGCGGGACCTGTTTCGACAACATAGTCGCTCCTTATCCCCACAGCTGGGCGATAGAACGTTTGAACTGACGGGCCGCTTCCACCGGAGAGGCGGCATCGCGAATGCTGCGACCGGCAATAAATACGTGAATCGGAATTCCCTGGAACAGCGGCAGATCTTCCAACGCCAGACCGCCGGTGACGGTGACTTTAAAGCCCATCTCGGACAGGCGTTTGATCGCGCTGATATCCGCCTCTCCCCACGCCACACCCGCTGCCTGCGCATCACGGCTGCGGTGATACACAACTTGCCCAATGCCCGCGTCACGCCACTCTTGCGCCTGCTCCCAGGTCCAGTAACCCGTCAGTTCAATCTGTACATCACCGTTAAATTCTTTCGCCACCTCCAGTGCCCCCCTGGTGGTGTTGATATCCGCACAGCAGATGACGGTGACCCAGTCAGCGTTGGCTTCGAAACACATTCGGGAGAGGATTTTTCCCGCATCGGCAATTTTGGCGTCCGCCAGCACAATTTTATGCGGGTAAAGCGCCTTCAGATCGCGTACGGCGCGCACGCCCTCTGCCACGCAAAGAATAGTGCCCACCTCAATGATATCGACCTCTTCGGCAATCAGACGCGTCGTTTCATACGCGGAAGACATTGATTGGTTATCCAGCGCAACCTGCAACATAGGTAATGACATTTTGGTATCCTTTTAAACAGCCGCCGCAGTGGCGTTATCAATTAAATCCAACACTTCCTGCGCGGTGCGACAGGCGCGTAAACGGTCGAAATTGGCTTCGTCATCAAAGAGATTCACGATCTGCATGATGCCCACCTCCTGATGCGTGTTGGCATCAACTGCCGCCATCGTTATCAGAATATCGACCGGGTCGTTATCTTCGTGGTTAAACACCAGCGGCGTTTTCAGCGTCACCAGCGCAAAACCGGTTTTCTTGACCCCTTCCTCCGGACGGCCGTGCGGCATTGCCAAGCCTGGTGCAATCACAAAGTACGGGCCAAACTGCTCAACGCCATCAAGGATGGCCTGGTAGTAGCGTGGTTCAACCACATCGGCCTTAACCAGCAGATCCACACCAAGCTTTACCGCTTCCTGCCAGGTACTGGCCTCGGCTTGCAAAAGGATGGAATTATTGTCTGCCAGCGAGTCACGTAATTTCATATGCCGCCCCTTACTTCACGTCCTGCGGGAAATGCGCTTTGATCACTTCCAGCAGTTTTGGTCCAAAATCGGCAGGAGACAGCATGTTGCGTACGCCAACGACATATTTATTGCCAGAAACGGTAATCTCACCGGCGATATGCGTAGAGGCGATGATGATATCCGCGCCGCTCAGTTCACTTTTGTATTCGCCCACGGCGCAGCTGTTTACCGTATGGTCAATATTTGACTGGGTTAAAAACTGGTCCACCTTCATTTTCATGATCATGGAACTGCCCTGCCCATTGCCACACACAGCCAGAATACGTACGGTCATAATCGGAACTCCTTATTAAGCAGAGTGTTCTGCCAGTTGTTTTTCTGCGTCTTCCTCAGCACGCAACGTGCGCCCTGCGAAAAACATATAAGCCAGTGCAATCAGAATAATGACGGCCATAAACACGATGCCGATGGAGGCAAAGCCTTGCATCATCGGCGGTGCCAGAATTGACCAGTCCGCCATGCCCATCCAGGCGCTCATACCGGTGAGCTTAACCGCCCAGACGCAGCCGAAGATTTCGATCATCCCCATCACCAGGCAAATCTTGAGCGCCGCGCGCCAGCCGCCAAAGTGGTTAGCAAATACGCCGATAGTGGCGTTCGAGAAGAACATCGGGATAAAGCCTGGGATAATCAGGATGGAAGAGCCGCAGGCAACCAGAATACCTACCGCGATCAGTTGGCCGATGGTACCCCACATAAAGCCCCAGACCACCGCGTTGGGGGCAAAGCTGTAAATCGCTGCGCAGTCGATAGCCAACACCGCGCCGGGGATCAGACGTTGAGAGATACCGTTGAACGCTTCTGAAAGTTCAGCAACGAACATACGTACGCCCTGGGTGATGATGAAGATAGCGACAGCAAACGAAAAACCGGTTTGCAGGATATAGACCGTCCAGTGGGTTTTACCCGCCATCGCCTGAACCACATCTATGCCGAAAGAGAGCAGGATCGCCCCGAAAAAGATGGTCATCACAATCGCGGTGGAAACGATGTTGTCATGGAAGATATTCAGCCAGCCTGGCAGCTTGAGATCTTCTACGCTCTCCTCTTTCTTACCCAGATACGGCGCGACTTTGTAAGCAATCCAGGAGGCGAACTGCTGCTGGTGACCGATGGAAAAACCACAGCCGTCAGTTACTTCCTGCGTCGGTTTGTACATCATATTGGAGGTAATGCCCAGTAGAGCGACACCAGCACCGCGGTACAGATGATGGTGGTCCACATCGGGTAACCAAAGATGTAGAAAGAGACAGCAATCAGCCCCGCCTGCTGGAACATGATGTGCCCAGTCAGCATGATGGTTCGAATGCCGGTAATACGCCGTAGCAGTACGTAACAAATGTTCAGCGCCAGCGCTAACAGTACGGCGTACCCTACCCAACTGTAGGCATCACCCATTCGTTCGATGGTTGCCATCATGGAGGCATAGGTATCGGAGATCGCGCCATTGATACCGTAAACCTCAGACATCTTCGCCACCACCGGTTTAAACGTGCTGGTCAGAATGCCCGACCCTGCCTGCAATAACATAAAACCGATAATCGTTTTGATCGTGCCTTTGATAATGACGCTGACACTTTTACGCAACAGGATGTAGCCGAGGCAGGTCACAATACCCAACAGCAACGGTGCATTGGTCATGACCTGATTAAAAAAGACGGTAAAGATGTTGTAGAGGATCTCCATAACGATCTCCAGTAGACGAAGTTGCTGAACATTCATTACAGATGCCCAGGATGTTGTGCCCTCACTCTAATTTTCAAAAGTAATCACAACAAGATTGAATTTGATTAAATGTGATGAAGTACGCAAATAATTCTCTTACTTGCAGAGTGGATTTACTTCAAATTCATACAC
This sequence comes from Citrobacter freundii complex sp. 2024EL-00216, assembly GCF_043945515.1. Taxonomy (NCBI): domain Bacteria; kingdom Pseudomonadati; phylum Pseudomonadota; class Gammaproteobacteria; order Enterobacterales; family Enterobacteriaceae; genus Citrobacter; species Citrobacter freundii complex sp. 2024EL-00216. The sequence goes on along the minus strand of NZ_JBIMRA010000011.1, from coordinate 59,202 downwards.
ACCAAAATAAATTCATTTAAAACAATAAAATACAAAAATACATTTCATATAAACCATCTTGTCACGTTGTTATTTGTTCACATTTTCCCATTCAACACCAAAAATCAGCGCATTGCCTTCTTGAGAAAATGATGTCAGTATCAATCAAAACAAATCATCATTTGATTCAACTTGAACAAACATGAAGGTAATTGCGATGAGTAAAGTAAAAAGCATCACGCGTGAATCATGGATTCTGAGCACATTCCCGGAGTGGGGAAGCTGGCTCAATGAAGAGATCGAGCAGGAACAGGTCGCACCTGGCACTTTCGCTATGTGGTGGCTTGGCTGCACCGGAATTTGGCTAAAGTCTGAAGGCGGAACTAACGTCTGCGTCGATTTCTGGTGCGGTACGGGTAAACAGAGTCACGGTAACCCGCTGATGAAAACCGGTCACCAGATGCAACGCATGGCGGGCGTGAAGAAGCTGCAGCCAAACCTGCGCACCACGCCGTTTGTTCTTGATCCGTTTGCCATTCGTCAGATCGATGCGGTGCTGGCCACGCACGATCATAACGATCACATCGACGTAAATGTTGCAGCAGCCGTCATGCAGAACTGTGCCGACGACGTGCCGTTTATTGGACCGCAGACTTGTGTGGATCTGTGGATCGGTTGGGGTGTACCAAAAGAGCGCTGCATCGTGGTAAAACCTGGCGATGTGGTGAAAGTGAAAGATATTGAAATTCATGCGCTTGATGCGTTTGATCGTACGGCATTGATCACGCTTCCTGCCGATCAAAAAGCGGCAGGCGTGCTGCCGGATGGTATGGATGCCCGCGCCGTAAACTATCTGTTCAAAACGCCGGGCGGTACGCTTTATCACAGCGGTGATTCACACTACTCCAACTACTATGCAAAGCATGGCAATGAGCACCAGATCGACGTCGCGCTCGGATCCTACGGCGAGAATCCACGGGGAATTACGGACAAAATGACCAGTTCCGACATGCTGCGTATGGCGGAGGCCCTGAATACAAAAGTGGTGATCCCTTTCCATCACGATATCTGGTCAAACTTCCAGGCCGATCCTCAGGAGATCCGCGTACTGTGGGAGATGAAAAAAGATCGGCTGAAGTATGGCTTTAAGCCTTTTATCTGGCAGGTGGGTGGCAAGTTCACCTGGCCGCTGGACAAAGATAACTTTGAATATCACTATCCGCGCGGCTTTGACGACTGCTTCACGATTGAACCAGATTTACCGTTTAAATCGTTCTTGTGATCCACACAAAATGCCGGGCCATCCCGGCATTTTTTCCCATTTACTTTAGTATTTCCAGGCTATTTCAAATATCATCTTTTCAAATCAATTTGTATCGGAATAGCTCATGACTGAAGCACAAAGACATCAAATATTGCTGGATATGCTGGCGCAGTTGGGCTTTGTTACCGTTGAGAACGTGATTGAGCGTCTGGGGATTTCACCCGCCACAGCACGCCGGGATATCAACAAACTCGATGAAAGCGGCAAACTCAAGAAAGTCCGCAACGGCGCAGAAGCTATTACCCAGCAGCGACCGCGCTGGACGCCAATGAATCTGCACCAGGCACAGAACCACGATGAAAAAGTTCGCATTGCCAAGGCGGCATCCCAGCTTGTGAATGCGGGTGAAAGCGTGGTGATCAACTGCGGATCGACCGCCTTTCTGCTGGGTCGCGAAATGTGCGGCAAGCCGGTGCAGATCATCACTAATTATCTGCCGCTGGCAAACTATCTGATCGACCAGGAGCATGACAGCGTGATCATCATGGGAGGGCAATATAACAAAAGCCAATCCATCACGCTTAGCCCGCAAGGCAGTGAAAATAGCCTGTATGCCGGGCACTGGATGTTCACCAGTGGCAAAGGGTTGACCGCAGATGGACTGTATAAAACCGATATGCTCACCGCGATGGCGGAGCAGAAGATGCTTAACGTGGTGGGCAAACTGGTGGTGTTGGTCGATAGCAGTAAGGTCGGTGAACGCGCGGGGATGCTGTTCAGCCGCGCCGATCAAATCGATATGCTGATTACCGGCAAAAATGCGAACCCTGAGATCCTGCAACAGCTCGAAGCTCAGGGCGTGAGCATTATGCGCGTTTAAAGGTGCTGGCGGAAAAACGTCACCGTCGCAGCCAGCGCTTCTGGCGTGATGCGATGTCGTACGCCCGCTTCCCACAGGCAGGTCAGATTGTTGTCCAAACCTGCCTGAATCAGCGCTTGCTGTAAGCGGAAAGTTTCAACAGCCGGTACAACATCATCATCCTGTCCATGCCACAGCAGCAACGGCCTGTCAGCGAGGCGTGGTAACTGATGCGTAACATCCCATTCGGCAAGCGGGGCGATAACGGCATCAAATTCCGCCTGCTGCTCTGGGGTCTGAACCAGTAAAGGGGGAAAAAGCGTCTGCGCAAGCCGGGTAAAATAGCCTGAACCCATCAGGCTGGCTACACATTTAACCTCAGGATGGCGCGCCATTATGCCCAATGCTGTCATTCCCCCCATCGACGCCCCACCGACGGCAAGCCGCTCATCTGAAAGCCAATTTTCCGCCACCAGCGCCGCACGTAACGTCGTAAACTCCTGCATATTTTGCTGCAAAATATGCCAGAAGCGGTGCATTCGCACCTGGGCATCGCTTTTGAAGCGAGCGCCATGGTCGGGCGCATCTGGCATGACGACGCGGAACCCGGCCTGAGCCAGCGCAACGGCAAAATAGCTGTAAACCAGGCTTGAAGAGGTAAACCCGTGATAGAAGATAATACAAGGGAGTGAACATTCGCGTTTGCCAGCCGGAACGGCGTGCAGGACAGGGATACCCGCCAACTGTCGTGTTTCAATTTCGATCATTTGTCGCCTCTTTCTTTCTGGTATGCCATGCAGCAATACTTAACGCAAGCGAATGTGTTCGGCAATGATTCATAATGTTGAGAACTGGGTTACGCTTTCGCAACATTTTCATTCGAAAATCGCGTGAGAGATAACAATTCGGGAACATTCCCCTAAAGGGAAATTAATAAGGCACTACACTATGGCTATCAGGAAACGAGATAGAGTTATGTGCCGGTTTGCCTCTTTGTTGTTGGTTATGTTTTTAAGCGCCTGTAGTGTGCTACAGGGAACGCCACAACCCGCACCGCCAGTTGCCGACCACCCGCAGGAGATCCGCCGTGACCAGAGTAATGGGTTACAGCGATTAGGGACGGTTAGCGCGCTGGTAAGAGGCTCTCCGGATGATGCGCTGGCAGAGATCCGTGCCAAAGCCGCCGCGGCTAAAGCTGATTACTACGTGGTTTTATTAGTGGATGAAACTATCGTGACAGGCCAATGGTATTCACAGGCTATTTTGTATCGTAAATAACATTGGGTTGAAATTTAGTCAGCTTTACATTGCTTTGCGCCCCTATGCGTTTACCTGTGCACAATAAACCAACAGCAGGAAGCTTGAGGTTTATTATCGCGATGGAATGCCCTGCCGTGTGTAGGGGTACGAATAATGGAGCTGACGATGAAACAATCACTTGCCTTATCCTCACTGCTGCTTTCTGCCGGACTGGTAGGTACTACGGCGCAGTCTGCCGAATTCGCCAGTGCTGACTGTGTTACTGGCCTGAACGAAATTGGCCAGATATCTGTCAGTAACATTGCAGGAAATCCGCAGGATGTAGAACGTGTTGTCGCGTTAAAAGCGGATGAACAAGGTGCCTCATGGTATCGGATCATTCAAATGTACGAAGATCAGCAGCCCGACAACTGGCGCGTACAGGCCATACTCTATGCTTAACACATTGCCGGATGGCGTAAACTTATCTGAGCTACAGTGAACTGTAGACATGATAAGACGCGAAAGCGTCGCCATCAGGCATATTATTACCGTAATCCCCCCGTTGCCCGCAGAAGCAAATCATTCAGCACCTGCTCAGACAATCGTAGTCCCCCCCGCGTATCAAGCATCATTTGGCACCAGGCCTGCGCCACTGGAGGAGAGGCATAGCGCAACATCTGCGCTCCGCAACCAAGCTGGAAAAGCTGCTGCGTAATCTCCCGCCCCAATGCCTCGCTGGGTTTACGTAAACGCTGCTGGAGCTGACGTACCATTCGATCGTAATGTCGGTCTTGCCCTTTGACTTCCGCAAAGGCTTCACTGAGCATCTCGTATATGCCGGGTTGTTTGGTCAGTACCCGCAATACATCAAGGCACATAATGTTGCCAGAGCCTTCCCAGATACTGTTTACCGGCATTTCACGATACAAACGCGGCAGCTCGCTCTCCTCGCAATAGCCAATCCCACCCAGCACTTCCATCGCCTCTGCCACAAGTGGCATACCGCTTTTGCAAACGGAGAATTTCGCTGCTGGCGTGAACAACCTAGCCCACAGCGCTTCTTTAGCATCAGCACGGCGGTCCCAGGCCCGCGCCAGTCGAAACAGTAACGCCGTTTGACCTTCCAGTTGGAGCGCCATCCGACCTAACACTTGACGCATCATCGGCTGTTCAATCAATGGCTTGCCAAAGACCTGCCGCTGGTGCGCATGGTAAATCGCGACGGAAAAAGCACGCCGCATCATACCGTGACTACCGAGCGCACAGTCAAAACGCGTCATCCCCCCCATTTTCAGGATATGGCGTATACCTTCCCCTTCTTCACCCAATAGCCAGCCAATCGCATCGTGGAATTCAACCTCGCAGCTGGCGTTGGAGCGGTTGCCTAACTTATCTTTCAATCTCTCAAGACGGATAGCATTACGCTGCCCGTCAGGTAAAAATCGCGGCACAAAAAAGCAGGATAATCCCCCCTTAGCCTGGGCCAGCACTAAATGGGCATCGCTTTGCGGCACGGAGAAAAACCACTTATGTCCCACCAGCAGATACGAGCCGTCAGCAAGACGTTCTGCCTGAGTGGTATTGCTCAGCACATCTGAACCACCCTGCTTCTCGGTCATGCCCATACCGATAAGCAGCCCACGCTTTTGCCCACCGGGCAGCAAATGCGAGTCATAACGGTCGCTTAGCAGCGGCGTAAGCCAGTCGTGAAAGGGGGCGGGTAACATTTGAAGTAACAGCGGCGTGGCGGCAAAAGTCATGGTCACCGGACACAACGTGCCAGCTTCAACCTGCGCATGCAGCATGAAACGGGCCGCCCGGGCAACAAATGTTCCCTGCCTCGCATCTTCTTCCCAGGCCAGATTATGTACGCGGTTGGCGCATAATCCCTGCATCAGCAAATGCCAGGCAGGATGAAAACGCACATCATCCAGCCGCTGCCCCTGCGGGTCGTAGCGCAACAGTTCAGGTGGAAAAGCATTGGCCAGACGGCCCAGTTCGAGCGACTCGGCAGTCCCTAGCTGCTGACCAATACTGGCGAGAAGATCGCTGTCCCAGCCAGCGCCTTCGCGGATAACCGCTTCACACAGCGCGCCATCGGACAAATATAAGTTACTGTTATTGAGCGGTACAGGTTGGTTAAAAACGGTATGCGTTTGCCAGTGCATTGTGTCTCCCTCCGTCAATGGCCGTCGCTTTAAGTATGGTCAGCCAGACAAGAGAGTGCCTGGGATTCAGGTCACAAAAAAGCCATCCCGAGGGATGGCTTAAGAGACATAGAGAATGAATTAGCCGCGCTGGCGGACGGCTTCAAACAGGCAGATGCCCGTCGCAACTGAAACGTTCAATGACGAAACGCTCCCTGCCATCGGGATGCTGATCAGTTCGTCACAGTGTTCGCGGGTCAGACGGCGCATACCTTCACCCTCTGCGCCCATCACCAGCGCCAGACGACCGGTCATTTTGCTCTGATAGAGAGTATGGTCGGCTTCACCTGCGGTTCCGACGATCCAGATATTCTCTTCCTGCAGCATACGCATGGTGCGCGCCAGGTTGGTCACGCGGATCAGCGGTACGCTTTCTGCCGCACCACAGGCCACTTTTTTCGCCGTCGCATTCAACTGTGCGGAACGATCCTTCGGTACGATTACAGCATGTACGCCAGCAGCATCAGCGCTACGCAGGCATGCACCCAGGTTATGCGGATCGGTGACGCCATCGAGAATCAAAAAGAACGGCTGATCGAGCGTAGCAATCAGATCCGGCAGATCGTTTTCCTGATACTGACGGCCCGGCTTCACGCGAGCAATAATCCCCTGATGTACCGCACCCTCGCTTTTCTCATCCAGAAACTGACGGTTAGCCAGTTGAATGACAACACCCTGTGCTTCCAGTGCGTGGATCAGCGGCAGCAGGCGTTTATCTTCACGACCTTTGAGAATAAAGACGTCCTGGAAGCGCTCAGGCGCACGTTCCAGCAGGGCCTGCACCGCATGGATGCCGTAAATCATTTCACTCATGAATGTACTCGTTAATAGTTTATGCGTAACGCCGGGCAACGCGAAGGTTGCCCGACTTACAGTCTATGGCTGTTATTGTGCGACTTTCTTTTTCGCCGCACGTTTGGCTTTAGTGGCGGCAGCAATTTTAAGCGTTTTTGCCGAAGGCTTTTTCGCTTTTTTATCACCTTTCTTCTCAGCCGCATTCTTATCCGCCTGAGGTTTGGCTCTGCCTTTCTTCTCGCCGCGGAAAGCGCTGTCCGGCTCGAAATTCACCTTTTTGCCCATCTGACGACGTTTACCGGTATTTTTACCCGCATCGCCTTTTTTGGCTTTTTCGCGCGCGGTTTTACCTTCATTACGCGGCGCACGTTCGCTGGAGATCAAGCTGAAGTCGATCTTACGCTCGTCCATGTTGACTGCTTCCACGCGAACTTCCACGCGATCGCCCAGGCGATACATCTGGCCGCTGGATTCCCCCGTCAGGCGCTGCCCAACCTGGTCGAAACGATAGTAGTCGTTATCCAGAGAGGAGACATGCACCAGACCGTCGATAAACAGTTCATCAAGACGGACAAAGAAACCAAATCCGGTCACGCTGGCAATCACGCCTTTGAAGACATTACCCACCTGGTCCAGCATGAAGTCGCACTTCAGCCAGTCAGAGACATCACGCGTGGCTTCATCAGCACGGCGCTCGGCCATCGAACAGTGCTGACCCAGTTGCAGCATCTCTTCCATCGAATAATGGTAGCCACCGGTTTCCGTGGTGTTGCCCTTATGGCCCTGCTCCTGCGCCAGCAGATACTTAATCGCCCGGTGCAAGGAGAGATCCGGGTAACGACGGATCGGTGAAGTAAAGTGTGCATAAGATTGCAGCGCCAGGCCAAAGTGACCACGGTTTTCCGGATCGTAAATCGCCTGCTTCATCGAACGCAGCAGCATGGTTTGCAGCATTTCTGCGTCAGGACGGTCAGCAATCGACTCCAGCAGTTCAGCGTAATCACGCGGCTCAGGTTTGTTGCCACCTGGCAGCTCCAGCCCCAGCTCTGACAGGACGGAACGGAACGAGTTAATCGCTTCGGTCGTCGGCTTATCGTGAATACGGAACAGCGCTGGCTCTTTGGCTTTCTCAACGAATCGCGCCGCTGAGATGTTCGCCATGATCATGCACTCTTCAATCAGCTTGTGCGCGTCGTTACGCTGCGTCTGCTCAATACGCTCAATACGGCGTTCAGCATTGAAGATAAACTTCGCCTCTTCACTTTCAAACGAGATACCGCCACGCTCTTCACGGGCTTTATCCAGCACTTTGTAGAGGTTATGCAGCTCTTCAATGTGTTTAACCAGCGGTGCGTACTGCTCACGCAGCTCCTGGTCGCCCTGCAGCATGTGCCAGACCTTGGTGTAGGTCAGACGTGCGTGGGAACTCATGACCGCTTCGTAGAATTTAAAGCCGGTTAAACGGCCTTTCGACGAAATGGTCATTTCACAGACCATACACAACCTGTCCACCTGCGGGTTGAGTGAACACAATCCGTTGGACAGCACTTCCGGCAGCATCGGAACAACCTGCGACGGGAAGTAAACGGATGTGCCACGGCTACGCGCTTCCTGGTCCAGCGGAGTCGGCGGGCGAACGTAATAGCTTACGTCAGCAATCGCCACCCATAAACGCCAACCACCGCCGCGTTTCTTCTCGCAATAAACCGCATCGTCGAAGTCGCGCGCATCTTCGCCATCGATAGTCACCAGCGGCAGGGAGCGCAGATCGACACGTCCTACTTTCGCCTCTTCCGGCACTTCTTCTTTCAGTCCGGCGACCTGTTTCTCAACCGCCTGAGGCCAGATATATGGGATTTCATGAGTACGCAGGGCCATATCAACGGCCATGCTGGTTCCCATGTTGTCACCCAGCACTTCAACAATTTTACCCACCGCTTTAGTGCGGCGAGTTGGACGCTGGGTCAGTTCAACGACAACCACAAAGCCCATACGAGCGCCCATTACCTCTTCCGGCGGGATCAGAATATCGAAGCTCAGGCGGCTGTCGTCTGGGACGACAAATCCAACACCAGCGTCGGTGAAGTAGCGGCCGACAATCTGGCTGGTTTTCGGCACCAGTACGCGCACAATACGCGCTTCGCGGCGACCTTTACGGTCCGCGCCCAACGGCTGCGCCAGCACCTGATCGCCATGAATGCAGGTTTTCATTTGCTCGCTGGACAGATACAGGTCATCTTTGCGGCCTTCAACGCGCAGAAAGCCGTAGCCATCACGGTGGCCAATAACGGTACCTTTCAGCAGGTCGAGACGCTCCGGCAGCGCATAGCATTGACGACGGGTGAAGACCAGTTGTCCGTCACGCTCCATCGCGCGCAGGCGACGACGCAGCGCTTCTTGCTGCTCTTCACCTTCAATATTGAGTTCAGCGGCCAGCTCATCGCGGTTGGCCGGCTTTTCACGTTTAGTTAAATGTTCGAGGATAAATTCCCGGCTCGGGATAGGATTCGCGTATTTTTCTGCTTCGCGTTCCTGGAAAGGATCTTGTGACATGTCGGTTCCTCCGTCATCATCGCTGCTGGCGGGAGTCGTTACTCCACCAGCAATAATTTATAAAGCGGTTGATTCTTTTCAACCAAATCAGCAAGTGTGTAGTTGTCCAGTTCCGTGAGAAAACTTTGCACTGCTTTAGAAAGCGCCTGTTTGAGTCGACAGGCCGGGGTAATGTGGCAAAACTCGCTGCTACAGTTGACCAACGATAAGGGTTCCAGCTCGCGAACTACATCACCAATACCAATATCCTTAGCGGGTTTACCCAGGCGGATACCGCCATTTTTTCCTCGAATAGCAGTAACAAAGCCCGCCCGGCTAAGTTGATTGATTATTTTGACCATATGATTACGGGACACGCCGTAGACTTCTGTCACCTCAGAAATACTGGTCATACGTCCTTCGGGAAGTGACGCCATGTAGATTAGCGCACGTAATCCGTAATCGGTGAAACTTGTTAACTGCACATCAACCTCAGGAAAAGGGATAAAACGGATAAACCTGGTAGTATTAATTACATTGATGATAAACCAGCCACCAGCCAGGTCGCTAATTTATTTCAGTTCGGGAAGGAAAAAAGCGAGGAACTTACGTGATTTTAAGCCGGATTCTGATGCAAAGCACCTTATCCGGCCTAAATTAGTGCAAGCGCAGCGCCGTTTGACGCTACGCTATAACCAGAATTATGCGTCGAACGGGTCGCGCAGGATCATGGTTTCAGTACGGTCTGGGCCAGTTGAGATAATATCAATCGGCACACCGGTCAGTTCTTCAATACGCTTGATGTAGTTCAGCGCTGCCTGCGGCAGACCGCTACGTTCCTTCACGCCGAAGGTGGATTCAGACCAACCCGGCATGGTTTCGTAAATCGGCTCGATACCTTTCCAGTCGTCAGCTGCCAGCGGAGTAGTCGTTACTTCGCGGCCATCCGGCATACGGTAAGCAACACAGATTTTCACCTCTTTCAAACCGTCCAGTACGTCCAGTTTGGTCAGGCAGAAGCCAGACAGGGAGTTAATCTGTACTGCACGGCGTACAGCAACGGAATCCAGCCAACCGGTACGACGACGACGACCGGTGGTCGCGCCATACTCGTTACCTTGTTTGCACAGGAACTCGCCAACGTCATCAAACAGCTCAGTCGGGAACGGACCCGCACCTACACGAGTAGAGTAAGCTTTGATGATACCCAGAACGTAGTCCACATAACGTGGGCCCAGGCCGGAGCCGGTTGCCACGCCACCTGCGGTGGTGTTGGAGGACGTTACGTACGGATAGGTACCGTGGTCGATATCCAGCAGCGTACCCTGCGCACCTTCAAACATGACGAAATCGCCACGCTTACGCGCCTGGTCCAGCAGATCGGAAACATCAACAACCATTGAGGTCAGGATGTCGGCGATAGCCATCACATCATCCAGCACTTTCTGGTAGTCAACTGCTTCAACTTTATAGAAATTCACCAGCTGGAAGTTGTGATATTCCATCACTTCTTTCAGTTTTTCAGCGAAAGTTGCTTTATCAAACAGATCGCCAACACGCAGACCGCGACGAGCTACTTTGTCTTCATAAGCCGGACCGATACCACGACCGGTAGTACCGATCGCTTTCTCGCCACGCGCTTTCTCACGAGCGTTATCCAACGCAACGTGATAATCAAGGATCAGCGGACAAGCTTCAGACAGCAGCAGGCGCTCGCGAACCGGGATACCACGATCTTCCAGTCCTTTCATTTCTTTCATCAGCGCGGACGGAGACAGAACAACACCGTTACCGATGATGCTGATTACGTTTTCGCGAAGAATGCCTGATGGAATAAGATGGAGGACGGTTTTTTCACCGTTGATTACGAGAGTATGGCCTGCGTTGTGACCACCCTGGTAGCGCACAACATATTTAGCCCGTTCAGTCAGAAGATCGACGATCTTCCCTTTACCTTCGTCACCCCATTGGGTGCCCAGTACGACGACGTTGTTACCCATTTTTCAAAATCACCGTTTGCTTAAAAATGGATTCTACCACCGCTTTTTCAGATATACAGCACTTTTTGCATGCGAAAATCCGCAAATTAGTCTACTTATTGATCAGCCAATCGTTTTCCTCAACATGTAGTAGACCACAACGCCCGCAACCACAAGACCTCCACCAAAACGACGCAAAATATTTTCGGGAAGTTGCGCCATTGCAGAGATCATTTTCTTCCATGCGCTGGGATAAAGCATCGGACCCAGCCCTTCCAGCACCAAAACCAGCGCGAGCGCCAGCAAAATTGTTGAATTCATCCATCGCCCTTATATAAAAAGAAAACCACCGCATCCCTGGAGATGCCGGTGGTTTTGCTGCTTTAAAACCGCTGGAACGCGATTAGCGTGTCGCGGTATTTGGTGTCTTCATGTAGCGGAAGAAATCGCTGTCTGGGCTCATGACCATTACGTCCTGATTCCCTTCAAAGCTCTTCTCGTAAGCACGCAGGCTACGGATGAAGGCGTAGAAGTCCGGATCCTGACTGAACGCATCGGCAAACAGCTTAGCGGCTTCTGCATCGCCTTCACCGCGCATAATACGGCCCTGACGCTCAGATTCTGCCAGCGTTTTAGTGACTTCATAGTCAGCCGTTGCACGCAGTTTTTCCGCCTCTTCCTGGCCTTGTGAACGATGGCGACGCGCTACCGCTTCACGCTCAGCGCGCATACGGTTGTAGATAGCCTCGGACACTTCAGCAGGCAGGTTGATTTGCTTAATACGCACGTCAACAACTTCGATGCCCAATGCCGCCATACTGTTCGGGTTGATGACCGGTACTTTACCGTTCGTTTCAGCCTGAACACGTTCAGCCGCTTCGGCAATCGCGCTATCTGCTGCCGGAGTCGCCACTTCGTCTTCCGTGCCAGCAGAACCGGAGTTCAGCGCGTCACGAACTTCCAGGGTCAGACGACCGCGGGAATCGGTAACGATGTCCTTCACGTCCAGACGACCAATTTCAGAACGCAGACGGTCAGAGAACTTACGTTTCAGCAGGACTTCCGCCTGAGAAACATCGCCACCGCCCGTTGCCAGGTAGTAACGGCTAAAGTCACTGATGCGCCACTTGATGTAGGAGTCAACGATCAGGTCTTTCTTCTCTTTGGTAACAAAGCGATCGGCCTGGTTGTCCATGGTCTGAATACGCGCATCCAGCATCTTCACAGATTCAATAAACGGAATCTTGAAGTGCAGGCCAGGTGCTACGACCAGCGGCTTGTTTTCATCGTCACGCAGAACTTTACCAAAGCGCAGAGTAATACCGCGCTCGCCTTCTTTGACCACAAAGACAGACATGAACAGAACTACCAGAACGATGATGATAATCGCAATAACTGACTTACGCATCGTTATTCCCCCTGACGCTGGTAGTCGTTACGCTGCGCATTCGCGCGGCGTTGGTCCATAATATCGCCCTGACTGGTGGACGATGTGTTGCTTGCTCCAGTGCTGGAAGTCGTTGCTGGCGGCAGACGCAGCAGGTTTGAACTGCTGTCAGTCTTTGCTGCTGGCGCACTACCACCTTTCAGCATTTGATCCAGCGGCAGAACCATCAAATTGCTGCCTTTATCGTTAACCAGGACTTTGCGGGTATTGCTCAGCACTTTTTCCATGGTTTCGATATACAGACGCTCGCGGGTAATTTGCGGTGCGGCTTTATATTCCGGCAGAATTTTTGCGAAGCGAGCCACTTCACCCTGTGCTTCCAGGATTGTCTGAGTCTTATACGCACGCGCTTCTTCCAGAATACGCTGCGCCTGGCCGTTTGCACGCGGCTGAACTTCGTTGGTGTACGCTTCCGCTTCACGGATGTACTGCTGTTCGTTTTCACGTGCTGCGATAGCATCGTCAAACGCGGCTTTTACTTCTTCCGGCGGACGTGCAGCCTGGAAGTTGACGTCCAGCAGGGTGATACCCATGTTGTACGGACGGATCGTTTCTTCCAGTTCACGTTGGGTATCGCTACGAATAACGGTACGCCCTTCGGTCAGGATACGGTCCATGGTGTATTTACCGATAACCCCACGCAGAGCACTGTCGGTAGCCTGACGCAGACTGTCATCCGCGCTGGTTACGCTAAACAGGTAACGCTGCGGATCGGTCACGCGGTACTGTACGTTCATTTCGACGCGCACGACGTTTTCGTCAGAGGTCAGCATGACGCCGGATGCGGCAAGTTCACGCACGGCTTCAACGTTGACCGGTGTCACTTCGTCGACAAAGGTCGGTTTCCAGTTCAGACCCGGTTCAACCAAATGGCTGAATTTACCGAAGCGTGTCACCACGCCGCGTTCCGCTTCTTTAATGGTATAGAAACCGCTGGCCGCCCAGATAATGACGATAGCGGCCGCTGCGATAGTAAAGACTCGACCGCCCAGTTGCGGACGCGGGCCTTGCGATGAACTACCGCCGCCAGAGCCAGTACCTTTACCGCCACCCAGACCACCAAGCTTTTTACTCAGTTTGCGGAAGATATCGTCCAGATCGGGAGGTCCCTGCTCGCGACCACCTTTGTTTCCATTTCCCTCAGGGTTGCCGCCAGGTTTGCTGCTTCCCCAGGGGTCGCGGTCTTGTCCGTTATTACCGGGCTGATTCCACGCCATTTTTGTGCTCCATATTTGTTATGCGATGCTATACCTGCGTCTTTTGCGCTGCCGTTGCGTTGGCTGCGTCCCTCAACGCCAGTCACATAGTTGACTATGCTCCTGGAGATTTCAGGACTTGCCGCCTTCCTGCCGCACAAAATCCACAAGGTATAGAGGCGAAAAAATCTTCAGGCCATATCCGTCAGATCAGACAACATAGTCTTCCAGTGCCGGTTCTTGTTTACAGAGGCGACGCCAGTCTACGATCGGCATACGAACCTGCAGACCTACGCTGCCGTCCTCCTCCATCCACTCTTTTTCTATTGCCTGAAGTTGATAAAACCGGCTTCTCAAACGCCCTTCCTGCGGCGGCAAACGCAACGTATGCTGCGCCACCTCACCGGAAAGTCGCTCAGTCAAAGCCTGAAAAAGTTGTGGTATACCAATCCCCGTTTGCGCTGATACCCAAACGCGAATGGGTTTATTCTCTTCATCTCTGTCGATACGCGGCTCAAAGTCATCCAACATATCGATTTTATTCATCACCAGCAGGGTCGGGATCTCATGCGCATCGATCTCTTCGAGCACCGTATCGACGGCCTCAATGTTTTCCTGCACACGAAAATCTGCTGCATCAATAACGTGCAGCAGCAATGTCGCCTGACGTGTTTCCTGCAAGGTGGCCTTAAACGCCGCCACCAGGTCGTGCGGCAAATGACGGATAAACCCAACGGTATCCGCCAGCACGGTCTCACCCACGTCCGCCACGTCTATTCTGCGTAGCGTCGGGTCCAGGGTCGCAAACAGCTGATCCGCTGCGTAGACCTGGGCTTCGGTGATCTGGTTGAACAGGGTGGATTTTCCGGCGTTGGTATATCCCACCAGTGATACGGTTGGGACATCCGCTTTCTTGCGCGACTGTCGCCCCTGCTCACGTTGCTTTTCAACTTTTTCCAGGCGCGACTGTATCTGCAAAATGCGATTACGCAGCAAACGACGGTCGGTTTCGAGCTGGGTTTCACCCGGACCGCGCAAACCAATCCCGCCCTTTTGCCGTTCAAGGTGAGTCCAGCCACGGACCAGACGCGTAGCCATATGGCGCAACTGCGCCAGCTCAACCTGCAACTTACCCTCATGGGTTCGCGCACGCTGGGCAAAAATATCTAAAATGAGACCAGTCCTGTCGATAACAAGACACTGGCACAACTGTTCCAGGTTACGTTCCTGGGCAGGGCTTAGAGCATGATCAAAAATCACCACCGCAGCGCCAGTCGCTTTTACGGCTTCGGCAATTTCGATTGCCTTACCTTCACCAACAAAATACTTCGGGTGCGGTGCTTTACGGCTCCCGGTAATCACCTGCATTGCTTCGACACCGGCGGAAGAAACCAGAGATTCAAACTCCTGGAGGTCTTCCATATCTTTGTCTTGCGAAAAATAGATGTGTACCAGTACCGCCTGCTCACCGGCATCATAACGGTCAAACAAGCGTCAACCCCTTAATATAAATCAACGGGGAACACAGGATCGCTGGCTCCCCGTATGTAAAACAGCTAATAACCTTATTCGGTTTCTTCGCTGTCCTGTTGCGCAGATGAACCTTGCGCGTTGCTACCGTGATGGTAGTTGCTGCCTGTGCCGCCGGTGGCATTATTGCTGTGATGAGAAACCGGACGAGACGGGACAACAGTAGAAATCGCGTGCTTATAAACCATCTGGCTGACCGTGTTTTTCAACAGGATCACGAACTGATCAAAAGACTCGATTTGACCTTGCAGCTTAATACCATTCACCAAATAAATAGAAACTGGAACACGTTCCCGACGCAGTGCGTTCAGGAACGGATCTTGTAAAGATTGCCCCTTAGCCATTCTCTCTTTTCCTTATATGCTTATTTGTACTTTGAACCTTTCGATTCTGAAAAATTACGCACGATACGTTTCAATTGTACACATTCAGTTCGCGATAGCACCAACAACCTGTAATACTTCGTTTCGCGCCTGGTCAGGCTTTTCACTGTCAAGCCAGTGCACCCCTTCCCAACCACGCAACCAGGTTACCTGTCGCTTCGCCAACTGCCTCGTGGCGCAAACACCTCTATAAACCATTTCATCGTATGAAATTTCACCTTCAATGTATGACCACATCTGGCGATACCCTACACAACGAATGGAAGGCAAATCCGTATGCAAATCTCCACGGGCAAAAAGCGCCCGGACTTCTGCTTCAAAACCTGAAGCTAACATCTGATGAAAACGCTGCTCAATTCGCTGATGGAGCAGTTCACGGCTCGCCGGGGCGATTGCAAACTGATGCACCTGATACGGCAAAGCATCTCCTGACGTTTGCGTCAGCTCCGTTAAAGTTTTACCCGAAATGAAAAAAACTTCCAGTGCCCGGGAAAGTCTTTGCGGATCATTTGGATGAATACGCGCCGCTGCCACGGGATCGATATCCTGAAGCTGTCGGTGTAACGCGTCCCAACCCTGCTCTGCCGCCTGCTGCTCAATTCTGGCCCTGACTTCCGGGTCCGCCGACGGTAACGGCGACAGTCCTTCAAGCAAGGCTTTGAAATATAACATTGTGCCGCCCACCAGCAACGGGATACGGCCCGCGGCGGTGATGTCGGCCATCTCGGCTAACGCATCGCGACGAAAATCCGCAGCGGAGTACGCCTGCGATGGATCGCGGATATCCAGCAATCGGTGCGGTGCGGCCTGTAATTCAGCTGCATCAGGCTTAGCTGTACCGATATCCATCCCCTTGTAAATAAGGGCGGAATCAACGCTTATCAACTCTATGGGCAAAACTTTACGCAATTCAATTGCTAATGCCGTTTTACCGGAGGCCGTTGGCCCCATCAAAAAAATCGCCTTTGGCAGGCTCGCCTTACGGGTATCACTCATGTTTCAGGGCATTCATTACCGAATGTAAATCAACAGGTTGTAACAGACCACCCGGCGGTGCCTTCACGAGTTGTGGGCAGAGCCGCTCAACATCCGCTAACAGCGTAATCGCCTGTGCCATGCTCCACTGTGGATGCTCGCTCATCAGGTTACGTGCGATCCACTGTGCAATATTGCCCGGCTCGAATACGGATTGCTGCGCCAGGTAGCCTATCAGTTCAGGAATCAAGATTTGTAAATTTTGTTGGCGTAAGGGTAAAGGCACCGCCCGGATGGTCACATGCTGCGCATCCAGCTGAAATTCAATGCCCAACTCAGCCAGTTGGCTCTGTCCTTTTTGCAGTGCCGCTTTTTCATCAGCGGTCACTTTTAGACGTAAAGGGATCAGTAACGGTTGAGCACAAACCGCTCCCTGACCCGGCGTTAACTGCGCCTGACGCAACCAACGCTCAGCCACCGGTAATGCCAACAACCGAATATGGCCATCGCACTCGAGTAACGCGCAGTCTGCACCAACTATCGTTAGCACCCGGCCAAAGCCCTGACTGCTGCCAGTCAGAGGCGTCGATGGCGTTTCAGAGACCGGCGTTTTACGCGTTGGAGCCGGCTTCTGCATCAGTTGCTGATAAATTTCGCCCTGCTGCTTTTGGTATCCGGGTTGAGCATGAGGCCAACTGACTCCCGCCTGACGGCCACCGCCACCACTATTGCCACTTCCAGTGCCAGCGGATGCTGAGTACCGCGGTGTCGCATGTTCACGCGCGGGAGCCGGCTCGGCAAAATGGTTGCGTCCAGCAGCAACGCGGTTTTCCGGGATGTGCCTTGGAGCGGGTTCGTCGTCATCAGCCAACGGCAGCGGCGTTTCAAGCTGCTGTTGCAGGACGCTCAACACGCCCTGGTAAATAAAATCGTGCACCAGGCGGGATTGATGGAAACGGACCTCATGTTTAGCTGGGTGTACGTTGACATCCACTTGATGCGGATCGATTTCCAGATACAACACAAAAGCGGGCTGTTGATCGGCTCCCAGCTTATCTTCACAGGCCTGGCGGATAGCATGGTTGATCAGCCGGTCGCGCATCATCCGACCATTCACATAGCAGTACTGGATTTCTGCCAGTGCTGCCGTTGTGTGGTTAGGATCGGCCACCCAGCCGCGCAATGTTAAATCGCCATGCTGCCATTCGATCGCCAGCGCATGCTCCAGAAACGGCGTGCCGCAAATCGCGCCCAGTCGGCGCTCTTTCTGCCCATCCGCGGCCACTGCCCGGTACTGACGCACCACTTTGCCGTTGTGCGACAAATTTATCGTCACATCAAAACGCGCCAGCGCAATGCGGCGAATAATCTCGTCGATATGATTAAATTCGGTTTTCTCGGTGCGCATAAATTTGCGCCGCGCCGGGGTGTTGTAGAACAGATCTAGCACCTCCAGCGTGGTTCCCACCGGATGCGCAGCGGGTTTAACTGTGACATCCATGTCACGCCCTTCGGCATACGCCTGCCAGGCTTCGGGTTGTTCTTGCGTACGCGATGTAAGGGTTAAGCGAGACACGGAGCTGATACTGGCCAGCGCTTCGCCGCGAAATCCGAGGCTCACGATGGCTTCAAGATCGTCAAGCGAGGCTATTTTACTGGTGGCATGACGCGCCAGCGCCAACGCCAGCTCGTCTTTTTTAATCCCGCAGCCGTTGTCACGAATACGGATAAGCTTCGCGCCGCCGCGTTCAATATCGATATCAATGCGCGTCGCACCGGCATCAATGCTGTTTTCCACCAGCTCTTTCACCACTGACGCAGGCCGTTCTACCACCTCGCCTGCGGCAATCTGGTTCGCCAGCTGTGGCGGTAGAACCTGAATCGGCATGGCTAATCCTTAATTTGTTAACGTGTTACCCGGCGATATGGCGCTGGCGGTTTGCGCCGGTGCGCCCTGCGGCCCGGTTTGCATCGGGTGCGCCTGGAAATAGTTACGCAATCCTTTGTAAATCGCCTCAGCCAGTTGCTGCTGGTAATCATCGCTCGCCAACAGACGTTCTTCGCTGTTGTTACTGATAAAGCCAGTTTCAACCAACACTGACGGGATATCAGGCGAACGCAGTACGCCAAGACTGGCGTGTTCTGGACGACGCTTATGCATCGAACCAATACGTTCTAACTGGCCGATCATGCTGGTCGCCACATCATACCCGACGCGCTGCGAATGACCGAACTGCAGATCCAGTACGGCCTGGCTGAGGTAAGGATCGGACTGGCTGTTTGCCAGCACATCGCCCGCGCCGCCCAACAGCTCCGATTGCTTCTCGTGCTGTTCCAGCCAGCCGGCCATCTCACTGTTCGCCCGACGGTTTGACAGCACCCAAACGGAAGCACCTGTGGCATCACGATTTGGCGCGGCATCCGCGTGAATAGAAACCAGGAAATTGGCGTTTTGTTTACGCGCGACGTCTGAACGCCCCATCACCGAGATAAAGTAATCACCATCACGGGTGAGTACGCCTTTAAACATCGGATCATCATTGAGCAAACTGCGCAGCTTGCGCGCAACAGCAATCGTGACGTTTTTCTCACGCGTGCCGCCAGGACCAATAGCGCCAGGATCCTGTCCACCGTGTCCGGCATCAATGGCAATCACCACTTTATCGCCGTTGCTGGAACTGGCGCGCGCCGCAGGGCGCGTGGAGGTATTGCTGTTAGTCACAGCCGTAGTGCGATCGTTTTCTGCTTTAAACGGATTTCGCGCTGGCTCGACAGGACGTGGGGCAACAATCGGCGCTTCAACACGCTTTGCAACCACGGGAGGCGGCGGCGGTGGCGTATCAGCGTTGATGGTAAACACGACGGTATAATTGCCGCCGTTCTGGCGTTTTACTGCTTCGGCTTTACCGTTCTCGGTTAAATCCACCACCAGGCGCAGAGACTGCGCATCTTTTGGCGTGCCGGAACGGATAGATTTCACCAGATTATTGCCGCTAAACAGCAGCGGTAATCCCTGAATCACACCGGTTTGTTTAATATCCAGCGTGACGGTTCGTTTCCCGTCCTGCGAAACGGCATATTCAGGATCGCCAATAAAGCTCAGCGTAATCCGCGCCTGTTGATCGCCATTGGACACCTGAAGATCGGAGAGGCTGGCGGCCCCTGCCTGCGCGCACAGCAGGACCAGGGTTGCCATCAGCCAGTTTCTGATGCGATAAATCATCCCGCCACCCTTAAGGTTAATCGGCTAAACGCGCCAGCAATAAATCACCTGATGAGGAGACTGCGCTTACACGCGCCTCTCGACCTTGCGCCTGGTATTCAATGTGTATTTCGACGTCCGGGTCTGGCAGTACACCTTTACCTTGTTGCGGCCATTCCACCAGGCAGATGGCATCATTGGCAAAATAATCGCGGATCCCCATAAATTCCAGCTCCTCTGGGTCCGCAAGTCGGTATAAATCGAAGTGATATACCATCAAGTTATCGAGTGAATAGGGTTCAACCAGCGTGTAGGTGGGGCTTTTTACATTACCTTTATGACCTAACGCCTGCAGAAATCCCCGGCTGAAGGTGGTTTTACCCGCCCCCAGGTCGCCGTACAAATATATAACCGTCGCGCCGTCACAGGCTTTGGCTACCCGCAGTCCCAGGTCTAAAGTCGCCTGCTCATCAGGTAGTGGAATTACTCGATTCATCATGATAAACGTCAATCACATCAGGGTTAACAATACGCTGTAGCGTGGTAAAGAGATCCGTCGCCAGCATGCCACGCGTACCAAAACGCGCCGCTAGCACATCCGCCGTCGCTCCGTGCGCAACACATCCCGCACATGCTGCATCATACGGGGTAAGCTTCTGTCCGAGCAATGCGCCAATAATACCGGAAAGCACATCCCCCATTCCGCCGCTGGCCATCCCGGCATTGCCGGTATCAATAATACCCAACTCCGCCTGTTCAGCAGCAACAACCGTACCCGCGCCTTTCAGCACCACCACGCCTCCGTACCGTTTTACCAGACGTTGTGCACAAAGTAAGCGATCGTCTTCAATTTCTGCAATGGAACAACCCAGCAGTCGCGCGGCTTCACCTGGATGCGGCGTGATCACGCGATTGTGACGTTTATCGGGGTTGATTGCCAGCAGGTTCAGCGCATCCGCATCCCAGAGCATCGGTTTGCGAAAATTCTCCACTTTTTGCAGCGCTTTTTTGCCCCACTCCTGCTGACCAAGCCCGGGGCCTATCACCACTACATCCGCCCACGCCAGGCTCTCTTCCAGCGTCTGCGGCGTCAGCGCATCGACCATCAGTTCCGGTCTGGCTGTCAAAATAGGCGCAATGTTTTCACTGCGCGTCAGCACTTTGACCAGCCCGGCACCTGCTCGCAGCGCGGCTTCCCCGGCCATGCGTATTGCGCCAGCCGTACCGTGGTCACCGCCGATAATCACCAGCCGCCCGTGGGAGCCTTTGTGCGAGGTGGGTCGACGCGGCGTTAGCCAGTGCGCAAGCTGTTGAGCATCAAAACGTTGTATTGGCGCATTCTGCCCCGCCAGCCAGTCGCCCAGCCCAAGTGCGTTAACATGCAGACGCCCGGTGACATCGCGCGCTTTACCGGTGAGCAGGCCCGGCTTGAGTGCAATAAAGGTAATGGTATGCGCTGCGTTGATGACCGCGCCCGGCGTCGCTCCCGTCTGCGCCAGCAGGCCAGAGGGAATATCTATCGCCACGGTGGGGGCTGGGTGAGAATTGGCACGTTCAATCAATACCGAGAGAGACTCACGCGGCGCATGTTTTAAGCCAGTGCCTGACAGCGCATCAATAATGACGTCCACGTTATTTGGCCAATTGATATCCGCCGCGTGAATGACGCCACCAGCGTTAAGCCAGGCATCACGTGCCTGCTTCGCCTCCTCGGGGAGCGGTTTGTCACTTTCCTGCGCCAGCAACGTAACTTCAAGACCCAGCGCTTTGGCAAGTCTTGCCACTACGTAACCATCGCCGCCGTTGTTGCCATGACCACATAGCACCAGCCAGTGCCGGGCGTTCGGATAAGCCTCACGAGTGACCTGAAACGCCGCCTCTCCCGCCCGTTGCATGAGTTCGTAAAGCGTCAGCCCTGAACTGTCTGCCGCCTCTCGCTCCATCCGCCTGATGTCATCGGCGTGCCAGATGGAGTGTGGTATACTTGCGGGGTTTTTCTTCATTGTATGGTCCGTCATGTCAGAGCCCCTCGATCTCAATCAGTTAGCGCAAAATATTAAGCAGTGGGGGCTGGAGCTTGGCTTTCAGCAGGTCGGGATTGCCGATACCGACCTCAGCGAAGCGGAACCCAAACTGCAGGCCTGGCTGGATAAACAATACCACGGCGAGATGGACTGGATGGCCCGTCACGGCATGATGCGCGCCCGACCTCACGAATTATTGCCCGGTACGCTACGTGTCATCAGCGTACGTATGAACTATCTTCCAGCCAATGCGGCCTTCGCCAGCACATTGAAGAATCCTTCTCTGGGTTACGTCAGCCGTTACGCGCTGGGGCGCGACTATCATAAGCTGCTACGTAACCGCTTAAAAAAGCTGGGAGAGATGATTCAACAGCACTGCGTTTCGCTGAATTTTAGACCTTTTGTCGATTCTGCGCCCATTCTTGAGCGTCCGTTAGCGGAAAAAGCTGGGCTTGGCTGGACAGGTAAGCACTCACTTATCCTCAATCGCGAAGCAGGTTCATTTTTCTTCCTCGGGGAATTACTGATCGATTTACCCTTGCCGATCGACCAACCAGTAGAAGAAGGATGCGGGAAATGCGTCGCCTGCATGACCATCTGTCCCACCGGGGCCATTGTTGAACCCTATACGGTGGATGCGCGCCGCTGTATCTCTTATCTCACTATCGAACTGGAAGGCGCGATCCCGGAAGAATTTCGTCCCTTGATGGGGAATCGAATTTATGGCTGCGATGATTGCCAGCTTATTTGCCCGTGGAACCGCTATTCACAGTTGACGGCAGAGGATGACTTCAACCCGCGCAAGCAGCTTCATGCTCCGGAGTTAATAGAGCTGTTTAGCTGGAGCGAAGCGTGGTTTTTAAAAGTCACGGAAGGGTCTGCCATTCGTCGTATTGGCCACCTGCGCTGGCTGCGAAATATCGCCGTTGCGTTGGGTAATGCTCCCTGGAATGAAGCCGTTCTTCACGCACTGGAAAGTCGCAGAGGTGAGCACCCACTTCTCGACGAACACATAGAGTGGGCGGTTGCTCAGCAAATCGAGAAGAGAAATGCCTGCGTAGTTGAGGTGCAGCTACCGCAGAAACAACGTTTGGTCAGGGTCATTGAGAAGGGTCTGCCGCGCGACGCTTAAGTCATCCACAGCTTGTGTATAAAAATAAAAACACATTGATATTCAAGAGGGAAAAAATCGTCAAGTGATCGTATTAACAATTTGAAATGATAATTAAATTAATAATTTCAGATAGTTAAAATGATACTATTCACCCGGCGAAGTTTTTTGCATTCCAGGAATAATACCCGAACCTGTGGATAAGTCTGTTTACAAGAGTATGTCAATGACGAAACAAAACGTCCCCAACGCGATTATTCGTTGTGGATATTTTTATTGGGGTAAGAATTTGGAGCGGGAAACGAGACTCGAACTCGCGACCCCGACCTTGGCAAGGTCGTGCTCTACCAACTGAGCTATTCCCGCTTAATCTTCGTCTTTCGAACCACTACTGCGTTGGCTGCCTTCATTCGCCTGAGTCACTTACTTCAGTAAGCTCCTAAGGACTCATTCAGTTGCCGCCTTGTCGCAATTCGAAATCCTGCGATTTGGTGGTCTGTGCTTAACAAGCACTTTCAAATTTTGGAGCGGGAAACGAGACTCGAACTCGCGACCCCGACCTTGGCAAGGTCGTGCTCTACCAACTGAGCTATTCCCGCATAATCTTCGTCTTTCGAACCGTTACTGCGTTGGCTGCCTTCATTCGCCTGAGTCACTTACTTTAGTAAGCTCCTAAGGACTCATTCAGTTGTCGCCTTGTCGCAATTCGAAATCCTGCGATTGGTGGTCTGTGCTTTACAAGCATTTTCAAATTTTGGAGCGGGAAACGAGACTCGAACTCGCGACCCCGACCTTGGCAAGGTCGTGCTCTACCAACTGAGCTATTCCCGCAAATCTGTACTGCTTTTGTTGCTGTCGTAATTCGCATTTCTGCGTCGTTACGGGAGGCGCATTATACGAGAAATCCGTTTAGCTGCAACCCCCCTGAAAGCGTTTTTTTTGAAAATTCGTTCAAGTGATTAATTTGCAATCAAGCTGAACAATTTAGCGTCAAAAAACCGGTGGCGCAAGCCACCGGAGAACAAAATCAAAGATTAATAAAATGTTCGCGATAGTAAGCAAGCTCAGCAACAGATTCACGAATGTCGTCCATCGCCTGATGTGTTCCCTGCTTGGTGAAGCCCGCAAGGATTTCCGGCTTCCAACGACGCGCCAGTTCTTTGAGCGTACTGACGTCCAGATAGCGATAATGGAAATACGCCTCCAGCTCCGGCATATATTTAAACAGGAAACGACGATCCTGCCCGATGCTGTTGCCGCAGATAGGTGATTTCCCTTCCGGAACCCACTCTTTCAAAAAAGCCAGCGTGGCCAGTTCAGCTTCACGATCGCCCATGGTGCTCGCCTTCACGCGCTCCACCAGCCCGCTACCGGTATGCGTACGTACGTTCCAGTCATCCATTAATGCCAGCTGTTCGTCGGACTGGTGCACTGCAATTGTCGGTCCTTCAGCCAGAATATTCAGGTTGGCATCCGTCACCAGCGTGGCGATCTCAATAATGCGATCGCGCTCGGGATCCAGACCTGTCATCTCCAGATCGATCCAAATCAGGTTGTTTTCATTGGCACTCATGCTATTTTCCACCCTTCAGCGTCACATTCAGTGTGACTACATTGATCTAAAATTGTGTGTATCATAAATGTTTTGCCCATCATGGGCGACCAGGAGCCAGTCCGATTGAGTAAGAATAAACTCTCCAAAGGCCAACAGCGCCGTGTGAACGCCAATCACCAGCGTCGTCTTAAAACGTCCACGGAGAAGCCCGACTACGACGACAACCTGTTTGGCGAAACCGCTGAAGGCATCGTTATCAGCCGTTTTGGCATGCATGCCGACGTAGAGTCTGCTGACGGTGAAATTCACCGTTGCAACATCCGCCGTACAATTCGCTCGCTGGTTACTGGCGATCGCGTAGTCTGGCGCCCGGGTAAAGCGGCAGCTGAAGGCGTGAATGTCAAAGGTATCGTTGAAGCGGTACACGATCGTACTTCAGTACTGACACGCCCCGACTTTTACGACGGGGTAAAGCCTATTGCCGCCAACATCGACCAGATCGTTATTGTCTCAGCCATCTTACCCGAGCTGTCACTCAATATTATCGACCGGTATCTGGTAGCCTGCGAAACGCTACACGTTGAACCGATTATCGTGCTGAATAAGATCGATCTGCTGGATGATGAAGGCATGGCCTTCGTTAACGAACAGATGGATATCTATCGCAACATTGGCTATCGGGTGTTGATGGTATCAAGCCGCACAAAAGACGGCCTGAAACCGCTTGAAGAAGCATTAACCGATCGCATCAGCATTTTTGCCGGTCAATCGGGCGTAGGTAAATCCAGCCTGCTCAATAATCTCCTCGGCCTGCAGGAAGAGATCCTGACCAATGATGTCTCTGACAACTCCGGCCTTGGACAGCACACCACCACGGCCTCTCGCCTGTATCACTTCCCGCACGGCGGCGACGTTATCGACTCCCCTGGCGTACGTGAGTTTGGACTGTGGCATCTGGAGCCGGAACAAATCACGCATGGCTTTGTCGAATTTCATGACTACCTGGGCCATTGCAAATACCGCGACTGCAAGCATGATACCGATCCAGGCTGCGCTATCCGTGAGGCTGTAGAAAAAGGGGCCATAGCCGAAACCCGGTTTGAAAATTATCACCGCATCCTGGAAAGCATGGCGCAGGTAAAAACGCGTAAAAACTTTTCTGATACAGACAACTGACAACTAAGCTAAGCATCGCTAGAATCGTCCCCCTTTTTTCAGGATCCGGCCCGTATGCCGGATCGGGAACAAATTATGGCCTGGAGGCTACCTTGTTAAACTCATTTAAGCTTTCGCTACAATACATTCTGCCGAAACTATGGCTCACTCGCCTGGCGGGTTGGGGTGCGAGCAAACGAGCGGGATGGCTGACCAAACTGGTTATCGATCTGTTCGTGAAATATTACAAGGTCGATATGAAAGAGGCGCAAAAGCCGGACACCGCCAGCTATCGCACCTTCAACGACTTCTTTGTTCGCCCGCTGCGCGATGATGCTCGCCCGATTAATACCGATCCAAACGTACTGGTCATGCCCGCTGACGGTGTGATTAACCAGTTAGGCAACATCGAGGAAGACAAACTGCTGCAGGCTAAAGGGCACAGCTATACCCTTGAAGCGCTGCTGGCTGGCAACTATCAGATGGCGGACAAATTCCGCAACGGTACGTTTGTGACCACTTACTTGTCTCCACGCGATTACCACCGTGTACACATGCCGTGTAACGGTATCCTGCGTGAAATGATGTATGTGCCGGGCGATCTCTTCTCTGTAAACATCCTGACTGCGCAAAACGTACCGAACCTGTTTGCCCGCAACGAACGTGTAATCTGTCTGTTTGATACCGAATTTGGCCCGATGGTGCAGATTCTGGTCGGCGCGACCATCGTCGGCAGTATTGAAACCGCATGGGCTGGCACCATTACTCCACCGCGTGAAGGCGTCATCAAGCGCTGGACCTGGCCGGAAGGCGAAAGCGAAGGGTCGGTGGCGCTGCTGAAAGGTCAGGAAATGGGCCGCTTTAAGCTCGGTTCCACCGTCATCAACCTGTTCGCACCTGGCAAAGTTAACCTGGTTGAGCAGTTGCAGGATCTTTCCGTGACTAAAATCGGCCAGCCAATGGCCATCTCGACCGAGACTTTCGTGATGCCAGAGGCAGAACCGGCCCCGCTGGCGAAAGAAGAGATCGAAGCAGAACACGATGCCAGCCCGCTGGTTGACGACAAAAAAGACGAAAGTTAAACATAGGAATCGCTGCTGTGCGCCTGATTATCACTTTTCTGATGGCCTGGTGCCTCAGCCTGGGGGCGTACGCTGCGACGGCCCCCGATGCCAAACAACTCACCCAGGAACTGGAGCAGGCAAAAGCGGCAAAACCCGCTCAGCCAGAAACCGTTGAGGCGCTCCAGTCCGCGCTGAATGCCCTTGAGGAGCGTAAAGGCTCTCTCGAGCGTGCCCAGCAATATCAGCAGGTTATTGATAACTTCCCCAAGCTGTCCGCAACGTTACGCGCGCAGCTTAGTAACCTGCGTGATGAACCGCGCAATGTGCCAACCGGACTCACTACCGATGCGTTAAACCAGGAGATCCTCCAGGTTAGCAGCCAACTGCTGGAAAAGAGTCGTCAGGCCCAACAGGAGCAGGATCGCGCCCGGGAAATCGCCGACTCGTTAAGCCAGCTTCCTCAACAGCAAACCGATGCCCGCCGCCAGCTCAATGAGCTTGAGCGACGCATTGGTACCGCCAACGGTAATTCCGCACAGAATCAGGCGATGCAGGCTGAATCCGCCAAACTTAAAGCCCAGGTCGATGAACTGGAGCTGGCGCAGCTTTCCGCCAATAACCGTCAGGAACTGGCGCGTATGCGCTCCGAACTGGCGGAAAAACAGAGTCAACAACTCGACGCTTACCTGCAGGCTTTGCGCAACCAGCTTAACAGTCAACGTCAGCGTGAAGCTGAGCGAGCGCTGGAAAGCACCGAACTGCTGGCGGAAAACAGCGCGGGACTGCCGGAGGGTATTGTCGACCAGTTCAAGGTAAACCGCGAGCTGTCTCAGGCCTTAAACCAGCAAGCACAGCGTATGGATCTGGTCGCTTCGCAGCAGCGTCAGGCCGCCAGCCAAACGCTGCAGGTGCGTCAGGCATTGAATACGCTGCGAGAGCAGTCTCAGTGGCTTGGGGTTTCAAATATGCTGGGAGAAGCGCTGCGAGCGCAGGTATCCCGTCTGCCGGAAATGCCTAAACCTCAGCAGTTGGATACCGAAATGGCGCAGCTTCGCGTACACCGCATGCGCTATGAGGATCTCCTCAACAAACAGCCGCAGCTGCGTCAAATTCATCAGGCCGATGGACAACCGCTGACCGCTGAACAGAGCAGCATCCTCAACGCCCAGCTACGCACCCAGCGTGAGTTGCTGAACTCATTGTTACAGGGCGGCGATACGCTGATCCTTGAGCTGACCAAGCTCAAAGTTTCCAACAGCCAACTGGAAGATGCGCTAAAAGAGGTCAATGAAGCGACACACCGCTACCTGTTCTGGACGTCAGACGTTAGCCCTATCTCGCTCTCCTGGCCTGTCGACATCGTTCAGGATCTGCGGCGTCTGATCTCATTAGATACGTTT
The DNA here is from genome assembly GCF_043945515.1 of Citrobacter freundii complex sp. 2024EL-00216. Classification (NCBI taxonomy): domain Bacteria; kingdom Pseudomonadati; phylum Pseudomonadota; class Gammaproteobacteria; order Enterobacterales; family Enterobacteriaceae; genus Citrobacter; species Citrobacter freundii complex sp. 2024EL-00216. The sequence continues at coordinate 31,303 of NZ_JBIMRA010000011.1, read as the reverse complement.
AATCAGTTGGGCAAAGCCAGCATCATGATGCTGACCAGCAAAGAAACGCTGCTACCGCTGTTCGCGGCGTTGGTGTTAGTTGGCTTTAGCCTCTCTTCGCGCAAGCACTTCACCCGTTTCCTTGAACGCTCGTCCGCGCGGGTCGGGAAAGTCACCCAGGACCACTTCTGGCTGACAATACGCACGGTATTCTGGTCAATACTCGTCGCTTCACCATTGCCAGTGTTGTGGGCAACGCTCGGTTACGGATTGCAGGAAGCCTGGCCTTATCCGTTGGCTGTCGCGATCGGCGATGGCGTTACCGCCACGGTGCCCATGCTGTGGGCGGTAATGATCTGCGCCACCTTTGCACGCCCCAACGGTCTGTTCATTGCCCACTTTGGCTGGCCGCGGAACCGCGTCGCGAAAGCTATGCACTATTACCTGATGAGCATTGGGCTGATTGTCCCGCTGATCATGGCGGTGATTATGTTTGATAACCTCAATGACCGGGAATTCTCCGCCTCACTGGGACGTCTGTGCTTTATTCTGATTTGCGGTGCGCTGGCGGTCGTAACCCTGAGCCTGAAACGCGCCGGGATACCGCTGTACCTCGATAAAGAGGGCAACAGCGATAACATGGTCAACAGCATGCTGTGGAATATGCTGATGGGTGCGCCGCTGATTGCCATTCTCGCCGCGGCAGTAGGCTACCTCGCCACGTCACAAGCCCTGCTGGCACGTCTGGAAACGTCTGTAGCGATTTGGTTCTTATTACTGGTGGTGTATCACGTTATCCGCCGTTGGATGCTGATTCAGCGTCGCCGCCTGGCGTTTGACCGCGCCAAGCATCGACGCGCTGAAATGCTGGCGCAGCGCGCGCGGGGCGAAGAAGAACCACCGCATTCCACCAGCCTTGAAGGCGCGATTGACGTTGATGAAAGCGAAGTGGATCTGGATGCTATCAGCGCGCAATCGCTGCGCCTGGTACGTTCTATCCTGATGCTTATCGCCCTGCTCTCGGTCATTGTACTGTGGTCAGAAATTCATTCCGCTTTCGGCTTCCTGGAAAACATCTCGTTGTGGGATGTCACCTCCACGGTTCAGGGCGTGGAAAGCTTAGAACCGATAACGCTGGGCGCGGTGCTTATCGCGATTCTGGTATTCATCATCACCACCCAGTTAGTGCGCAACCTACCCGCACTGCTGGAGCTGGCACTACTGCAACATCTGGATTTAACCCCCGGCACCGGTTATGCCATCACCACCATTACCAAGTATTTGCTGATGCTGATTGGCGGTCTGGTTGGTTTCTCGATGATCGGTATTGAATGGTCCAAACTGCAATGGCTGGTGGCGGCTCTCGGTGTCGGTCTGGGCTTTGGTTTGCAGGAGATCTTCGCCAACTTTATTTCCGGCCTGATTATCCTGTTTGAAAAACCAATCCGCATTGGCGACACGGTGACGATTCGCGATCTTACCGGTAGCGTGACGAAAATTAATACCCGCGCCACCACTATCAGCGACTGGGACCGCAAAGAGATCATCGTGCCCAACAAAGCCTTTATCACTGAACAGTTTATCAACTGGTCGTTATCCGATTCCGTTACCCGTGTGGTGTTAACCATCCCGGCACCGTCTGAGGCGAATAGCGAGGAGGTTACGCAGATCCTGCTGACTGCCGCGCAGCGCTGTTCGCTGGTTATCGATAATCCGGCACCTGAAGTCTTCCTGGTTGACCTGCAGCAGGGGATTCAAATCTTCGAACTGCGTATTTATGCCGCAGAGATGGGACATCGCATGCCGCTGCGCCATGAAATCCATCAACTGATTCTGGCAGGCTTCCGCGAGCACGGTATTGATATGCCGTTCCCTCCGTTCCAGATGCGTCTGGAGAGCCTCGGCGGTAAGCAAACAGGGAGAACATTAAGTTCTGCAGGAAGAGGCAGTCGCCCGGCAGGGAGTTTGTAACGCACAATGCAGGCAAGAAATGCCGGATGGCGACCCGTTGGGTCTAATCCGGCCTACGGGTCTGCAATTAACCTGTAGGCCCGATAAGCTTGCGCCATCGGGCATTTCATCGCCGACCACAGACATTTTCGGGCTTAATATGCGTCCGGATCGGCAACAGGCAATAAACGCCAGATGGCCTTTATTCCACCGCCCACTCAGGCTCGTTGGTCGTGCGACGGCTGTAGTTCTGATAAATCGCCATCGCCAGCAGTGAGAAGAAGATCGGACCGCCGGTCATCCACAGTGCGCTGTTCCAGTCTCCGGCTTCAATTACCGGCTGGATGATGGTGAACACGTTAGCAAACGTCACCACCAGCACGACCACTCCCGTTGCCAGCAGCGTCGCCGCTCGGGTTTTAAAGACAACAAACGGCCTTTCCAGACCCGGACGGGATTTAAAGAACGGGAACGCCAGCGCCAGGAACAGATACGGCAGCGTCATCGAGACATTCGCCATTAGCGTCAGTTTGTTATAGAACGCCGAAGCCGTATCGCCACCAAATGAAACCAACAGGATAAACAGGCTCACCAGCAGGCACTGTAACCACATTGCCGTCGTCGGCATCCCTACGGCATTAAGTTTGGTCATCGGCGCGGGCCACAACGCCTTCGGCGTGCCCTGAATAATCGCTTTCAGCGGTGAGTAGCTGAGGGTGAAAAAAGCGCCGGTATAGGCAAGGAACATGGAAAGCCCGGTAATACGTGCAAACCATACGCCCATCACCATTGCGGCATCAGGGGAAAGATGTAGCGCATTACCCAACGTCATTCCGAGGCTTTTCATCAGGATATAGGTAATATTCCCGAGGTTAACTGAGCTATTACTTAATACCTGCTGCCAGTTAGTGCTAACGCCCCATAAAAAGATGGCCAGTGAATAACCAACAGAAATGACAATAGCGGCAAAGACAATGCCTTTTGCAAAGTTCTTTTCTGGTTTTTCTGTTTTATCAACCAGTCCCCCCACAGCTTCAATTCCGCCGTAAGCAAAAATGGCAAACACAACAAATGACAACATTGCCAGTCCAGACTGATATCCGGGATTAGGCGAAGAGATGAAATTAATATCCTGTGCAAAGTGGCCACCAGTTAATAACAAAATAGCGACACTCACTAACAACAGAACTAAATTAAGACACATTACGGCAATTCCACCTACAGCCGTAATACGCGCAATCTTATTAATACCCCGGGATGCCACGCAGGTCACCAGGATCATCCAACCGACTGCGAGCAGTCCGACAACCTGCGTAGGCTCAAGCCCTGCAATACGCCAGTGCTGCGTCATGTCTGCGCCAAACAAGAAGGTTGAAAAAGGTACCCAGACTTTCGCCGCAGTACTAACCATCCATATCACATAAGAAGAAAACCACATAAACGTGCCGATAAACGCATAGCGTGGTCCAACGCTATTATTCATCCACGAATAGATTCCCCCCTCTTCTTTCCGATAGGCAGAACCCATTTCCGCCATCATTAAAGCAAATGGAATAAAGAATAATAATGCAGAAAATATATACCACGGTATTGCACTATACCCCATTAAATAGAACGCGGAGGGGCTATTAGCAAAACCGAAAACTGACGTAAATATCATGAGAATGAGACCTATCAGGCTCATCTTTTTTATTGTTTGGGTCATTAAACCATCCCTTACTCTGGCAAGCGTTTAACAAACGCCGCTCACCGGTTGGCACTGCTCTCTTTGCAGAGTTCAGCGATAAAAAAAACAACACAGAATTGATACCTAAACGATATCAAATATCCAGGTGTAAATTGTGGCTATTAGAGGGGAAATGAAAAAATATGCTACAAAGTGGCGATTAAGCCACCACTTTGTATTGCAGAAGAGTAAGTTATGCGCGATCGACTGTAAATGCGATTACCTCGGCCAGGCTCTCTGCGCCCAGCGCCAGCATCACCAGACGGTCAACGCCCAGCGCCACGCCTGAGCAATCCGGCATGCCGACTTTCAGCGCTTCCAGCAGGTTGGTATCGATAGGTTGCTGTGGTAAGCCTCGTGCGGCACGTTTGCGGTTATCCTGTTCAAACCGCTGCTGCTGTTCGCGCGCGTCGGTCAATTCATGGAAACCATTCGCCAGCTCAATACCTTTGTAATAAACCTCGAAACGTTCAGCCACGCGGTGATCTTCGGTACTGATTTGCGCCAGTGATGCCTGGCTGGCCGGGAAATGATACACAAACGTCGGCTTGTCTTTACCAATATGCGGTTCAACACCCATCGTAAACAGCAGTTGCAGTAAGGTATCCCGGTCTTCTTCGGTATCAGCGATATTGCTGAGATCCAATTTCGCCGCCACTTCCCGCAGTTGGGTTTTATCCGCAGACAGCGGGTCAATCTCCAGATGGCGCTGGAAGGCCTGCTGGTAAGAAAGGCTTTCCGCAGGTGAGCAGTCCAGCACCTGCTGGAGCAAATCATCCACTTCATTCATCAGGCGATACATATCGTAGTGCGGACGATACCACTCAAGCATGGTGAATTCAGGGTTATGATGGCGCCCCATCTCTTCATTACGGAAGCTGCGGCACAGTTGATACACCGGGCCGCATCCTGCCACCAGCAGGCGCTTCATATGGTATTCAGGGCTGGTCATTAAATAGAGATTCATTCCCTGGGAGTGTCCAGGGCCAACGAAACGCGTTTCGAACGGGAACAGGTGGATGTCCGTTACCGTTGCCTGACTCATACAAGGGGTCTCAACCTCAAGCACGCCACGATCGGCAAAAAAGCGGCGAATCTCCGCTATAATTGCTGCACGTTTCAACAGATTGGGGATGGACGCGCTCGGCTGCCAGGTTGCCGTTTCGCTCATGGTTGTTTCTCCGATTTATGACAAGGGCACGAAGTCTACTCGTATCGCGCTAACGAGACAAATTTCAGGCAGCACTAATCATCACTGGCAATTGGATAAAAAAAGCGACTTAGGGTGGTTTAGTAATTAAATTAATCAAATTCAATGATAATTCCCCCCTATGACACGCTAAAAAAATCGAACACGTCAAATTTCCCGCACATCCCTAAGACTATACTATTGTACCTATAAAGGAGCAGTGGAAACGCGTTCATAACCTGTTTGAAGCCGATGAAGCATCTGATTTCAGGCAGGGATGAAATAACAACAATCTGGAGGAATGTCGTGCAAACCTTTCAAGCCGATCTTGCCATTATAGGCGCCGGTGGCGCGGGATTACGTGCTGCAATTGCTGCCGCACAAGCAAATCCCAACGCTAAAATCGCACTGATCTCAAAAGTGTACCCAATGCGCAGCCATACCGTTGCTGCCGAAGGCGGCTCTGCTGCTGTCGCGCAGGATCATGACAGCTTTGACTACCATTTTCACGATACGGTAGCAGGCGGAGACTGGCTGTGTGAGCAGGATGTCGTGGATTACTTTGTCCACCACTGCCCAACTGAAATGACGCAACTGGAACAATGGGGCTGCCCATGGAGCCGTCGTGAAGACGGTAGCGTCAACGTACGTCGCTTCGGCGGCATGAAAATCGAGCGTACCTGGTTTGCCGCGGATAAGACCGGCTTCCACATGCTGCATACGCTGTTCCAAACATCTTTGCAGTTCCCGCAGATTCAGCGCTTTGACGAACACTTCGTTCTGGATATCCTGGTTGACGACGGTCATGCTCGCGGCCTGGTTGCCATGAACATGATGGAAGGCACGCTGGTGCAAATCCGTGCTAACGCTGTTGTTATGGCAACGGGCGGCGCAGGTCGTGTTTACCGTTACAACACCAACGGCGGCATCGTAACCGGCGACGGTATGGGCATGGCGCTGAGCCACGGCGTTCCGCTGCGTGATATGGAATTCGTTCAGTATCACCCAACAGGTCTGCCAGGCTCCGGTATCCTGATGACTGAAGGCTGCCGTGGTGAAGGCGGTATTCTGGTCAACAAAAACGGCTACCGTTATCTGCAAGACTACGGCATGGGTCCGGAAACCCCGCTGGGCGAGCCAAAAAACAAATACATGGAACTCGGTCCGCGCGACAAAGTTTCTCAGGCGTTCTGGCACGAATGGCGCAAAGGCAACACCATTTCCACTCCGCGTGGCGATGTGGTTCACCTCGACCTGCGTCACCTCGGCGAGAAAAAACTGCTCGAACGTTTACCGTTCATCTGCGAACTGGCGAAAGCTTACGTGGGTGTCGATCCGGTTAAAGAACCGATCCCGGTACGTCCGACCGCGCACTACACCATGGGCGGTATCGAAACCGATCAGCACTGTGAAACCCGCATTAAAGGTCTGTTCGCTGTCGGCGAATGTTCCTCTGTTGGTCTGCATGGCGCTAACCGTCTGGGCTCTAACTCCCTGGCAGAACTGGTGGTCTTCGGTCGTATGGCCGGTGAGCAGGCAGCAGAACGCGCTGCAACGGCTGGCGCTGCAAACAGTGCCGCTCTTGATGCACAGGTTGCTGGCGTTGAAAAACGTCTGAAAGATCTGGTTAACCAGGAAGGTAACGAAAACTGGTCTAAGATCCGTGACGAAATGGGCCTGTCCATGGAAGAAGGTTGCGGTATCTACCGTACGCCGGAACTCATGCAGAAAACCGTTGATAAGCTGGCGGAACTGCAGGAACGCTTCAAGCGCGTACGTATCACTGATACCTCCAGCGTCTTCAACACCGACCTGCTGTATACCATCGAACTGGGTCACGGTCTGAACGTTGCTGAATGTATGGCGCACTCTGCTCTGGCGCGTAAAGAATCCCGCGGCGCGCACCAGCGTCTGGATGAAGGCTGCACCGAGCGTGACGATGTGAACTTCCTCAAACACACCCTCGCCTTCCGCGATGCTGACGGCACGACTCGCCTGGAATATAGCGACGTGAAAATCACCACTCTGCCACCGGCTAAACGTGTTTACGGTGGCGAAGCGGAAGCAGCCGATAAGAAGGAGAAGGCGAATGGCTGAGATGAAAAACCTGAAAGTTGAGGTGGTGCGCTATAACCCGGAAACCGATACCGCGCCGCACAGTGCTTTCTACGAAGTTCCTTATGATGAAACCACGTCACTGCTGGATGCGCTGGGTTACATCAAGGATAACCTGGCACCGGACCTGAGCTACCGCTGGTCCTGCCGTATGGCGATCTGCGGCTCCTGCGGCATGATGGTCAACAATGTACCGAAACTGGCATGCAAAACCTTCCTGCGTGATTACACCAACGGCATGAAGGTTGAAGCGCTGGGCAACTTCCCGATTGAGCGCGATCTGGTCGTCGACATGACGCACTTTATCGAAAGCCTGGAAGCGATCAAACCGTACATTATCGGTAACCCGCGTACACCGGATCAGGGTCCAAACACCCAGACTCCGGCGCAGATGGCGAAGTATCATCAGTTCTCCGGTTGCATCAACTGTGGTCTGTGCTATGCCGCGTGTCCGCAGTTCGGCCTGAACCCTGAGTTCATTGGACCGGCTGCGATTACGCTGGCGCATCGTTACAACGAAGATAGCCGCGACCACGGTAAGAAGGAGCGTATGGCTCAGTTGAACAGCCCGAACGGCGTCTGGACCTGTACTTTCGTGGGCTACTGCTCCGAAGTCTGCCCGAAACACGTCGATCCGGCTGCGGCCATTCAGCAGGGTAAAGTTGAAAGTTCAAAAGACTTTCTTATCGCTACCCTGAAACCACGCTAAGGAGTGCACGATGACGACTAAACGTAAAGCCTATGTGCGGCCAATGACGTCCACCTGGTGGAAAAAGCTGCCATTTTATCGTTTTTACATGCTGCGTGAAGGCACGGCAGTTCCGGCAGTCTGGTTCAGCATTGAACTGATTATCGGCCTGTTTGCACTCAAGCATGGTGCAGAGTCCTGGATGGGCTTTGTCGCCTTTTTGCAAAACCCGGTGGTGGTAATCCTTAACATTATCGCCCTGGCAGCAGCGCTGCTGCATACCAAAACCTGGTTTGAGCTGGCGCCAAAAGCAGCCAACATCATCGTTAAAGACGAAAAAATGGGGCCAGAGCCGATCATCAAAGGTCTCTGGGCAGTTACTGTGGTTGCGACAGTAGTCATACTGTTTGTTGCCCTGTTCTGGTAAGGAGTCCGGAATGATTAATCCAAATCCAAAACGCTCTGACGAACCCGTATTCTGGGGCCTGTTTGGTGCAGGCGGTATGTGGAGCGCAATCATTGCGCCAGTAATGATCCTGCTGGTAGGCATTATGCTGCCGCTGGGCTTTGTTCCTGATGCTTTCAGCTATGAACGCGTACTGGCATTCGCTCAGAGCTTCATCGGACGTGCGTTTCTGTTCCTGATGATCGTTCTGCCGCTGTGGTGTGGTTTACACCGTATGCACCACGCGATGCATGACCTGAAAATCCACGTGCCTGCTGGCAAATGGGTCTTCTACGGACTGGCAGCAATCCTGACCGTTGTAACGGCTATTGGTATTCTGACCATCTAAGTACATGCGTTAATTATCAGGCCCGCCATTGGCGGGCCTTTTTATTTGTGCAGCATTCCTGTCAACCAACGGGAAAATTCACGCATCGCGGGTGTCTCCGGACGCGATTGCAAACGCGTTATCCAGTAACTTCCCAAATCAATCTGCGTTAAAAACGGTTGAACGATTCGTTCCCTACTGAGTAAATGCGTGAACATTCTGACTGGTGCAATTGCCACACCGATCCCCGCCTGCGCGGCTTCCAGCATGGTGACGGACGAATCAAACACCACCACGTTGTGCGTCGGTGACGGGGGCGCCTCTCCGGCGGCCTGCATCCAAAGCGTCCATTCATCCCGCCGATACGATCGTAATAACGGAAATTTCAGGATGTCCGCAGGCGTTTGTATCTGCGAAGCCAATGTTGGCGAACACAGTGGAGACATCAACGCGCTACATAAATATTGCGCGTCGGTATCGTGCCAGGCTCCCCCTCCGTAGCGAATGGTATAATCCAGCCCTTCGGCAGCGGGATCCACGCGGTTATTATGGGTAGAAATATGCAAATCAATATGCGGGTAACTGCGCTTAAAATCGCCCAGTAGAGGAAACAGACACCCAACCGCAAAGGTCCCCACCACGCCAATTTTAAGTTTTTCCTGGGTCTGTTTGGTGGCAAAACGATCCAGCATCCCCGCCATACGATCGAAAGAGTCATTAAGTACAGGTAACAGACTTTCCCCTTCAGTCGTCAACATTAATCCACGAGAACCGCGCACAAAAAGCTGACAATTTAGCTGCTGCTCCAGCGCTTTTACATGCTGACTGATGGCAGAATGCGTCACGTTAAGCTCAATCGCGGCGCGGGTAAAACTGAGATGTCTGGCCGCGGCTTCAAAAGCCCGCAGCGAGTTAAGAGGGATATAGCTACGCGTCATCATCCGGCCTGTTAGAAAAACTTATATCTGCTGCTAAATTTAACCGTTTGTCAACACGGTGCAAATCAAACACACTGATTGCGTCTGACGGGCCCAGACACCCTTTTGCTTTTAATTACGGAACTGATTTCATGATGAAAAAATCGTTATGCTGCGCTCTGCTGCTGACAGCCTCATTCTCCACGTTTGCCGCCGCCAAAACAGAACAACAGATTGCCGATATCGTTAATCGCACCATCACCCCGTTGATGCAGGAGCAGGCTATTCCGGGTATGGCCGTTGCCATTATCTACCAGGGAAAACCCTATTATTTCACCTGGGGTAAAGCCGATATCGCCAATAACCACCCAGTCACGCAGCAAACGCTGTTTGAGCTAGGGTCGGTCAGTAAGACGTTTAACGGCGTGTTGGGCGGCGATGCTATCGCCCGCGGCGAAATTAAGCTCAGCGATCCGGTCACGAAATACTGGCCAGAACTGACAGGCAAACAGTGGCAGGGTATCAGCCTGCTGCACTTAGCCACCTATACGGCAGGCGGCCTACCGCTGCAGATCCCCGATGACGTTACAGATAAAGCCGCATTACTGCGTTTTTATCAAAACTGGCAGCCGCAATGGACTCCGGGCGCTAAGCGTCTTTACGCTAACTCCAGCATTGGTCTGTTTGGCGCGCTGGCGGTGAAACCCTCAGGAATGAGTTACGAAGAGGCAATGACCAGACGCGTCCTGCAACCATTAAAACTGGCGCATACCTGGATTACAGTTCCGCAGAACGAACAAAAAGATTATGCCTGGGGCTATCGCGAAGGGAAGCCCGTACACGTTACTCCTGGACAACTTGACGCCGAAGCCTATGGCGTGAAATCCAACGTTACCGATATGGCCCGTTGGATTCAGGTCAACATGGACGCCAGCCGCGTTCAGGAGAAAACGCTCCAGCAGGGCATTGCGCTTGCGCAGTCTCGCTACTGGCGTATTGGCGATATGTACCAGGGATTAGGCTGGGAGATGCTGAACTGGCCGCTGAAAGCTGATTCGATCATCAACGGTAGTGACAGCAAAGTGGCATTGGCAGCGCTTCACACCGTTGAGGTAAACCCGCCCGCCCCGGCAGTGAAAGCCTCATGGGTGCATAAAACGGGATCCACTGGAGGATTTGGCAGCTACGTAGCCTTCATTCCAGAAAAAAACCTTGGCATCGTGATGCTGGCAAACAAAAGCTATCCTAACCCTGTCCGTGTCGAGGCGGCCTGGCGCATTCTTGAAAAGCTGCAATAACTAACGATGAGGCCCAGGATATTGGGCCTCCTTTCTTTCTCTTTTTTTCCTGTTGTCATCTACACTTAACAAAAATACAGCAAGGAAAATCCCATGCGCATTTTGCCCGTCGTTGCTGCAGTTACGGCTGCATTCCTGGTTGTCGCGTGTAGCTCCCCGACACCGCCGAAAGGCGTTACCGTGGTAAATAACTTTGATGCCAAACGCTATCTGGGAACCTGGTATGAAATTGCACGCTTCGACCATCGTTTCGAGCGCGGGTTGGATAAAGTGACCGCAACATACAGCTTGCGCGACGACGGCGGGATCAACGTTATTAACAAGGGCTATAACCCTGACAGGGAGATGTGGCAGAAAACGGAAGGGAAAGCCTATTTCACCGGCGACCCAAGCAGAGCCGCGCTTAAAGTTTCTTTTTTCGGCCCCTTCTATGGCGGGTATAACGTAATTGCACTCGACCGGGAATATCGTCACGCGCTGGTTTGTGGTCCGGATCGCGACTACCTGTGGATCCTTTCACGGACCCCTACTATTTCAGATGAAATGAAACAGCAAATGTTAGCCATCGCGACCCGGGAAGGGTTTGAAGTGAATAAACTGATTTGGGTGAAACAGCCTGGCGCTTAGTGAGTGCTCAGCTTCAGACCAATAATACCAGCAACGATCAGCCCAAGGCTCAGCAAACGTGCCGGGCTGGCAGACTCACCCAGCAGCAAAATCCCTGTAATGGCCGCCCCAACAGCGCCAATACCGGTCCAGACCGCATAAGCTGTTCCAACAGGCAACGTGCGCATTGCCCAGGAGAGCATGGCGATGCTGACGATCATCGCCGCAATAGTGATAATGCTTGGCGTAAGACGCGTAAAACCGTGGGTGTATTTCAGGCCAATCGCCCATACGACTTCGAGCAAACCTGCAATTAATAAAACGATCCAGGACATATCAGGCTCCAGAACTATGGGGCCGTCCCCGGTGAATGAAGCGTTTGCAGGTCGTCCTGCAAAGCTGATGTGTGAAATGGCATTTTTGCCCGGAAGAAAATGAATTTCAACCTTTTTATTCACCGCCTGCTAAAAGCAAGAATTAAGCATAATTAGCGGCGTAGTTCCCGCATTTGCACTCATCGGAGTTCTCTATGATGAAGGGCTTTCTGAAACCAGAAAGTCGATTGCCCCTCTTCTGAATGCGAAACGTTTATGCTTAAAATTTTAGTGATTGACCGGTGCCACTTTACCCGCACAGGGATAGAGGCCTTGCTTAATCATTCTGGCAGGTTCAGCTCCTCATTTCTGGTATCAGGAATCAATAATCTCCTGTTAGCAAAAGAGCATATTTTGCAATGGAAACCGCATCTGGTGATCGCGGATTTATACAGTTTTATTAGCGAGACGCACTCCAGTCCGCCAATTAAACCTTTTTTTATGAGTTGTGGCGTCATCCCACTGATTTTACTGCAATCAGCAGACAGACAGCATGCCCCCATCGTGCCCTCTCAATCCGTAGCCCATTCGGTCTTGACCAAGCACACCACGCTGAACACACTCTCCAACACAATTCAGGAAGCGCTTCAGGTTCGCCCCGCATTAGAAATAGCCAAAAACGCCACGCCTTTGCTTACGCCGCAGGAGGAGAAAGTATTATCAATGTGGATGGATGGTGTGAGTAACAATGCCATTGCCGCCGCGCTCAGCATTCATGGCAAAACGGTCTACACCTATAAGCGGAATATCCGTATGAAACTGCACCTGGGGAACCGCTTCTCGCCGTTCCTTTCACTCCCAGGGAAGGGAGATTAACGGTACGACACTTACGTCGTACCGTTCTTCATTATTGCTGAGCTTTTGTCGCTGCACCAGAGATTGCGCTACCGCCTTCAGAGATATCCTGTCCTACGCCTCGTGTGGTATTACACGCGGTTAGAACGGAAGAAAGTACCAACACAGAAAAGATCGCAGCAATTGTCTTCTTAACCATAACGTCTTCCTTTTCTAGCCAATATTGTTTGTGTATAGCTACTTAATAATAGACAAGATCCGGGAGTGTGATGGATAAACACCCGTTTTTAAGACTATATGAAAGGATTAGCTGGCGGCGTGAGAAATTGAATTGCCAAGATGTTTGATGTCTTCACCGAAGCCGCGCGCGGTATTGCATCCCGTCATGAGGGTGCTGGTGAAAAGGAGTAGCATTACAAGACCGAGAAGACGTTTCATCATTCCTGCCCTGGAAAAAGTATGGCGCAGCAACCTGCGCCATAAGATCAAATGGAAAACTTATTTTACGCGAGAAACGTATTCGCCGGAGCGGGTATCCACTTTGATCACTTCGCCGATCTGTACGAACAGCGGAACTTTAACAACTGCGCCGGTAGACAGGGTAGCCGGTTTGCCGCCAGTACCAGCGGTATCGCCTTTCAGACCTGGGTCGGTTTCAACAACTTCCAGCTCAACGAAGTTCGGCGGAGTTACGGAGATCGGCTGACCGTTCCACAGGGTCACGATGCATTCAGCCTGGTCCAGCAGCCATTTGGCGTTATCGCCTACCGCTTTCTCGTCTGCAGCCAGCTGTTCGAAAGTGGTGTTATTCATAAAGTGCCAGAACTCACCGTCGCTATACAGGAAGGTCAGGTTCATGTCGGCTACGTCTGCGCCTTCAGCGGAGTCAGTAGACTTGAAGGTTTTCTCTACGCGAGTACCGGTCAGCAGGCGACGCAGCTTAACGCGCGCAAATGCCTGGCCTTTACCTGGTTTAACGAATTCGCTGGCTTCAACCGCATAAGGTTCGCCGTCCAACATGATTTTAAGACCAGCACGAAAATCGTTGCTATAGTACGTTGCCATAAGGCCCTCTGAAAATTGTTAACTGGTAGCTAAGCCACAAAATGGCGCATATTGTAACCCTAAATACCCCATCCAGAGAAGATTGGTTATCGCAACTTGCCGATGTTGTGACCGATCCCGATGAACTTCTGCATATTTTGAACATAGATGCAGATGAAAAACTGTTGGCCGGACGCGACGCGAGACGGCTTTTCGCCCTGCGCGTGCCGCGTGCGTTTATTGCCCGCATGGAGAAAGGCAACCCGGACGATCCGCTTTTACGTCAGGTACTGACTGCCCAGGAAGAGTTTGTGGCCGCGCCAGGCTACTCAACCGATCCACTGGAAGAACAGCACAGCGTGGTTCCCGGTCTGCTGCATAAATATCGCAATCGGGCACTGCTGCTGGTTAAAGGCGGTTGCGCGGTAAATTGTCGCTATTGCTTCCGCCGGCACTTCCCATACGCCGAAAATCAGGGCAATAAGCGCAACTGGCAGGTCGCCCTCGACTACATTAACGCGCACCCTGAGCTGGATGAAATCATCTTCTCTGGTGGCGATCCGTTAATGGCCAAGGACCACGAACTGGACTGGTTGCTCACGCAACTGGAAGCTATCCCGCACATTAAGCGTCTGCGTATTCACAGCCGTTTACCAATAGTGATCCCGGCGCGCATTACAGAAGGACTGGTCGAGCGTTTTGCGCACTCCTCCTTGCAGATTCTGCTGGTCAATCACATTAACCATGCCAATGAAATTGATCAGACGTTTCGCCAGGCGATGAGCAGTCTGCGTGCCGTGGGCGTTACGTTACTCAACCAAAGCGTATTGCTGCGTGGCGTGAACGATAACGCACAAACCCTGGCTAACCTTAGCAACGCACTGTTTGATGCCGGTGTGATGCCCTATTACCTGCACGTGCTGGATAAAGTGCAGGGTGCCGCACACTTTATGGTCAGCGACGATGAAGCGCGTCGCATTATGCGTGAGCTTCTGACGCTAGTTTCCGGCTATATGGTCCCCAAACTGGCGCGTGAAATTGGTGGTGAGCCAAGTAAAACACCGCTGGATCTGCAGTTACGTCAACAATAGCCATTACTGAGTGTCCGATTCCGGACACTCACCACGATTACTTATTATTTAAATCCCCACAAGTGGAGCCTCGCTTTTAATCTGTGCTATTTTAATTAGCGCAGTTAAATAATTCATTCGTAAATTTTATCAATAATTTCAAATGCAGAATATTAACAAATATATGGTTAGGGAGAACCTTTTATGGCTATAAGTATTAAGGGCATTAATACTGGCATTATTCGCCAAAAGAATGAATTTGTTGCCATGGCATTAAAAATAAAAGAACCAAGAAACAAGGAATCACTCTTTTTTCTCTCTCCACTTGGACTTAGAGACCTGCTTATCGCGCTGGAGAGTCGGCTGTACGCTATTTCTCAGCTAAACAAAGACGAGCGTATGCAATATGAAAAGGCATGTGATAAAGCCAGCAAAAAAATGCACGAGAATATTCCGTCAATTCAGGAAGATGAACTAAAAAATGCGGATATTAACCGTCGCATAAATTCGCTGATGTTAGTGGATGACAAAGGCGAGAATTTAACATTTTCTCTGACGTTACATGACGGACAAACATGCGAATTACTGGTTAATGAATTACAGATTCAGGTGTTGGCGCATGCAATTATTCACGCAATAAATAATGCTGGCATGAGAGAACTCGCGCTACGAATAACATCGCTGCTGGATTTCCTGCCGCTGTACGATGTTGATTGTCAGCAAAACGACAATCTGGAATACGACTCTTATACACAACCCGAATGGAAACATAACCTGTTTAATCATTATCTGGCGATTATTTACCGCTATACAGATGATAAAGGAAAAGCCCAGTTCTGTGGTTCGGTCGTGAAAACTCGCGCCCTTTCCGGTAGCAAAGAAGCCGAAGCCATTACTCGCCGCCTTCTCGACTTCAGCCCGCGGCTGAAAAAACTTACCGGTGTACCGTGCCAGGTGTTTGTCAGAACGTTGACGGGTGATAAGACGCAAAAGCTCAATCAGGATCAGTGCCTGCGCGCATTGCATCATTTACGCGTTCAGTCTGCGCATAAGACTCAGAATGCCTGATGGCGCTGCGCTTATCAGGCCTACGATCATTCGTACCGTAGGCCGGATAAGACGCTTTAGCGTCGCCATCCGGCATCAGCAGCAGTTCTCAATTAGGGCACTTATAAACCTGTCCAATCATCTCACTGGCGGTAGGAACAAAGCTGGACAGCATTCCCTGCGATGGGCTGCTGACGCCATAAATCACGTTACCGCCCATTGCCGCAGCCTGGTTACGCAGATCGTTTGCTGCGCCACGCATTGAGCCGCCCTCTTCGCCGTGCTGGCCTGAAAGCCAGTTGCTTTGCTTACCGGTTGCGGTGCCTATCAGTTGGCACTCTGCGCCAGGCTTGTCTTCAACAAAACGTACGCTTTGCCCGGCTGAACTCAGTTCATTGCTGGAGCTACAACCCGCCATCAGTAGCGCGGCACCAACGATCCCTGCTAAATATTTCACGTGCATGTCATTCCCCATATTCAATTAGTTGGACCTTATGTCCGTAGCTGAATCATATACTAAAAAGATGACCAAAAGAAAAACCCCCAGACATTTCTGCCCGAGGGTTTCTCAATTCTGGGAGATGAACACCCAAATCATTCTGGTTGCAGGAAGGCGGCCAGTTTGTTAATCCCCAGGAGCTTACTCAAGTAAGTGACTGGGGTTAGCAAACGCAGCCAACGCATCTGCAGCCTGAAGGATGCAGGGTGTAGGCAATTACATCATGCCGCCCATTCCACCCATGCCACCCATACCGGCAGCACCTAAGTCAGGCGCATCGCCTTTCGGCAGGTCGGTAACCATGCACTCGGTGGTGATCATCAGACCCGCAACAGAAGCCGCGTACTGCAGAGCAGAACGAGTTACTTTGGTTGGATCCAGGATACCCATGTCGATCATGTTGCCGTATTCTTCAGTTGCAGCGTTGTAACCGTAGTTACCGTCACCCGCTTTCACGGTGTTAGCCACTACAGACGGCTCTTCGCCGCAGTTCAGTACGATTTGACGCAGTGGGGATTCCATTGCGCGCAGCGCAACTTTGATACCTACGTTCTGGTCTTCGTTCTGACCTTTCAGGCCGGCAATTTTAGACGCTACGCGAATCAGCGCAACACCACCACCAGCAACCACGCCTTCTTCTACAGCAGCACGGGTAGCGTGCAGGGCATCTTCAACGCGGGCTTTCTTCTCTTTCATTTCAACTTCAGTCGCAGCACCAACTTTGATAACCGCAACGCCGCCTGCCAGTTTCGCTACGCGCTCCTGCAGTTTTTCACGGTCATAGTCGGAAGTTGCTTCTTCGATCTGCTGACGAATCTGAGTCACGCGACCCTGGATTGCAGCTTCGTCGCCCACGCCATCGATGATGGTGGTGGTGTCTTTGTTGATAACAACGCGTTTCGCCTGACCCAGATCTTCCAGAGTTGCTTTTTCCAGCTCCATACCGATCTCTTCAGAGATAACGGTACCACCGGTCAGGGTAGCGATATCTTGCAGCATTGCTTTACGACGATCGCCGAAGCCAGGTGCTTTAACTGCAGCGACTTTCACGATACCGCGCATGGTGTTAACAACCAGAGTTGCCAGCGCTTCGCCTTCAACATCTTCAGCGATGATCAGCAGCGGTTTGCCTGCTTTCGCTACAGCTTCCAGAACCGGCAGCATTTCGCGGATGTTGGAGATTTTCTTGTCAGCCAGCAGGATGAACGGGCTTTCCAGTTCTACTGCGCCAGTTTCCGGCTTGTTGATGAAGTAAGGAGACAGGTAGCCACGGTCGAACTGCATACCTTCAACCACGTCCAGTTCGTCCTGCAGACCGGTACCGTCTTCAACGGTGATCACGCCTTCTTTACCGACTTTGTCCATCGCTTCAGCGATCAGTTTACCTACGGTTTCGTCGGAGTTAGCGGAAATGGTACCAACCTGAGCAATAGCTTTAGAGTCGGAGCACGGTACGGACAGAGCTTTCAGTTCTTCAACAGCAGCAGCGACAGCTTTGTCGATACCACGTTTCAGATCCATCGGGTTCATGCCCGCAGCAACGGCTTTCAGACCTTCAGTGATGATGGACTGAGCCAGTACGGTTGCGGTGGTGGTACCGTCACCTGCAGCGTCGTTCGCTTTAGAGGCAACTTCTTTCACCATCTGCGCACCCATGTTTTCGAACTTGTCTTCCAGTTCGATTTCACGTGCTACGGAAACACCATCTTTAGTGATGGTCGGTGCACCGAAAGATTTATCCAGAACTACGTTACGGCCTTTTGGACCGAGGGTAACTTTCACTGCATCTGCCAGTACGTTTACGCCGCGCAGCATTTTCACACGAGCGTCGTTACCGAATTTTACGTCTTTAGCTGCCATTTTCTCTTTCCCTTAAATTCGTATGTTCAGTGTCGTTCGCGGATTAGGCTTCAACAATCGCCAGGATGTCGCTTTCAGACATGATCAACACTTCTTCATTGTCGATCTTCTCAGATTTAACTCCGTAGCCATCGTTGAAAATAACGATATCGCCGACTTTCACGTCCAGCGGCTGTACGGTACCGTTGTCCAGGATGCGACCCTTACCGACAGCGATGATTTCGCCACGAGTTGATTTACCTGCTGCAGAACCGGTCAGTACGATGCCGCCAGCAGATTTGGATTCAACTTCTTTACGTTTGACGATCACACGATCATGTAACGGACGAATACTCATTGATAGCTCTCCTTTGAGAAAGTCTTTATCAGTTATGGGTGACGCCGGCCCGTAAACGGTTTCCCGGCTAGTGACCAGAGAGATGGGGATGGGGTTTTGTGCCTTCAAGGGGGCAAGCGAAAAAAATTTTTTATCAGCAGAAAATCCCGTCAAAACGCCGACGCACCTCACATTTCATAACGATTTCAGTCACGTCGTCATAAGCAAATCTGATTGTGATACCATCAAAAATCTGCGCTGTAGCCCGGTCAATGGGCATAACCGGATAACAACTTATGAGCGGACTGAAACAAGAGCTGGGACTGGCTCAGGGCGTTGGCCTGTTGTCGACATCATTGTTAGGTACAGGCGTTTTTGCCGTCCCCGCGCTGGCCGCACTGGTTGCGGGCAACAACAGCCTGTGGGCATGGCCGGTGCTGATTGTTTTGGTCTTTCCTGTGGCGATTGTCTTCGCCGTACTGGGTCGTCATTTTCCCAGCGCAGGCGGTGTGGCGCATTTTGTCGGCATGGCCTTTGGTTCACGCCTGGAGCGCGTCACCGGATGGCTATTTTTGTCGGTCATTCCTGTCGGTTTGCCTGCGGCATTGCATATCGCCGCCGGATTCGGTCAGGCGATGTTTGGCTGGCATGACGAGCAGCTTTTGCTGGCTGAGCTCGGTACGCTGGCATTGGTTTGGTACATCGGCTCTCGCGGCGCAAGCTCCAGCGCGAATCTACAAACGGTCATTGCAGGACTGATTGTTGCCCTGATTGTTGCTATCTGGTGGGCGGGCGATCTGACACCTGGCGAAATCCCCTTCCCTGCGATTACCGATATTGAGCTTCCCGGCCTGTTCGCCGCGTTGTCGGTCATGTTCTGGTGCTTTGTCGGCCTTGAAGCGTTTGCTCACCTGGCGTCTGAATTCAAAAATCCGGAGCGAGACTTCCCACGCGCACTGATGATCGGCCTGCTGCTGGCAGGGTCTGTTTATTGGGCATGCACCGTTGTCGTTCTCCATTTTGGTGCCTACGGCGAGCAAATGGCGGCCGCAGCGTCGCTGCCAGAGATCGTCGTGCAACTGTTTGGCGTACAAGCTCTGTGGGTCGCCTGCATCATTGGTTATCTGGCCTGTTTTGCCAGCCTCAACATTTATATACAAAGCTTCGCCCGGCTGGTCTGGTCGCAAGCGCAGTATAAGCCGGAGAGTTATCTGGCTCGTCTGTCCCCCCGACACCTTCCGCGCAATGCGCTAAACGCCGTATTGGGCTGTTGCGTAATCAGTACTCTGTGCATCTATATGCTGCAAATCAATCTCGATGCGTTAATCGTCTACGCCAACGGCATCTTTATTATGATTTATCTGCTGTGCATGCTGGCAGGTTGTCGATTACTGAAAGGGCATTATCGCGTACTGGCGGTCATTGGCGGTCTGCTGTGCCTACTGCTACTGGCGATGGTCGGCTGGAAGAGTCTATACGCGTTGATTATGCTGGCAGGACTTTGGCTGTTTTTACCCCGCAGGCCGGATAAGGCAACGTTGACGCCGTCATCCGGCCTATAAACACTTTTGCCGGATGGCGCTAACGCTTATCCGGCCTACATACTGATGCTTAATCCCGACGATCGTCTTTATGTTCGATGCTGTCGCGCTTGTCATCCTTGCGCTGAAATTCACCATCAAAAGTCTCACCGCCACCCGTTCCGGCGCTAAAACCACCGCCAGGCATACGCGAAAAACGCAAATGTGGCAGCAGTTTCATCGTCAGATGTTTTTGCACCGGGGGTAATAAAAGAAGAAGACCGAGGAAATCGGTAAAAAATCCGGGCAGCACCAACAGCAGACCGGCAATAATCAGCGATACGCTTTTGATCATTTCTGCAGCCGGACTTTCACCTGCCGCCATTTTCTGTTGCATCAGTAAAAAGTTCTTAAATCCCTGGTTACGAACCAGAGACATACCGATAACCGATGTAAAAATAACCAAAATCAGCGTCATCAGGACGCCCATCACATGGGCAACCTGAATAAAGATAGATATCTCTATGTAAACATAGAGAAAAATGGCAAGTAATGGTATCCAGCGCAAAGGGATCTCCTGTTAATAACAGCCGTTTTGTTCAACTTCTGTTCGAAAAATTATGTTAATCGCATCGATTTGATATTGTGGTGGTTAGCAAAATTTCAAGTGGCTTGTACACTAATATTTGGGGTTAATCACAAAGGGGTGATCCATTTCACAGAATAATAAATAAGGGGTAAATTCCACGCTTTAAGTGATCCAGATTACGGTAGAAATCCTGAACCAGCATATGATCTCGGGTATCAGACCGATGCAGGGGATAATCGTCGGTCGAGAAACAATCGAAATCACATATATCCTGTGTGTTTAGTCAAATCATTGGCAGCTTGAAAAAGAAGGTTCACATGTTAAACAACATTCGTATCGAAGAAGACTTGTTGGGTACCAGGGAAGTTCCAGCGGACGCCTACTACGGTGTCCACACTCTGAGAGCGATTGAAAACTTCTACATTAGCAACAACAAAATCAGCGATATTCCTGAATTTGTTCGCGGTATGGTAATGGTTAAAAAGGCAGCGGCTATGGCCAACAAAGAGCTGCAAACCATTCCTAAGAGTGTGGCAAATGCCATCATCGCGGCGTGTGATGAAGTCCTGAATAACGGAAAATGCATGGATCAGTTCCCGGTAGACGTTTACCAGGGTGGTGCGGGTACCTCCGTCAACATGAACACCAACGAAGTTCTGGCCAATATCGGTCTGGAACTGATGGGTCACCAGAAAGGTGAATATCAGTACCTGAACCCGAACGACCACGTTAACAAATGTCAGTCTACCAACGACGCATACCCAACTGGCTTCCGTATCGCTGTATACGCATCCATCATCAAACTGGTTGATGCACTGAACCAGCTGCGCGAAGGCTTCGAGAAAAAAGCTGTTGAATTCCAGGACATCCTGAAAATGGGTCGTACCCAGCTGCAGGATGCTGTACCGATGACCCTCGGTCAGGAATTCCATGCTTTTAGCGTACTGTTGAAAGAAGAAGTGAAAAACATTAGCCGTACCGCTGAGCTGCTGCTGGAAGTTAACCTCGGCGCGACAGCAATCGGTACTGGTCTGAACACACCGAAAGAGTACTCTCCGCTGGCAGTACAGAAACTGGCTGAAGTCACCGGCTTCGCCTGTGTTCCGGCAGAAGATCTGATTGAAGCAACTTCTGACTGTGGCGCATACGTTATGGTGCACGGCGCACTGAAACGTCTGGCTGTGAAGATGTCCAAAATCTGTAACGACCTGCGTTTGCTCTCCTCTGGTCCGCGTGCGGGTCTGAACGAGATCAACCTGCCGGAACTGCAGGCTGGTTCTTCTATCATGCCAGCTAAAGTGAACCCGGTTGTTCCGGAAGTCGTAAACCAGGTGTGCTTCAAAGTCATCGGTAACGACATCACTGTAACCATGGCATCTGAAGCTGGTCAGCTGCAGCTGAACGTAATGGAGCCGGTCATTGGTCAGGCAATGTTTGAATCCATTCACATTCTGAGCAATGCTTGCTACAACCTGCTGGAAAAATGCGTTAGTGGTATCACTGCTAACAAAGAAGTCTGTGAAGCGTTTGTATTCAACTCCATCGGCATCGTTACTTACCTCAACCCGTTCATTGGTCACCACAACGGCGACATCGTCGGTAAAATTTGTGCCGAAACTGGTAAGAGCGTACGTGAAGTTGTCCTGGAGCGCGGTCTGTTGACCGAGTCTGAACTGGACGATATCTTCTCTGCACAGAACCTGATGCACCCTGCTTATAAAGCAAAACGTTATACTGATGAAAGCGAACAGTAATCGTGTAGGGTAGTACCGGAGAAGGCACGTCATGATGACGTGCCTTTTTTCTTACTCGAAGTTACTTAAAAACAACAATTTAATATCAACTTGTTAAACAACAAGGAAGGCTAATATGATAGTTTTAGAACTTATCATCGTTTTGCTGGCAATCTTTTTAGGTGCCAGACTTGGGGGTATCGGTATTGGATTTGCAGGTGGGCTGGGTGTTCTGGTTCTCGCCGCTATCGGCGTAAAACCCGGTAATATCCCGTTCGATGTTATTTCCATCATCATGGCGGTTATCGCTGCCATTTCAGCTATGCAGATTGCAGGTGGTCTGGACTATCTGGTTCATCAAACTGAAAAACTGCTGCGTAAAAACCCGAAATACATCACGATCCTTGCACCTATCGTGACCTATTTCCTGACTATCTTCGCAGGTACCGGCAACATCTCTCTGGCAACGCTGCCAGTTATCGCTGAAGTTGCGAAAGAACAAGGGATCAAACCTTGCCGTCCGCTCTCTACTGCAGTGGTTTCTGCACAGATTGCGATTACGGCTTCTCCAATCTCCGCAGCCGTGGTTTACATGTCTTCCGTAATGGAAGGTCATGGCATCAGCTACATTCACCTGCTGTCCGTGGTCATTCCGTCCACCCTGCTGGCTGTACTGGTCATGTCCTTCCTGGTAACTGCGCTGTTCAACTCCAAACTGTCTGACGATCCGATTTATCGTAAGCGTCTGGAAGAAGGCCTGGTTGAACTGCGTGGTGAAAGACAAGTTGAAATCAAAGCGGGCGCAAAAACTTCTGTTTGGTTGTTCCTGCTGGGCGTGGTTTGTGTCGTCGTATATGCGATCGTCAACAGCCCAAGCCTCGGTCTGGTCGCTAAGCCGCTGATGAACACCACCAACGCAATCCTGATCATCATGCTGAGCATCGCGACGCTGACCACGATCATCTGCCGCGTTGAAACTGACTCCATCCTGAACTCCAGCACTTTCAAAGCCGGTATGAGCGCCTGTATTTGTATCCTGGGTGTTGCATGGCTGGGTGATACCTTCGTATCTCACAACATTGACTGGATCAAAGATACTGCAGGTAGCGTAATTCAGGGTCATCCGTGGCTGCTGGCTGTCATCTTCTTCTTTGCTTCTGCACTGCTGTACTCTCAGGCTGCAACCGCTAAAGCACTGATGCCGATGGCTCTGGCTCTGAACGTTTCCCCACTGACTGCTGTTGCGTCTTTCGCCGCGGTTTCTGGCCTATTCATTCTGCCAACCTACCCAACTCTGGTTGCGGCAGTTCAGATGGATGACACCGGTACAACTCGCATTGGTAAATTCGTCTTTAACCATCCGTTCTTCATCCCGGGTACTCTGGGTGTGGTTCTGGCTGTCTGCTTCGGCTTCTTGCTGGGCAGTTTCATGCTGTAAGTTTTTCCTGCAGGGTGCCTGGGCGCCCTGCAGTTCCTCCTCCCCACCCCGCTTTAACTAACATCCTTCCCTCGTCCGTTGTATAGTGACCATTCTTTTGCTGGTTACTCTGTTCTTTCGAGGTGTTTATGCTTGATGTAAAGAGTCAGGATATTTCCATCCCCGATACCGTTGTGGTGCTCTGTACCGCCCCGGATGAAGCAACCGCCCAGGATCTCGCCGCCAAAGTGCTGGCGGAAAAGCTGGCTGCTTGCGTGACCCTGCTACCCGGTGCGACCTCCCTCTACTATTGGGAAGGCAAACTGGAACAGGAATATGAAGTCCAGATGATTTTAAAAACCACCGTCACACACCAGCAAGCCCTTCTCGATTGCCTGAAGTCACATCATCCATATCAAACACCTGAACTTCTGGTTTTACCCGTCACTCACGGAGACTTTGATTACCGCTCATGGCTCAACGCATCCTTACGCTGATCCTGCTGCTGTGCAGCACATCTACCTTTGCCGGATTATTTGACGCGCCTGGCCGCTCGCAGTTTGTTCCTGCCGATCGGGCGTTTGTTTTTGATTTTCAGCAAAACCAACACGATCTGAACCTCACATGGCAGGTTAAAGATGGCTACTATCTGTATCGCAAACAGATAAGCATTACGCCATCTCAGGCCAATATTGCTGAGGTAAAACTGCCGCCAGGCGTCTGGCATGAAGATGAGTTTTACGGCAAAAGTGAGATTTACCGTAAACAGCTGACTGTCCCGATCACGGTCAATCAGGCTAAGTCTGGCGCAACATTAACGATCACATACCAGGGCTGCGCCGACGCTGGATTTTGCTATCCACCAGAAACAAAAACGGTGCCATTAAGTGAAGTGTCTGCTGGTTCCGCGGCCGCCTCTGCGCCAGCCCCAACCACTGCAGATCCGCAAGAGAAACCGCAGCCCGCGGCCCAACTCCCCTTCTCCGCGTTGTGGGCATTGCTGATCGGAATTGGTATCGCGTTTACGCCTTGCGTACTGCCGATGTATCCGTTGATTTCCGGTATCGTACTGGGTGGCAAGCAGCGCTTATCAACCGGACGGGCACTGTTGCTGACGTTTATCTACGTTCAAGGGATGGCGCTCACCTATACCGCGCTGGGTTTGGTTGTTGCAGCCGCAGGTTTGCAGTTCCAGGCTGCGCTTCAGCATCCCTACGTCCTGATTGGCCTTGCCGTCATCTTTACGCTGCTGGCTCTGTCGATGTTTGGCTTGTTCACGCTGCAATTGCCTTCATCACTGCAAACGCGTCTCACGCTAATGAGTAACCGCCAGCAAGGCGGATCTCCCGGCAGCGTCTTTGCGATGGGGGCGATTGCTGGCCTCATCTGTTCTCCTTGCACAACGGCCCCGCTAAGCGCGATTTTGCTGTATATCGCTCAGAGCGGGAACATGTGGCTGGGAGGTGGCACACTGTATCTGTATGCGTTGGGGATGGGATTACCCCTGATGCTGATTACCGTATTTGGCAACCGCTTGCTGCCTAAAAGTGGCCCATGGATGGAACATGTCAAAACCGCTTTTGGCTTTGTCATTCTGGCGCTTCCCGTCTTCTTGCTCGAACGTATCGTTGGCGACGAGTGGAGCGTTCGCTTATGGTCACTGCTAGGCGTCGCGTTCTTTGGCTGGGCGTTCATCACCAGCCTACAGGCAAAGCACGCCTGGATGCGTATCGTGCAGATTGTCCTGTTAGCCGCAGCACTGGTAAGCGTGCGTCCATTGCAAGACTGGGCGTTCGGCGCGCCATATGCTCAAACCCAGGCACATCTTAACTTCACGCCGGTGGCATCGATAGATGCGTTAAATCAAGCACTGGCGCAAGCTAAAGGCAGGCCAGTCATGCTGGATCTGTATGCCGACTGGTGTGTAGCCTGTAAGGAATTTGAAAAATACACGTTCAGTAATCCGCAGGTTCAGCAAGCGCTAGGCAACACAGTGCTATTGCAGGCGGATGTGACAGCAAACAATGCACAGGATGTCGCACTCCTGAAACATCTACAGGTTTTAGGTTTGCCGACTATCTTGTTCTTTGATGCCGAGGGGAAAGAGCACCCGGAAGCTCGGGTTACGGGCTTTATGGATGCCGCGACCTTCAGCGCACATTTGCGCGATCGCCAACCGTGAGCGACACTTGCAACAGGAAATACGGAGGAGAATACCGTGCAACGTGAAGATGTCCTGGGAGAAGCCCTGAAATTACTTGAGGTGCAAGGGATAGCCAATACCACGCTGGAAATGGTGGCCGAACGCATCGATTATCCTCTGGATGAACTGCAGCGCTTTTGGCCCGATAAAGAGGCCATTCTGTACGATGCGCTGCGTTACCTCAGCCAGCGGGTGGATATCTGGCGGCGTCAGCTTTTACTGGATGACACGCTGAGCGCTGAGCAGAAATTACTGGCGCGCTACACTGCGCTGTCCGAATGCGTGAGCAATAATCGCTATCCCGGCTGTTTGTTCATCGCCGCCTGTACGTTTTACCCCGATCCCGGGCATCCGATCCATCAGTTAGCCGATCAGCAAAAAAAGGCGGCACATGACTTCACCCATGAGCTGCTGACGACGCTGGAAGTTGACGACCCGGCAATGGTCGCCAAACAGATGGAACTGGTGCTGGAAGGCTGCCTGAGCCGCATGCTGGTTAATCGTAGCCATGCTGATGTCGAAACGGCACACCGCCTGGCTGAAGATATCCTGCGCTTTGCCCAGTGCCGAATGGGCGGTGCGCTGACCTAAGCGAGCATTATCTGTTTTCGTCGTCTCTGCCGGATAGATTTGTGCAAACTTCAGGCATAACCATGCAGATTGCCGCAATATTAAGCGGTTGAACAATGTTTCCAGAAATTTGATTGACTGACAGACGTGAATACGGTTTAATGCGCCCCGTTGCCCGGATAGCTCAGTCGGTAGAGCAGGGGATTGAAAATCCCCGTGTCCTTGGTTCGATTCCGAGTCCGGGCACCACTATTTAGAAGAACCCGCCTATGGCGGGTTTTTTGCTTTCAGGGCTCCGCAAGATTTCTTATCGTTCTGCCCACAGCGACTCCCACCCCACCTCATCACGACACTTAAACCTTTCACTGGAACCACGATGGTACTGCAAAAAATATAGCGGTATCAGGCACACCTCTTTGTCTGGCGTGCTTAACCGTAGGCTAAATTTGAGTAATTTATCTGAACAACCTTGGGCACAATACTGTTGCGGGAGCGCCAGGTCGCGCCGCATTTCATTGATAAGCTCGCTGAAGGTCGCCCCCCTCTTCCAGATGGCGTTGTAGGGTACGCACATTCATCCCCAGGGACTGGAGCTGGTGCGCCGCCTCGACATCTGAAGCAAACGCCAGGGAGTAAATACCAACCTTCATCTACAATTGCCATCATACCGAGCAAATAATGAGTCAACGAGGAATCTGGATGGTGAAAACAAGAGTCATACAGTCAGCGCAGGGAGCCCATGCCTATCCGCTGCTGATCAAGAGCTTGCTGCTGTCGGGTGGGCGTTCTCATCCCGAGCGAGAAATCGTCTACGCCGACAAGCTGCGTTACGACTATCGCACCCTCAAACAGCGCATCCATCGCCTGGCAAACATGCTGACAGCGGCCGGTGTCATGCCTGGAGACACCGTAGCCCTGCTAGATTGGGACAGCCATCGCGCCCTCGAGTGCTTCTTCGCGGTGCCTATGATTGGTGCCGTGCTACACACGGTGAACGTCCGCTTCTCGGCGGACCAAATCGCTTACACCATGAATCATGCCGAGGACAACCTGGTACTGGTGCACGACGACTTCTTGCCGGTTGTCGAGTCACTGGCAGAGACACTGACCACTGTCCGGGGATACATCCAGCTTAGCGACGAAGAATCGAAGGCAACCAGCCTGCCGGTGCTGGGGGAATATGAGACCCTTCTGGCCGCAGCGAGAGATCGCTTTGACTTCCCCGACTTCGATGAAAACTCGGTAGCGACCTTGTTCTACACCACTGGAACCACGGGCAATCCCAAGGGGGTCTACTTCAGCCATCGTCAGCTGGTCCTGCACACGCTCAATGAGCTGGGCCTCCTGGCAGCCCACGAGGGACAGTCGCTGCTACGATCGAACGATGTCTACATGCCGATCACTCCTATGTTTCACGTGCACGCCTGGGGCGCTCCCTATGTCGCAACAATGCTGGGTGTGAAGCAGGTCTACCCCGGTCGTTACGAACCCAACAAGCTGGTGCGGTTCTATCACGATGAGGGTGTATCCTTCTCGCACTGTGTGCCAACCATCTTGCAAATGATCCTCGAGTGCGACGAAGCCACACGGACCGATCTGTCGGGATGGAAGATGTTGCTGGGTGGCAGTTCACTGTCCCTTGGACTGGCGACACAGGCCCACCATAAGGGCATACGCATTCACGCTGGCTATGGTATGTCTGAAACCTGTCCCCTGCTCTGTATGACCCACTTAAGCGATGCCGAGCTGGCCCTTCCCATGGATGAGCAGTTACCCCTGCGGATTCGGACCGGCCTGCCTGTTCCGTTGGTGGATCTGCGTATCGTCGATGGCGAAGGTCGGGAGGTAGTGCACGACGGCGAAGCCCTGGGTGAAATAGTGGTGCGAGCCCCTTGGCTGACTCAGGGCTACCTGAAGGAACCCGAGAAAGGAGCTGAGCTATGGAATGGCAGTTGGCTGCATACCGGCGACATTGCCTCTATCGATCCCCATGGGATAGTGGAAATAAAGGATCGCATCAAAGACGTAATCAAGACGGGCGGTGAGTGGATAAGCACGCTGGAGCTGGAGAGCCTCATCAGCTCACACGCGGCAGTCAGGTCGGTAGCCGTCGTCGGGATACCTGATGAACAGTGGGGCGAACGCCCCCTGGCTCTGGTGGTTTGCAAGGAAGGAGAAGACCTGGAGCCGCAGGCCATAGCGGCACATCTGCAAGGATTCGTCGACCGCGGCCACATCACTAAATGGGCGATCCCACGACAGATAAGGATAGTCCCGGATATTCCCAAAACCAGCGTCGGTAAGATCAACAAGCGCCTGATTCGGGAGCTCGAAGCCAGCAATGGGAAGGAAAGCATTTAAGCGATCTGTCGCATTCATAGCGTAAGGTTAACAACAGTCACACTGCTTATATTTCAGGTAGCATGTCGTTATCAATGCTCTGCCGGGGATCTCACCATCCCCGCGCGGATGCTGATCCCCCTTTAGCAAAATGGGTGCCAGGGCATGTTCATCGCCACAGGCACCTCGGGCCCGGCGTTATGTTGATTCGGCAAAATCAGTTTACGGGCTGATTTCCTTACTTTGTGGATTCCGGTCAATGTCAGGTCCTGCTGGACGAAAAATCCGCCCCCAGACCTTCCATCCAGCCTGATCATTTACCTAAATCTGCTTTATTCAACAACGCCAGATTCACCCTCACTCATGCTTTCTTTGCTTTGAATGAACCGGAGCGCCAAATAAAGGTCTGGTGCCAGAATCATGTCGTCATCTTTCATTGTCGGTCGACTCTCCTTAAACCAGCGTGTTAACTCCGTTTTCCGGCCCGCAAGAATTAACTTAATCTGCCGCCCCTTCAGGTCCCGTTTTAACTCATTAATGGTTGCCAGAACGCTGATATCTGAATAGGTAAAGCAAGAAACGGCGTCAATGACCACCCATTTAGGTTGTAGTACTGCACCATCGACTAAATTCAAAACGCGGCGCTTAAAATAGGCCACATTAAAATAGGTCAGCGGTGAGTTAAATCGGTACATCAACACGCCAGGGATCATTTTCACATCAGTTGAATTACCTAATGAGTGAATCATCCCATTTTCGTCAATTCCCAATAAGTGTTCAGTAGGACGGAAAACTGTGCGCAGGAACTGCAACAGACCCAACAATACCGCAAGGCCAATCCCCTGAATAACACCAATAATCAGAACACAGCCAAAGGTGAAGAACGCCAGGCGAAATGCGGGTTTATTTCTTCGCCTCAGGTTCCAGAGCCCGCGTAAATCAATTAATGACCACGATGCATAAATTAGAACAATGCCTAATGCAGATACCGGAATAAATTGTAATGGCTGCGTGAAAAATACCACGACGATTCCGATGATTAAGGCAGCAACAACGGAAACAAGCTGGCTTTTCCCTCCAGAGGAATCATTTACCGCAGTCCGGGAATCGGCTCCGCTAATCGCAAACCCCTGAGATAAACCAGACATTAGATTCGCGACACCCAAAGCCCTGAACTCAGCATCAGCATTTATTTCGTATCCGTTTTTTGCGGCAAAACTGCGAGCGGTGAGCATCAGGCTAACAAAACTGACTAACGCCAGGTTCAGCGCAGGGATCAATAAATCACGCGCCAGACCAGGCTGAAACGATCCCCAGTGAACGACGGGCAAACCAGACTGAAAGCCCGATCCCCCAATAGTGGCAATCCCATACTGCTGCGCAGATGTAATCCATACCAGCGCCGTTGTTATCACAATAGCAATCAACGGTGCTGGCCATTGGCTACGAAACGTCTTGATAGCTATTAAAATCGCTAACGTTAGGATGGAGATCCCTAAGGTTAATAAATGAATTTCTGAGAGTCGGCCAGGCAGGGCAATGATCTTCTCAATCACTTGCTCTTCATCAAGCGTAATCCCCAATACCTTACCGAGTTGCCCGACAATAATCGTCACGGCAACCCCGTTAAGCAGACCCGTTAGAATGGGATGCGAAAGCAAGTCAGCAAGCGCGCCCAGGCGAAATTTACTGGCAAGCAGGCACCATCCCCCCATCATCACAGTCATGACAATTGTCAACTGCCAGTGAAGTTCTGGGTTTCCGGCAGAAAGAGGAACTACAACGGCTGCAATTACCGCGCAGGTCGTGGCATCAGGGCCAACAATCAATTGGCGGGAAGAACCAAACAGCGCATAAGCTAGCATTGGCAAAACGCAGGAATATAACCCGACGATAGCCCCGACTCCCGCCAACTCAGCGTAAGCAATCGCAACCGGTAGTGCTACAGCAGCAACGGATAACCCGGCTTTAACATCATGTTTTAGCCAGCTTTTATCGTACGCTAATAAATTTTTTAGCCCCGGCATGTAGTTTAATACCATTTTTCCGAACACTTTATTCCCCGGATAGACCCTTACTTATAGATAAAGGTACACGTAACTGTCGCAGGCGATCCTGATATTTTCGGGAGGTAATACAGAAAATTCAGATTGGGGGTTTACCGCATATACCGCAGGAAGGCTTGTGTTATGGAGGCTCAGGATATTGCTTTGCACCCGATGGTGCGGTGTTGTGATGTGCCTGATGCGCTGCGCTTATCAGGCCTACAAAATACATTCAGCCCGGCCCCTGTAGGCCGGATAAGGCGGCACGTCGCATCCGGCGGTTTTCATCCCGCACAGACGCAAAAAAGCCCATCCGTCAGGATGGGCTTCTTCACTTTATTTGATGCCTGGCAGTTTATGGCGGGCGTCCTGCCCGCCACCCTCCGGGCCGTTGCTGCGCAACGTTCAAATCCGCTCCCGGCGGATTTGTCCTGGGCAGGAGAGCGCTCACCGACAGACAACAGATAAAACAAAAGGCCCAGTCTTTCGACTGAGCCTTTCGCTTTTATTTGGTGCCTGGCAGTTCCCTACTCTCGCATGGGGAGACCCCACACTACCATCGGCGCTACGGCGTTTCACTTCTGAGTTCGGCATGGGGTCAGGTGGGACCACCGCGCTACAGCCGCCAGGCAAATTCTGT
>NZ_JBIMRA010000010.1:0-190740 GCF_043945515.1 Citrobacter freundii complex sp. 2024EL-00216 | reverse complement strand
ATTCAACGTGAGAAGTGTTGATGGTGATACCACGAGCTTTTTCTTCCGGCGCGTTATCGATCTGGTCGAATGCACGAGCAGCACCGCCGTAGGTTTTAGCCAGTACGGTAGTGATTGCAGCGGTCAGGGTAGTTTTACCGTGGTCAACGTGGCCGATGGTGCCGACGTTAACGTGCGGTTTTGTACGTTCAAATTTTTCTTTAGACACGGCTATATTCCTTACTATAGTGCTCTCCCCTATGGAGAGAGCACGGGACTTAGGTTTTAATCCTGTGGATTATTTACCACGGGCTTCAATAACGGCCTGAGCAACGTTGTTCGGCGCATCGTCGTACTTCAGGAACTCCATGGAGTAAGAAGCACGGCCTTTGGTCAGAGAACGCAGCTGGGTTGCATATCCGAACATTTCAGACAGCGGAACTTCAGCATGGATAACAACGCCAGTGACGTTGGATTCCTGACCACGAAGCATACCACGACGGCGGCTCAAGTCACCGATTACGTCACCGGTGTTCTCTTCCGGAGTCTCTACTTCAACCTTCATGATAGGCTCAAGCAGAACTGGTTTCGCTTTCTTAAAGCCATCTTTGAAGGCGATAGAAGCGGCCAGTTTAAACGCCAGCTCAGAGGAGTCAACGTCATGGTAAGAACCGAAGTGCAGACGCACGCCCAGATCAACAACCGGGTAACCAGCCAGCGGGCCAGATTTCAGCTGTTCCTGGATGCCTTTATCAACGGCCGGGATGTATTCGCCAGGAATTACACCACCTTTGATGTCGTTGATGAACTCGTAGCCTTTCGGGTTTGAACCCGGCTCCAGCGGGTACATGTCGATAACAACATGACCGTACTGACCGCGACCACCAGACTGCTTAGCGTGTTTACCTTCGATATCGGTAACTTTCGCGCGAATCGCTTCACGGTAAGCAACCTGAGGTTTACCGACGTTCGCTTCAACGTTGAATTCACGCTTCATACGGTCAACGATGATGTCGAGGTGCAGCTCACCCATACCAGCGATAATGGTCTGGTTAGATTCTTCGTCAGTCCATACGCGGAATGACGGGTCTTCTTTAGCCAGACGGCCCAGAGCCAGACCCATTTTTTCCTGGTCAGCTTTGGTTTTCGGTTCTACCGCGATGGAAATTACCGGCTCAGGGAATTCCATACGTTCCAGAATGATCGGGTGATCCGGGTCACACAGAGTGTCACCAGTGGTCACGTCTTTCAGACCGATTGCAGCAGCGATATCGCCCGCGCGAACTTCTTTGATCTCTTCACGTTTGTTAGCGTGCATCTGTACGATACGGCCGAAACGTTCACGTGCAGTTTTCACGGAGTTCAGGATGGTGTCACCGGAGTTAACCACACCAGAGTACACGCGGAAGAAGGTCAGGTTACCCACGAACGGGTCAGTAGCGATTTTGAATGCCAGAGCAGCAAACGGCTCGTCATCGCTAGCATGACGCTCAGCAGGAGTATCTTTACCGTCGTCCAGAATACCGTTGATCGCAGGTACGTCTACTGGGGATGGCAGGTAATCAATTACCGCATCCAGCATCGCCTGAACACCTTTGTTCTTGAACGCAGAACCACAGGTTACCAGGATGATTTCGTTGTTCAGAACGCGCTGACGCAGAGCTTTTTTGATCTCTTCTTCAGTCAGTTCTTCACCACCCAGGTATTTCTCCATCAGCTCTTCTGAAGCTTCTGCAGCGGACTCGATCAGGTTCTGGTGCCATTCTTCAGCCAGTTCCTGCATGTCAGCCGGGATATCTTCATAAGTGAAGGTTACGCCTGCATCTTCTTCGTTCCAGTTGATGGCTTTCATTTTCACCAGGTCAACAACACCGGTGAACGCTTCTTCAGCGCCAATTGCCAGCTGCAGCGGAACAGGGTTCGCGCCCAGACGGGTTTTGATCTGACCAACAACTTTCAGGAAGTTCGCACCCATACGGTCCATTTTGTTAACGAACGCAATGCGCGGAACTTTATATTTGTTTGCCTGACGCCATACGGTTTCAGACTGAGGCTGAACACCACCAACTGCGCAGTAAACCATTACTGCACCATCAAGCACACGCATGGAACGTTCTACTTCGATAGTGAAGTCAACGTGCCCCGGGGTGTCGATGATGTTTACGCGATGCGGTTCATACTGCTTAGCCATACCAGACCAGAATGCAGTAGTCGCTGCGGAGGTGATAGTAATACCACGTTCCTGCTCCTGCTCCATCCAGTCCATGGTGGCTGCGCCGTCATGAACTTCACCGATTTTATGGTTTACACCGGTGTAGAACAGAATACGTTCGGTAGTAGTGGTTTTACCGGCGTCGATGTGCGCACTGATACCGATGTTACGGTAGCGCGCGATGGGTGTTGTACGAGCCATTTGATTCCTCGTTTATCTTTTAGGCGTTCAATTTAAGTAGCCCAAAGCGGGCTGCTTACTAGAAGCGCCCGCCTGGTGACTAAAACTCCGAAGGGATTACCAACGGTAGTGTGCGAACGCCTTGTTGGCTTCTGCCATACGGTGAACGTCTTCACGTTTCTTAACTGCAGTACCTTTGTTTTCTGCAGCATCAGAAAGTTCGTTCGCCAGGCGCAGAGCCATGGATTTATCACCGCGTTTACGAGCAGCTTCAACGATCCAACGCATTGCCAGGGCATTACGACGGACCGGACGGACTTCAACTGGTACCTGATAAGTAGAACCACCAACGCGGCGAGACTTAACTTCGACAGTCGGGCGCACGTTTTCGAGAGCTACTTCGAAAGCTTCCAGTTCGTTTTTACCAGAACGCTGAGCCAGGGTCTCCAGCGCGCTGTATACGATAGTTTCGGCAGTAGATTTTTTACCATCTACCATCAGGATATTTACAAATTTAGCCAGCAGTTCTGATCCGAACTTCGGATCCGGCAGAATTTTACGCTGACCAATGACGCGACGACGTGGCATGGAAATACTCCGTTGTTAATTCAGGATTGTCCAAAACTCTAAGAGTTTAGTTTGACATTAATATAAAACGTTTGGCCTTACTTAACGGAGAACCATTAAGCCTTAGGACGTTTCACGCCATACTTGGAGCGTGATTGCTTACGGTCTTTAACGCCGGAGCAGTCAAGCGCACCACGAACGGTGTGGTAACGAACACCCGGGAGGTCTTTTACACGACCGCCACGGATCAGGATCACGGAGTGCTCCTGCAGGTTGTGACCTTCACCACCGATGTAGGAAGTCACTTCAAAACCGTTAGTCAGACGAACACGGCAAACTTTACGCAGTGCGGAGTTCGGTTTTTTAGGAGTGGTAGTATATACACGAGTACATACGCCACGTTTCTGCGGGCATGCTTCCAGCGCAGGCACGTTGCTTTTTGCAACTTTGCGTGCACGTGGTTTGCGTACCAGCTGGTTAACTGTTGCCATTAAATAGCTCCTGGTTTTAGCTTTTGCTTCGTAAACACGTAATAAAACGACCTCATACAATATGAGGACGCAGAATTTTAGGTCGGTGTCGAAAAGGTGTCAAGAAATATACAACGATCCCACAATTACCAGGACATCTGGCTGGGATGCTTCACCGTAAGTCTGACGAAGTCAGTATAGCTAACCCTGACGACACTGTCTGAAATTTGACCACTCAAACCGCGAGCCTTAATGTCTTCTTCCAGTACATAGACCTTAATGGAGGCATTTTGCAGACTTTCAAGGAAACGGCTTCCTTCGATTGCCGCCGTCACGCCATCCTGGAGCAATAAAAGCTCATCGTCTTTATCTACCAAGCGAAGAAGAGAGGAGAAATCGGTAAGCCACGCGGAGCGATGTAGTGTGTGCAGCATGAGGGTCTCAAAACCTTAAAATGACGTCAAAGTTACCTAACTCACGGCGTAAATCTTCCGGTTCAAGCGCTGTCGCATCGACCACAAAATTAACCCCCTGCTGAAGGCCCCGCTCGCGTAATGAGGCAGCGCAGAGCCAACATTGATCGATATCGTACAACCCTAACAGCTTGAAGGTTGCGATATAGTCTCGCGCCAGCACCGCATCCGGTTGTTGTCCCTGGAGGATTTGAAAGACGCCATCGCCGATAAAAAACACGCCGAGGTCTTCCGTTAATGCAGATGTCGCTAGCAATGCATCTAATCCTTCACGGCCAGATGCGCTGCCATGCGGCACGGTAGAAAAGACAAAAGCAACACGTTTCATCAGAACTGCACCACGCGATCGCAGGTCAGGGATGCCTCAGCCAGCGATCCAAGCCCGCTGAGGTTAAAACCTGATTGTAAATTAGCCCCTGCCAGTCCCAGACGCTTTGCCTCAGTTTCATCAACAACGCCGCGACGCAACGCCGCCGCCACGCAGATATTCAGCGTTACACCATGCTGTTGGTTCAGCTGTTGCCAGGCCCGCACCAGATCATATTCATCACTGGCGGGTGAAGTCAGTAAGTTGGCGTTATATACACCTTCTCGATAGAAAAAGACGCTGCATAACTCATGCCCTTCTTCGAGAAGCGCATGTGCAAATTGCAACGCGCTACTCGCCTGCTGCGTGCCATAAGCAGGCCCTGTCACCATGATGGCAAAACGCATTACTTGTCTTGCCCCTGGAAATCGCCGCTTTTGAACTGACGAATATAGAGGTAGACCGTATGTTTGGAGATGTTCAGCCGATCGGCGACCTGGTTGATGGCATCTTTAATATCGAAGATGCCTTTCTCATATAAATTCAGGACGATCTGGCGGTTCTTCGCGTTGTTGGAAACATTGCGATCGGCATTCACTTCTTCGATCGTGAATTCCAGCGTCTGGGTAACCAGATCTTCCACCGAAGAAGCGAAGTTGACGGCAGAGCCCACTTCCGGGGTTTCCGGTGGGATAAAGGTATTCATTATCTGCGAGAAAGGAACATCAAGGTTCATGTTGATGCACAGCAGACCAATCACGCGATGCTCACGGTTGCGAATGGCAATCGTCACCGACTTCATCAAGACACCGCTTTTCGCACGTGTGAAGTAACACTTCGACACGCTGCTATCCGCACCCGTCATATCATGCAGCATACGCAACGCAAGGTCGGTAATCGGTGAGCCAATTTTACGGCCCGTGTGTTCACCGTTAGCAATGCGGATGGCCGAGCATTTCAAATCCTGCAAAGAGTGCAATACGATTTCACAATGGGAACCAATGAGCATCGCTAACCCGTCCACTACCGCTTCGTAGGATTTGAGGATATCGAAGTCGGTTTGATCGAAAGGACGTTGATCCAGCAAATCTAGCTCACTGGTTTCGTTGGTTAAAAGCGACCTGGACATGAAAAAAAGCACTCCTTTTCAGGAGCCTGTCGTTATGTTGTCAGGGCAGGCTCATCACTATTATAGGGGCATCTAAAGTAATACAGCGCACAAGGCGCTTTCCAGTATTAATTATATCCTGTCGATAATAAAAAACCGCCGCCCTGTGGGCGGCGGTTTCTGTTAGCTTATTTTTTGCTGCTGTCTGCAGCTTTATCTGCCGGTGCAGCATCTGGCTGCGCGTCAGCTTTCGGTGCCGGTTTGATGTCTAACAGTTCAACATCAAAGACCAGCGTAGAGTTGGCCGGAATACCCGGGACGCCGGTTTTGCCGTAAGCCAGATCCGGTGGGATAACCAGCTGGATTTTGCCGCCTTTCTTGATGTTTTTCAGACCTTCAGTCCAGCCAGGGATGACACCGTCAAGACGGAAAGACAGCGGCTCACCACGGGTGTAGGAGTTATCAAACTCTTTACCATCGATCAGCGTACCTTTGTAGTTAACTACCACGGTATCGCTGTCTTTCGGTGCAGCGCCAGTACCTTCTTTCTCTACTTTGTAGACCAGGCCAGTAGAAGAGGTTTTAACGCCTTTCTCTTTAGCAAATTTCTCGCGGTAAACTTTACCTTTGGCTTCGTTGTCAGCCGCGTCTTTTTCCATTTTCGCCTGAGCGGAGCTCTTCACGCGCGCTTCAAACGCCTGCAGAGTTTGTTCGATTTCCTGGTCAGACAGTTTGCTCTTGTCTGCAAACGCATCCTGAACACCAGCGATCAGCTGATCTTTATCCAGTTTGATGCCCAGTTTTTCCTGCTCTTTCAGAGAGTTTTCCATATAACGACCCAGGGACGCGCCCAGCGCGTAAGCGGCTTTTTGGTCGTCATTCTTGAATGCTGCTTTGCTGTCAGCAGTAGCGGCTGGTTTCGCAGCATCAGCAGCGAAGGTGATCGGGGCATGCAGAGCAACAGCCATTGTGGTCGCCAGCAGCGTTACTTTAAACAGTGATTTCATCCATATCTCCAGGGCCGGGGCATCTCACCCCAGGGTTAGCTAACATAAAAATGTACTATAAAGCGTTGCAGAACAAATCAACATACAGGCACGCCCTATTATCACCACTTTTCAGACTCTTTTTGTTTAAATTAGTTTCGTTACCGAAGATTGAGTGCTGTGCAAACAAGCAAAGTTAAGTAGAATTCGCCGCAGTCCGCGATCTGCCGGAGAAAAATGAAAGAGGTGAATCATGCAGGATACAACAATGGAAACTCGCCTGGCTGAACTGGAAAGTCGCCTGGCATTTCAGGAGATCACCATTGAAGAGCTCAACGTGACGGTGACCGCGCATGAACTGGAAATGGCCAAACTGCGCGACCATCTGCGTCTGCTGACGGAAAAGCTCAAAGCAACGCAGCCGTCCCACATTGCATCGCAGTCTGAAGAGACCCCGCCGCCACATTATTGAGACGTAAAAAAAGCGGGGATATCCCCGCTTTTTTGTGCCGGATGACGACGTAAACGTCTTATCCGGCCTACGGTAGGCCTGATAAGCGTAGCGCCATCAGGCAATCATACCGATCAGTGGCAACCGCAGCCGCCGCCGTTACCTTTACCGCCACCGCCGCAGCAGCCTTCGCCGCCGTGCTCGTGACCATGGTCGTGACCGTGGCCGTGACCACCGCAGCAACCGTCATGACCGTGGTCATGATCGTGGTCGTGACCGTGCGCACCGTGAACGTGGCCGTGAGCCAGTTCTTCTTCGGTCGCTTCGCGGATAGCAACAACTTCTACGTTGAATTTCAGATTCTGGCCAGCCAGCATGTGGTTACCGTCAACCACAACGTGGTCGTCTTCCACTTCGGTAATTTCTACCGGTACTGGACCCTGGTCAGTTTCAGCCAGGAAACGCATGCCAACCTGCAGTTCGTCAACGCCCATGAAGACGTCTTTAGGAACGCGCTGCACCAGGTTTTCGTCGTACTGACCGTATGCGTCGTTTGCGCCAACAGCAACATCGAATTTGTCGCCAACTTCATGACCGTCCAGCGCTGTTTCCAGGCCAGAAATCAGGGAACCGTGACCATGCAGGTAGTCCAGCGGTGCACTCACCGGAGACTCATCAACCAACACACCGTCTTCTGTACGTACCTGATAGGCCAGGCTGACCACCAGGTCCTTTGCTACTTTCATGATATCTCCTGAGCATGGAAAGAATAGTGGCGCAGATTGTAGCGGAATTCTGCACCCGTGTACCCTCTAGCTTAAAAAAAGCTGCGCCATATCGCTAGTCCAGATGAAAAATCCCGATCACTTGCTCTTCTTTGCGAACGTGCTCGCGCGCCTCTTTATCTGCTTCCCGCATCTGATGACCGCACTTAACACACTCAACAATATCGATATTATTTTCGCGCCACATCGCCAGCGTATCCTGCGACTGGCAGGACGGACATTTTGCACCTGCGATAAAACGTTTACGAATTGCCATGGTTATCCTCTACTCAAATTCATCCCAGCCATCCAGCTGACGTCGCTCTTGCTGCATCTCTCGTTGGAAAATTTCCTCCAGCTCGCGCCGGGCTTCCCTGGCTCGAGAAATTTGTACCGTATCTGTATGCATGGGGATCAGTTCCCGCAGCATGCGCATATCCAGCCGCCGAAAATGCAGCTGAGCGCGCTGAGCCTGGTGCGGATGCATTCCCAGTGTAACCAGAGTCTTACGCCCCAACTCCAGCGCACTGGAGAACGTTTCGCGGGAAAACTGCGTCACACCAGCCTGTAATAACTCATGCGCTTCTACACGTCCGCGCGCTCGCGCAAGAATATGCAAATGCGGAAAATACTGTTGGCACAGTTCCACCAGTTTCATGGTGTCTTCAGGCTCATTACAGGTAATAACAATAGATTGCGCCGCCTCTGCCCCTGCGGAGCGCAACAGTTCCACCTGCGTGGCATCACCGTAATAAACCTTATAGCCATATTTACGCATCAGATTCACCGCGCTGATATCCCGCTCCAAAACGGTAATGCGCATTTTATTGGCCATCAACAGGCGACCAATAACCTGACCAAAACGCCCAAACCCCACCACAATCACCTGCGGTTTATCATCTTCCACCCAGGGTTTTTCATCTTCCTCATCCGTGCCGTTAAACTGGCGGGATAGCCATTTATCAATCAACTTCATCACCAGCGGCGTGGTCATCATCGACAGCGTGACGGTCACCAGCAACAACGCCATTTGGTCGCCCTGAAACAGCCGTTGCGAGGATGCCGTTGAAAACAGCACGAAAGCGAATTCACCACCCTGACTTAAAACCCCGGCAAATTGCATCCGTTCAGAGCTTCTCATGCCGTTAAGACGCGCCAGCACATACAACACCAGCATTTTTACGACCACCAGCACGATCACGCTCGCTGCCACCCACAGAATATGGGTGTAGAGCACGCCGAGGTTGAGCGACATGCCAACGGAGATAAAAAACAGCCCGAGCAACAGGCCTTTAAACGGATCGATTGCCGTTTCCAGCTCATGTCGGTATTCGCTTTCCGCCAGCAGCACGCCCGCGATAAACGTTCCCAGCGCCATTGACAGCCCCAGCGCATCCATAAATAAAGCAGAACCCAGCACCAACAGCAGCGTGGCAGCGGTGAACACTTCCCGCACGCCAGAATCCGCAATAAAGCGGAAAACCGGACGCAGCAAATAGCGACCGCCAATCAGCATGCCGGCAAAGGCCAGCACCTTCATCCCCACTTTGATCCAGTCAAAATGTTCGTCAGCAGAGCCCGCCAGCAGCGGAACCAGCGCCAGCGCGGGGATCACCGCCAGATCCTGAAACAGCAGCACCGAAAAACCCAGTTGTCCGGATTCACTGCGGTTCATGCCTTTTTCGCGCATCAACTGTAGCGCCATAGCGGTAGATGACATCGCCAGACCAATGCCGCCAACCACTGCCGCCTGCCAGGAGAACGCAGTGAGCATCAATAATCCGGCCAGCACCACCGCGCTCAGCATCACCTGCGCGGCACCGACGCCAAAAATTGAACGCCGCAGTTGCCACAGTTCGGCGGGATTAAGTTCCAGCCCAATGATGAACATCAGAAAGACTACGCCCAGCTCGGAAAAATGCAGGATTTCATCC
Organism: Citrobacter freundii complex sp. 2024EL-00216; assembly: GCF_043945515.1. Classification (NCBI taxonomy): domain Bacteria; kingdom Pseudomonadati; phylum Pseudomonadota; class Gammaproteobacteria; order Enterobacterales; family Enterobacteriaceae; genus Citrobacter; species Citrobacter freundii complex sp. 2024EL-00216. The sequence continues at coordinate 181,309 of NZ_JBIMRA010000010.1, read as the reverse complement.
ACATCGCTGATAAATCCTAATCCCCACGGGCCGATAGCAATACCCGCCAGCAAGTAACCCAGCACCGGACCGATACCCAGCTTTGAGGCCAGGGGAACTGCGGCCACCGCCGCGAAGAGGAACAACACTCCCGCTGTCAATAAATCAGAACCTTCCATCAGCGGCCTCCCACAGGGATCGGATTCGCCAGCCAGTCACCATACGCTTTCGCATGGCTGTCCAGCTCCTGCTTCGTTTGCCGTCTGGCCCAGTAAACGATAATTGGGCTCATCCAGTGCATGCGGCACATACCGGCCGTTAGCTCGAAAGGACGCAGCACATCGCTCATTGGATAACGGTTTAGCGCGTCATAGCGGTAGGCACTTTCCGGTTCTCCGGTAGTGATAACGCTACGCCAGTACTTTCCCGCCAGTTGATTCCCTCCGGGACCGCTGGCAAATCCGCGGCTCAGTACGCGGTCAAGCCATTCCTTTAACAGCGCCGGACAGCTATAGGTATAGAGTGGGTGCTGAAAAACAATCACATCATGCTCACGCAGCAGCGCCTGTTCATGCGGAATATCGATAAAAAAATCAGGATAGTGCGCGTAAAGGTCGTGCACGGTAACATTGCTGAGCTGCATGGCCGGTTTAAGCAGAACACGGTTCGCGACCGAGTCCTGAGATTCCGGATGGGCATACAGCAGCAAGACTTTCGCTGGCTGGAACATCATCCCCCTCCCGGTTTTGTCTTTTGTCTATTTTCGACGTTTTGGGCTACCATTGCGCCTCGGTGCGGCAAACGGCCCGCACATTACATTATCATAATGATAAATTAACATAGTCTGAACATACGGCGCCTTATGATTGTTTTCTCATCGTTACAAATTCGTCGCGGCGTGCGCGTCTTGCTGGACAATGCCACGGCCACCATTAATCCTGGGCAGAAGGTTGGCCTGGTGGGTAAAAATGGCTGCGGTAAATCTACCCTGCTGGCATTGCTGAAAAATGAACTCAGCGCCGACGCTGGAGGATTTACCTATCCGGGAAACTGGCAGCTCGCGTGGGTGAATCAGGAAACGCCTGCGTTGCCACAGCCCGCGCTGGAATACGTCATTGACGGCGACCGCGAGTATCGTCAACTGGAAGCGCAGTTGAACGACGCCAACGAACGTAACGATGGACATGCCATTGCCACCGTCCATGGCAAGCTGGATGCCATCGACGCCTGGACCGTGCGCTCACGCGCCGCCAGCCTGCTGCATGGCCTCGGCTTCTCCAACGAACAGCTTGAGCGCCCGGTCAGCGACTTCTCCGGTGGCTGGCGTATGCGTCTCAACCTGGCCCAGGCGCTGATTTGCCGTTCAGACCTACTGCTGCTCGATGAACCCACCAACCACCTCGATCTCGACGCGGTGATCTGGCTGGAAAGATGGCTGAAAAGCTATCAGGGCACGCTGATTTTGATCTCCCACGATCGCGACTTCCTCGATCCGGTGGTGGATAAAATTATTCATATCGAACAGCAAACCATGTTCGAGTACACCGGCAACTACAGTGCGTTTGAAATCCAGCGTGCGACCCGCCTCGCACAGCAACAGGCAATGTACGAAAGCCAGCAGGAGCGCGTGGCGCATCTGCAAAGCTATATCGATCGTTTCCGCGCTAAAGCAACGAAAGCGAAGCAGGCACAGAGCCGTATCAAAATGCTGGAACGCATGGAGCTGATTGCCCCAGCGCACGTGGACAACCCGTTCCACTTCAGCTTCCGTGAGCCGGAAAGCCTGCCAAACCCGCTGCTGAAGATGGAAAAGGTTAGCGCTGGCTACGGCGATCGCGTCATTCTCGATTCGATCAAACTGAATCTGGTGCCGGGTTCCCGCATCGGCCTGCTCGGTCGCAACGGCGCGGGTAAATCGACACTGATTAAGCTGCTGGCCGGCGAACTGGCCCCAATCAGCGGTGAGATTGGCCTGGCGAAAGGCATCAAACTGGGCTACTTCGCGCAGCACCAGCTGGAGTTTTTACGCGCCGATGAATCACCCATTCAGCATCTGGCACGCATGGCGCCGCAGGAACTGGAGCAGAAACTGCGTGACTACCTGGGTGGATTCGGCTTCCAGGGCGACAAAGTCAGCGAAGAGACACGCCGCTTCTCCGGTGGCGAAAAAGCGCGTCTGGTACTGGCATTGATCGTCTGGCAGCGCCCTAACCTGCTGCTGCTCGATGAACCAACCAACCACCTGGACTTGGATATGCGTCAGGCGCTGACCGAGGCGCTGATCGATTTTGAAGGCGCGCTGGTTGTCGTCTCGCACGACCGTCACCTGATCCGCTCCACCACCGACGACCTCTATCTGGTACACGACAAGAAAGTCGAGCCGTTTGATGGCGATCTGGAGGATTATCAGCAGTGGCTGAGCGATGTCCAGAAACAGGAAAACCAGGGCGACGAACCGGCGAAAGAGAGCGTTAACAGCGCCCAGGCGCGTAAAGACCAGAAGCGCCGTGAAGCGGAACTGCGCTCCCTGACGCAGCCGCTGCGTAAAGAGATTACCCGTCTGGAAAAAGAGATGGAGAAACTGCACGCACAGCTGGCGCAGGCGGAAGAAAAACTCGGCGACAGCGAACTGTACGACCAAAGTCGCAAAGCCGAACTTACCGCCTGTTTGCAGCAGCAGGCCAGTGCGAAATCCGGGCTGGAAGAGTGTGAAATGGCTTGGCTGGAGGCTCAGGAACAGCTTGAGCAGATGCTGGCCGAGTAGTCATCATTGCCGGATCCGACGCCAACACGTCTCATCCGGCATTTATGTTGAATTATCCCTGTGTCGCCAGACGCTGGCGAATTTCGTCGAAATGCTCGCGGTTAAACAGCGTGCCGTTGAGAAAACGAGTTTTCAGCTCCCCTTCCTGCTCTTGCTCCCAGGTCTGTTCGTCATGCAGACGCAATTCCCCTTGCTCATCACGTGTGACGCGAAGCAGACCACGGGCTGAACGTTTCAGACCATTATCAGTTTTCGGTTCTTTAAAAATCGTCCGGCCTTTGCCGTCGACTTCTCCCCACGTCGCTTTCATCGCAAAACCAAAGGTGTCACGTGTGTTGTATTGATAAGTAAAAGAACCAACGCCAAACACGACGTTTGAACTGGCAAATCCTTTCGCTTCCAGACGACGCAGGATCTCATTCGCTCGCTCAAGGGTGATGGAGTCGCCATAAATCAGTCCGACATGCGGGTCGAGCACCTTGTAACCTTTGGCGTTAATCGTGCCGCCAAAAATCTCCCACAGCACTTCCACGGACCCTTTCTCCTGAGCGGTACGATCGCTGCGGGTATCCTCATCTGCACCAGTACCACACAGGATCTCAACCGGGTTGCCGCTATCCGGACGGAATACCACCCGACCTTCACGCGCCAGAATGATGTTCTTCAGTTCGTGGGTATATTCCGTCAGCACCTGCCAGTAGTCCCAGGTATCAGAGACTATCGATACAAATCCTTGCGGGTAGAGATCGGCAATCAGGCGGCGGAAGGTTTCAATCTCATGCTCGCGCTCGCCCATACACATCACACTGTGTTCAGTAGCCGGAATGCTGGCGCCGATAAAATAGGGCTCGCCGTCGGTGTAGTAATCGCGGACGTACAGCAGAGATGGAATACTGTCGGTCCCTTTAAAGCTCAACAAATGCCCACTGCCCGCCTGCATGGTGTCCTGTAATCCGGACATACCGCGAAAGGAAAAGTCATGGCACTGGAAGTCAAGGTGCGTCAGGTCGCTACAGGTTTTCTCTGCCCAGCGAGCGCAGATTTTGCGGTAGTGGTGAGCTATCGTGGCGTTGGTTGACGCCTTCCACAGCTCCGCCGACAGCACGGTCTCCAGGTAATTCACCAGCCAGAAAAACTCGGGTTGGGTGTTGATGATAGTTAAAACCGGTACCGCCATCGGGACTTTGCTGCCTTCATCCAGCGCCTTGATGTGCAGCGGCAGATAGCCCAACTGATGCAGTGCACGAATATGGTCCACCGCCACCGCATCTTTGCCCAGATAGCTGTCCATGACCTGTTTGTATTCGCTGACCACCTCGTCTTCCGGGCGGGCAAAGAACGCCTCATTAAACAGGTCGACTAAAAACCACTGCATAAAACCCTGCAGGCCGAAGAATACCAGTTTGCCATCCGCCAACGGCGAGGAGAAAAAGCGATCGCTGCGCGGGGTAAAGTTGGAATACACGCGATGGGTACCCTGCGGATACTGTACGCGATGAGAAACTTTGTAGCCGTCGATAGCCAGAATCGGGTTCATTTTCATAATCAGTCTCTCCCTCAGGCGCGGTAAATCGCGTCAATATCGATAAGCTCAAGCTGCGGATGTACCAACGCTGGGGCAGCTAAAGAGGTGGTGGTGTAGATAGCGTCAATACCGTTTGCAAACAGGTGATCAACGCCCTTAGAAAAGATACCGTGGGTGACATACAGGCTGACACTGCGGGCGCCAGCATCACGTAACACCTGTGCAGAGCCTATAAACGTACCGCCTGCGTCACACAGATCGTCAACAATCAGCAGATCCCTACCCCTGACGTCTCCGGCCAATAACGCAAATCCCGTCAGGCTGCCGCTTGCCACATCACGTTTTTTACTCAGGATGGCGTACTGCTCCACACCGGCTACTCTGGCTACAGCATCAATCTTCTTCAGCGATCCCGCATCGGGAGCAACCAGCATCAGCGCGTTTTGCTGAAACAGCCGCGATAATGACGCGCTTTGCATCAGGCAGACCTCCTGGGGGATCGCCACGAAGTTGTCGATTGCAGCAGCCGCCGCATCGCTGTGCGGGTCGAGCACGTTAACCTTGTCAAATTTCAACGTATTGAGCTGACTGGCGAAGACTTTCAGCGCAAAGCTGTCACCCGATACCATATGTCTGTCCTGACGCGCCCACGGCAGCCAGGGGAGGTCGAGATGGCTGACCAGTACATCCGTCTGATGACGTACCGCCTCAACCAGTTGCGCCAGCAGCATAAAATCGTTCATATCGCGCATAGCCGTGGCACGGATGCGCATCAGGCGAGCAAAGGTTGGCAACGCATCGGTGACTTTTAACCAGACAGCACCATCAGGAAAAACACCGCTGGCAACGGCATAGGTCTGGTCGTCCAAAGTTAGTGTCAATTTTATGTTCATCGCGCTCACCCCTTAATTGTGTCCCTTCGACACAATTAATAATGTCCCTGTGACACATATTAAGCAAGCATAAAATGAATTATTTTTAAGCCGTGAGCTAATCCACTGATAAGCAATGAGAAAAAACGAACCTTGCCCCCCGGTGTCGGGCTGGTACACTTGTCAGCGTTACAAATCATCGTGAGTACCTTATGACCACCGAAGCCGACTACCTGAATCAGTACGATGCCAGCCGCTTCCCTTCACCTCTGGTGACGGTAGATAGCGTGTTATTTACCCTGCATCAGCAGGCGCTGTGCGTATTACTGGTCGAGCGGGCAAACCAGCCGCAAAAAGGGCGTTGGGGATTACCCGGCGGCTTTATTGATATCGAAAACGATGATTCAACCCGCGCCACCGCGCTGCGCAAACTCACCGAAAAAACAGGCGTTTCGCCTTCGTGGCTGGAACAACTGGATACCTTTTCCGGCCCTGATCGTGACCCGCGCGGCTGGAGCCTGACGGTCACCTGGTTTGCACTAATCGCCTGGGTAGACTGCGCGCCCCATATCGCCAGCGTCAGCAATGCCCGTTGGTTGCCGGTTGATGAACTGAAAAACTATTCACTCGCGTTTGATCACGAGAAAATTATTACCGCGGCGCTACACCGCTTACGGCAAAAAACGATGTACTCGCTCCTGCCCGTATACTGCTTGCCGGAAACATTTACCCATGGGCAACTGCTCGAAGCCACTGAGGTGATCCTCGGCCAGTCGATCCAGCGTAAAAGTCTGATTCGTCGCTTTGAAGCGTCAGGAATGTTTGAAGATACCGGAGAAAGCGTGGCGACAGGGACGCGTAAAGCCCGCCTGTGGCGACGTAAACCCAACGTCGATTTTCATCTTTTCTCGCGTAACCTGCTGACTGACTAGCGACAAAATCACATATTGGCTAACCCGCACGCGCTGTGCGCGGTATAGTTATTCTTTCCGATTATTAATTGCTCCGGTGTTATGGTTGAAATCACGTCCACAGAAATGACCCCACCTACCGACGATTCGCGAGAATTCCGCCCGATGCGCGGTATAAGTAACCGCCATCTGCAGACGATGCTGCCGCGTTTAATTCGCCGCAAGGTGAAGTTCGACGCCCACTGGCAGCGTCTGGAATTGCCTGACGGTGATTTCGTCGATCTGGCGTGGAGCGAAGATCCGCAACAGGCGAAACACAAACCGCGCCAGGTGGTTTTTCACGGTCTGGAAGGCAGTCTGAACAGCCCCTACGCACATGGTCTGATTGAAGCAGCACAAAAGCGCGGCTGGCTGGGTGTGGTAATGCATTTTCGCGGTTGCAGCGGCGAACCCAATCGTCTGAACCGTATTTATCACTCCGGTGAAACAGAAGATGGCACCTGGTTTTTACACTGGCTGGAGCGTGAGTTCGGTCGCGTACCGACCGCGGCGGTAGGTTATTCACTCGGTGGAAATATGCTGGCTTGCCTGCTGGCAAAAGAAGGCAACGATATTCCGATAGATGCGGCGGTTATCGTTTCTGCGCCTTTCGTGCTGGAAGCCTGTAGTTACCATATGGACAAGGGCTTCTCCCGGGTCTACCAGCGCTACCTGCTCAATCTGTTGAAAGCCAATGCCTCACGGAAGCTTGAAGCTTATCCAGGTTCGCTTCCGGTGAGTCTGGCCCAGTTGAAATCTTTGCGCCGCATTCGCGATTTTGACGATCTAATCACCGCCAAAATTCACGGTTTCGCCGATGCTATAGACTATTACCGCCAGTGCAGCGCCATGCCGTTGCTCAATCGGATCGCCAAACCAACGCTGATTATCCATGCGAAAGACGATCCGTTTATGGATCATCATGTGATCCCGAAACCGGAAAATCTGCCCTCACAGGTGGAGTACCAGCTTACTGAACACGGCGGCCACGTCGGATTTATAGGTGGCACGGTGCGCCGTCCTGAGATGTGGCTGGAATCAAGAATCCCGGACTGGCTGACAACGTATCTGGAGACGTCATCATGATTATCCCCTGGCAAGATATCTCCCCGGACGCGCTGGACAATTTGATTGAAAGCTTTGTCTTGCGCGAAGGCACCGATTATGGTGAACATGAACGCTCGCTCGAACAAAAAGTCGCCGACGTCAAACGCCAACTACAATCAGGTGAAGCCGTGCTGGTGTGGTCTGAACTGCATGAAACGGTCAACATTATGCCGAGGAAGCAGATTCACGAGTAATCCGTAGCCGCCGGCCGACTTTGCTATAATTACAACCATTTCATGGAGTTGTTATGTCTGCCAAACATCCGGTGATTGCGGTAACAGGATCCAGCGGCGCGGGGACCACCACCACCAGCCTCGCGTTTCGTAAAATTTTCGCGCAGTTAAATCTGCGCGCCGCCGAGGTGGAAGGTGACAGTTTTCATCGCTATACCCGTCCGGAAATGGACATGGCGATTCGCAAAGCGCGCGATGCCGGGCGGCATATCAGCTATTTTGGCCCCGAAGCTAATGACTTCGGCTTGCTGGAACAAACCTTCATCGAATACGGTCAGACGGGCAAAGGCCAGTCGCGAAAATATCTGCACACTTACGATGAGGCCGTACCGTGGAACCAGGTTCCGGGGACATTCACGCCCTGGCAGCCGCTGCCTGAACCGACGGATGTACTGTTCTACGAAGGGCTGCACGGCGGTGTCGTCACCCCACAGCAAAACGTGGCCCGGCATGTCGATCTGCTGGTTGGCGTGGTACCTATCGTAAACCTGGAATGGATCCAGAAGCTGACCCGCGATACCAGCGAGCGTGGACATTCGCGTGAAGCGGTGATGGACTCGGTGGTACGTTCAATGGACGATTACATCAATTACATCACGCCGCAGTTTTCCCGGACGCATATTAACTTCCAGCGCGTACCGACCGTCGATACCTCCAACCCCTTTGCCGCTAAGAGCATTCCATCACTGGATGAAAGCTTTGTCGTGATTCATTTTCGTAACCTGGAAGGGATCGATTATCCCTGGTTACTGGCCATGCTGCAGGGCTCATTCATTTCCCATATCAATACGTTAGTCGTACCTGGCGGCAAGATGGGTCTGGCGATGGAATTGATTATGCTGCCGCTGGTACAGCGACTGATGGAAGGTAAGAAGATAGAGTGATGTGGTCTTTTGCCGGATGGCGGTTGATGCCTTATCCGGCCTACGCGTTTATATCCTGTAGGCCTGATAAGTGTAGCGCCATCAGGCATGGCATCACGCAGCAGCAACCACTTCATAGGAATGGGTAATATTCACTGCCTTTTCCAGCATCAACGCCACGGAGCAGTATTTTTCCGCTGAAAGATCGACGGCGCGGGAGACAGACGCATCTTTGAGATCGTTACCCGTTACGATGAAATGCAGGTTGATGTGGGTAAACAGGCGCGGCGCTTCATCACGACGCTCTGAAGTCAGCTTCACTTCGCAGTTGGTCACATCCTGACGACCCTTTTGCAGGATCGATACCACATCAATTGCGCTACAACCGCCAGCAGCCATTAATACCATTTCCATCGGGCTCGGCGCTTTATCACCGGAGTTACCGTCCATCAAAATTTGGTGGCCAGAGGCGGACTCACCGAGGAAGGTTAACCCCTCAACCCACTTTACACGCGCTTGCATATTTCGTAACTCCAATGTTTCAATTTTCCTGACAGATTACGCGCACATAACAATTCTCGCAACGGAAGGCGACCTGCGTCATGCTGAAGCGAGACACCAGGAGACACACGGCGAAAGCTATGCTAAAACAGACGGGATGCTACAGTAATACATTGACGTACTGCATGTATGCAGAGGACATCACATTACAGGCTGCAGTATATTTTTGACAGCCCCTTTCCCAGGTAGCGGGAAGCATATTTTTGCAAACCCAGAGGCAGCGTCGTTTTCTGGCTCTGGAGACAGCTTATAACAGAGGATAACCGCGCATGGTGCTTGGCAAACCGCAAACAGACCCGACTCTCGAATGGTTCTTGTCTCATTGCCATATTCATAAGTACCCATCGAAGAGCACGCTGATTCACCAGGGTGAAAAAGCGGAAACGTTGTATTACATCGTTAAAGGCTCCGTGGCAGTGCTGATCAAAGATGAAGAAGGGAAAGAAATGATCCTTTCTTATCTGAATCAGGGCGATTTTATTGGTGAATTAGGCCTCTTCGAAGAAGGTCAGGAACGTAGCGCCTGGGTACGTGCCAAAACCGCATGTGAAGTCGCTGAAATTTCCTACAAAAAATTTCGCCAATTAATCCAGGTCAACCCGGATATTCTGATGCGCCTGTCTTCTCAGATGGCTCGTCGTCTGCAGGTCACGTCTGAAAAAGTGGGCAACCTTGCCTTCCTCGACGTAACCGGTCGTATCGCGCAGACTCTGCTGAATCTGGCGAAACAGCCTGATGCGATGACCCACCCGGACGGCATGCAGATTAAAATCACCCGTCAGGAAATCGGCCAGATCGTTGGCTGCTCCCGTGAGACCGTCGGTCGTATTCTGAAGATGCTGGAAGATCAGAACCTGATCTCCGCACACGGTAAGACCATCGTCGTCTACGGCACGCGTTAACCCCATCGAAGTGGCGCGTTACCCAGTAATGCGCCACTTTTGTTTACTCCGATGTGGCGAAGACTGATATACCACCCAGAGATCAACTACGCACTACGACAAACGCTGGTGCTATGTTTACCTGTGGCTGTTGGTCTGATCATCGGTCAGCTTCATTTGGGGCTTCTCTTTTCCCTCGTCCCTGCCTGCTGCAACATTGCCGGTCTTGATACCCCGCACAAGCGCTTTTTCAAACGCTTAGTCATTGGTGCATCGCTGTTTGCCGGGTGCAGTTTGATCATGCAGCTACTGCTTGCGCAAACTATACCGCTACCATTGATCCTCACCGGCCTGACGCTGATTCTTGGCGTAACCGCCGAGCTAAGCCCTTTGCATGCGCGATTACTGCCAGCCTCGCTTATCGCAGCGATTTTCACGCTCAGCCTGGCCGGGAATATGCCCGTCTGGGAGCCACTGCTGATCTACGCGCTGGGCACGTTATGGTACGGCCTGTTCAACTGGTTCTGGTTCTGGATGTGGCGCGAGCAACCGCTCCGCGAATCGCTCAGCTTGCTGTACCGTGAATTAGCCGATTACTGTGAAGCCAAGTACAGCATGCTGACCCAGCATGCCGACCCAGAAAAAGCGCTGCCTCCCCTGCTGGTTCGCCAACAAAAGGCGGTGGATCTGATTACTCAGTGCTATCAGCAAATGCATATGCTTTCGGCACATCACAACAACGAATACAAACGCCTGCTGCGTGCCTTTCAGGAGGCGCTGGATTTACAGGAGCATATTTCCGTTAGCCTCCACCAGCCAGAAGAAGTGCAAAAACTGGTTGAGCGTAGCCACGCGGAGCAGGTAATTCGCTGGAACGCGCGAACCGTCGCCGAACGCCTTCGGGTACTGGCCGATGATATTTTGTATCACCGCTTGCCGACCCGTTTCTCGATGGAAAAGCAGATTGGCACGCTGGAGAAAATCGCCAGGCAGCATCCGGACAATCCGGTGGGGCAATTTTGCTATTGGCACTTCAGCCGTATTGCCCGCGTGCTACGGACCCAGCGCCCACTGTATGCCCGTGACTTAATGGCTGACAAGCAGCGTCGGTTGCCGCTGATCCCTGCCCTGAAAAACTACCTGTCGTTGAAATCCCCAGCGCTGCGCAATGCCGGACGCATCAGCGTTATGTTGAGTATCGCCAGCCTGATGGGCAGCGCTTTACACCTGCCAAAGCCTTACTGGATTTTGATGACAGTCCTGTTTGTTACGCAAAATGGCTACGGGGCGACCCGGGTGCGCATCTTACACCGTTCCGTAGGTACGCTCGTTGGACTGGTTATTGCCGGCGTCACGTTGCACTTTCATATTCCCGAAGGTTTCACGCTGGCGGCCATGCTGCTGATCACCCTGGTGAGCTATCTGATCATCCGTAAAAACTACGGCTGGGCTACCGTCGGTTTTACGGTAACGGCGGTATACACCCTGCAACTGCTGACGCTAAACGGGGAAGAGTTTATCGTGCCGCGGTTTGTCGATACGGTCATTGGCTGCTTAATCGCCTTTGGCGGCACGCTCTGGCTGTGGCCACAGTGGCAGAGCGGTCTGCTGCGTAAGAACGCCCACGATGCGTTAGAAGCCGACCAGGAGGCCATTCGTCTGATCCTCAGCAACGATCCACAGGCCACGCCGCTGGCGTATCAACGCATGCGCGTCAACCAGACACAAAACACGCTGTTCAACTCGCTGAACCAGGCAATGCAGGAGCCGGGATTTAACTCGCACTACCTTGCAGACATGAAACTGTGGGTCACGCACAGCCAGTTCATCGTTGAACACATCAACGCGATGACCACGCTGGCAAGGGAACATACGATGCTGACGCCGGATTTGGCGCAGCGGTATCTGGAGTCCTGTGAAATTGCACTCCAGCGCTGTCAGCAGCGGCTGGAATATGATGGGCCGGGAAGCTCGGGAGATGTGAATATTCTCGAAGCGCCAGAGATGCTGTCCCATGGTCCGTTAAGCACCCTTGAGCAGCATCTGCAGCGGGTTCTTGGGCATCTGAACACCATGCATACCATTTCGTCGGTAGCATGGCGTCAGCGACCGCACCACGGGATCTGGCTGAGCCGCCGACTACGGGACATGAAGGGTTAAGAGATTTGCCGGATGCGCTACGCTTATCCGGCCTACGAGTCACACCTTACCCTGTAGGCCGGATAAGGCGCTCGCGCCGCCATCCGGCAATCAGCCCACCACCTTCGCTACCGCCTGCGCGAAGCGCTGCATCCCTTCATCGATATCCGCCTGCTCTACTACCAGCGACGGCGCGAAACGCATTACGTCCGGCCCGGCGTTCAGCACCATCACCCCTTCGTGCGCGGCGGCATAGAGGAAATCGCGCGCCCGGCCTTTAAACTGCGGCTTCAGCTCAGCGCCAATCAGCAGCCCCATCCCGCGAATATCGCTGAAAATATCGAACTGTTGGTCAATCTTGTGCAAATGCTGGACAAACGCCTGACGCCGGGCCTGAATGCCTCCCAGCACGTCCGGCGTGTTGATGATATCAAACGCTGCCCCCGCTACCGCGCAGGCCAGCGGGTTACCGCCGTAGGTGGAGCCGTGCGAACCCACGTGGAACGCGGAGGCAATCTCCTGAGTGGTCAACACCGCACTTACCGGGAAGCCTCCACCGAGCGCCTTCGCGCTGGTGAGGATATCCGGCGTCACGCCGTAGTGCATATAGGCAAACAAATCGCCGGTACGCCCCATCCCGCTCTGCACTTCATCAAATACCAACAGCGCCTGGTGCTGGTCACAAAGTTCACGCAAACCTTGCAGGAATTCCGGCGTTGCCGCAGTGACGCCGCCCTCTCCCTGAATAGGCTCAACCACCACCGCGCAGGTGTGATCGTCCATCACCGCTTTGACCGCATGCAGATCGTTAAACGGGACATGGATGATATCCGCCGGTTTTGGCCCAAAGCCGTCGGAGTATTTCGGCTGCCCACCAACGGATACGGTAAACAGCGAACGGCCGTGAAACGCATTATGGAAGGCAATGATTTTGGTTTTGAACGGGCTATGACGCACGCAGGCATAGTGGCGCGCCAGCTTAAAGGCGGTTTCGTTGGCTTCAGTACCGGAGTTCATGAACAGCACGCGCTCGGCAAAGGTCGCATCAATGATTTTACGGCCTAAGCGCAACGCCGGTTCGTTGGTAAAAACGTTGCTGGTATGCCACAGGGTTTCACCCTGGGTTTTTAACGCCTCAACCAATGCCGGATGGCAATGCCCTAACGCGGTCACTGCAATGCCGCCCGCGAAATCAACATACTCTTTGCCCTGTTGATCCCACACTCGACTCCCTTTTCCTTTTACCGGGATAAACTCAGCCGGTGCATAAATCGGCAGAATCACTTCATCGAATGTCGCGCGCGTAATTGCAGTTTGTTCAGTTGCCATGTCATTACCACCCTGTTAAGCAGAAACGCCAGTGAAATTATAATCACAAAATATGAATAAAAAATCACTGAATAGCAACTACAAATCAGCGATTGAGAAAATTAGCCAGCAGCTGATGCCCCTGTTCGCTGAGAATACTCTCCGGGTGAAACTGTACCCCTTCCATATCCCACTCGCGGTGACGAATGCCCATAATCTCCTGCGTTTCACTCCAGGCCGTCACCTCAAAGCACTCGGGAAGCGTCTCAGGGGCAACCACCAGAGAGTGGTAGCGCGTCACCGTTAATGGGTTTGCGAGTCCCTGAAAAACACCCTGCCCGGTATGGGTAATCGGCGAGGTTTTACCGTGCATCACTTTAGCCGCCCGAACTACGCTCGCGCCAAAGGCCTGCGCCATCGCCTGGTGGCCAAGACAAACACCCAACAAGGGAAGCTTACCGGCGAAATGACGAATAACATCCAGTGAGATACCGGCGTCATCCGGCGTGCATGGCCCAGGGGAAATCACGATTTTTTGCGGGTTCAGCGCGTCGATTTGCGCCAGCGTCAGCTCGTCGTTGCGCCGGACAAGGACATCAGCGCCCAGTTCGCAGAAGTATTGGTACAGGTTCCAGGTAAAAGAATCATAGTTATCAATAAGCAGGATCATGGCGGCTCCGGTACATAAGAACCGCGCTATTCTACTCAGTTTCCGGGGCTTCGCTTACCACTTTACGAAATATCGCCCGCAGTGCAGACAGGTCACCCATCGCCCCGCTCTGATTAGCCTGATTCCACTCCTCAACCGGAATGCCATCCCAGCTCAGCATATACCCGGCATGAATCGCTAACTGTTCGAAGAAAATACGCTGCGCCAGGCCACTGCCAATGCGAAACGGATGCAGCACATTGATTTCGCAATAATAGTGCGCAAGACGATCGACAAACTTGTCTTCCGGTAATCCCACCAGCCAGGACTCATCTTCCAGGTCCTGCATCAGCGCATTGCCCTCTTTCTCGATATAGGCGAAGTGGCAAAAGCGAGTATCGCCCTGGTAAATATCGACTTCACGCAGGTGTCCCGCCCAGTCAAAAATATCCCGATAAAGCTGGCGATGAATGGCGCACAGGTGCGGTAAGCCCCGTTTAAGCGGCCCCAATCCGATAGTCGCCGCACGCAGCGCTGTCAGTTCATAAGCCGCCTGCGCTAAACGCTGCGCCTGATGAATCCCCAGACGGTTACGCATGACATTCAGGCCCGGATATAAATACGGGTCGCGACCATCACCGAATTTATCGCTCATAGTGCCTCCTCAGCTCTTCAAGACGCGCCTGGGCGTCTTCAGCACTCAGAGTAACCCGTGGAATATCTACGCCTTCCAGCCGTCGGCTGGCCTGGAAATTGGCGTTTCGCCGTTGTTCCCACAGCCTGGACTTTTGTTTATCGGTGAGTTTTTTCACGTGACCTCCCTGAATGAGCCGACACTTGCCACAAGTATAAGCAGCAATTTCGGGTTACGCAGAGAGAGGGGTGAACGCGGGCAAGAACTACCCGCGCAAGATACGATTACGGCAGGACTTTAGCAGAAAGGATAACAATCGGTTTTGACGGGACATTCTGGTATGGACCGACATCATGGGTCTGTACCTGAGAGATTTTATCCGCGACATCCATACCTTTCACAACTTTACCAAAAACAGCGTAGCCAAAGTCGCGCTGGCCGTGATCGAGGAAAGCGTTATCTGCAATGTTGATAAAGAACTGGCTGGTCGCGCTGTCTTTATCCGCTGTACGCGCCATAGCAATCGTGCCGCGAGTGTTACGCAGTCCGTTATCGGCTTCATTCTTGATTGGCGGGTTAGGTTTCTTCTGCTGCATCTGCTCGGTAAAACCGCCGCCCTGCACCATAAAGCCTGGGATCACACGGTGGAACGTGGTGTTGTTATAGAAACCACTGTTGACATAATCGACAAAGTTTTGCACTGAAACCGGGGCTTTCTGACTGTTCAGCTCCAGCTCAATGTTACCAGCAGAGGTTGTCAGCAGAACATGTGGATCACCTTTTGCTGCCAGTGCTGCGGGGGAGAGAGCAGAAAGAGCGAGAACAGCTGCAACAGCCGCCAGAGTCGATTTGAGCATGAGAATTCCTTAACAAGAGCAGAAATGAAGCAAGTGAATTGATTCTAAAGAGCCTTCAAGGACAAGGCCATCCCTTTACTTAATTTTACGTACCTGAAACAAATGTAACCTCATGGCTGCAAGTATCAATGTGATCAAGATCACATAGAAAAATGTAACGCACCAAGTTATTACCGATAAATATTTAAATGCGTCACTAAAGCGCCTAAAATCTGCCCGCTCACGGCGCAGTCAATGCGCCTTACACTTCTATACAGGCCAGTCATGACTAACAGCAATCGCATCAAGCTCACATGGATTAGCTTTCTCTCCTACGCCCTGACAGGTGCGTTGGTAATTGTCACCGGGATGGTGATGGGAAACATCGCAGATTACTTCCATTTGCCCGTTTCCAGCATGAGTAACACCTTCACCTTCCTGAATGCCGGCATTCTGATCTCTATCTTTCTGAATGCATGGTTAATGGAAATCGTGCCACTGAAAACCCAGTTGCGCTTCGGCTTTATCCTGATGGTACTGGCCGTTGCCGGACTGATGTTCAGCCATAGCCTAGCCTTGTTCTCCGCCGCCATGTTTGTATTGGGCCTGGTAAGCGGTATCACCATGTCGATTGGTACGTTCCTGGTAACTCAAATGTACGAAGGTCGCCAGCGCGGTTCCCGCCTGCTGTTTACTGACTCCTTCTTCAGCATGGCCGGCATGATTTTCCCGATGGTTGCCGCGTTCCTGTTAGCACGCAGCATCGAATGGTATTGGGTCTATGCCTGCATCGGCCTCGTATACGTCGCCATTTTCCTGCTGACCTTCGGTTGTGAATTCCCGGCACTGGGTAAACACGCTCAGCAGTCAGACGCGCCGGTAGTAAAAGAAAAATGGGGGATTGGCGTGCTGTTTCTGGCGATCGCCGCGCTGTGCTACATCCTCGGTCAGTTGGGTTTTATCTCCTGGGTCCCGGAGTACGCCAAAAGTCTGGGCATGAGCCTGAACGATGCGGGTAAACTGGTCAGCGACTTCTGGATGTCTTACATGGTTGGCATGTGGGCATTTAGCTTTATTCTGCGTTTCTTCGATTTGCAGCGTATCCTGACCGTACTAGCGGGTCTGGCTACCGTCCTGATGTATCTGTTTATCACCGGTACGCCAGAGCATATGCCGTGGTTTATTATGACGCTGGGCTTCTTTTCCAGTGCGATTTATACCACCATCATTACCCTTGGCTCCCAGCAGACAAAGGTCGCCTCACCCAAACTGGTTAACTTCGTTCTGACCTGCGGCACCATCGGCACTATGCTCACTTTCGTCGTCACCGGCCCTATCGTGGCACACAGCGGCCCGCAGGCGGCATTGCAAACAGCTAACGGCTTGTATGCGGTTGTATTCGTGATGTGCTTTATTCTTGGGTTTGTCACGCGCCATCGCCAGCATAACGCCCCAGCAACGCATTAATCTCACTGCCGGATGGTACCCACATCATCCGGCACATTCTAGCCCTCCTCTTCTTTCACTGGTCATGTAGGCCAATTCTTACAAAAACCCCTTAATTTGTACGCTATTTATACAAACACGAAAACCCAAATAATTCCGTCACTTATAAAAATGCTGACAAATCAGTTATATACCTCTTAAGGAGTATATAAGGGCGAATTTGATTTGCATCAATAAGCGCGGTTGCTGAATCGTTAAGGTAGGCAGTAATAGAAAAGAAATCGAGGCAAAAATGAGCAAAGTCAGACTCGCTATTATCGGTAATGGTATGGTCGGCCATCGCTTTATTGAGGATCTTCTTGATAAATCCGACGCTGCCAATTTTGATATTACCGTCTTCTGTGAAGAACCCCGCAAAGCGTACGACCGCGTACACCTGTCTTCCTACTTCTCCCACCACACCGCCGAAGAGCTTTCTCTGGTGCGTGAAGGATTCTACGAGAAGCACGGCGTTAAGGTGTTAGTGGGCGAGCGCGCAATTACCATTAACCGCCAGGAGAAAGTAATTCACTCCAGCGCAGGTCGTACGGTTTACTACGATAAGCTGATCATGGCGACGGGCTCTTACCCGTGGATCCCACCGATTAAAGGTTCGGAAACCCAGGACTGCTTCGTTTACCGCACCATCGAAGACCTCAACGCCATTGAGTCTTGCGCGCGCCGCAGCAAACGCGGTGCCGTGGTCGGCGGTGGCCTGCTGGGCCTGGAAGCCGCCGGTGCGCTGAAAAGCCTCGGCGTTGAAACCCACGTGATTGAATTCGCCCCAATGCTGATGGCTGAACAGCTGGATCATATGGGTGGCGAGCAGTTACGTCGCAAAATTGAAAGCATGGGCGTGCGTGTGCACACCAGCAAAAACACCAAAGAAATCGTTCAGGAAGGCACCGAAGCGCGCAAAACCATGCGTTTTGCCGACGGTAGCGAACTGGAAGTCGATTTCATCGTCTTCTCTACCGGTATTCGTCCACGCGACAAACTGGCCACCCAGTGCGGTCTGGACGTCGCACCACGCGGCGGGATCGTCATTAACGACACTTGCCAGACATCTGACCCGGACATCTATGCCATCGGCGAATGCGCCAGCTGGAACAACCGCGTGTATGGTCTGGTCGCTCCAGGCTATAAAATGGCGCAGGTTGCCGTTGACCATATTCTCGAAACTGAAAACGCCTTTGAAGGCGCGGACCTGAGCGCCAAGCTGAAGCTGCTCGGCGTTGACGTCGGCGGTATTGGCGACGCGCATGCGCGCACGCCGGGCGCACGTAGCTACGTCTATCTCGACGAAAGTAAAGAAGTCTACAAACGCCTGATCGTTAGCGAAGATAACAAAACCCTGCTCGGCGCGGTTCTGGTGGGCGACACCAGCGATTACGGCAATCTGCTGCAACTGGTGCTGAACGCCATCGAACTGCCGGAAAACCCGGATTCACTGATTCTGCCAGCACACGCAGGCAGCGGTAAGCCGTCTATCGGTGTCGATAAACTGCCGGACAGCGCGCAGATTTGCTCCTGTTTTGACGTCACCAAAGGCATGCTGGTTGCCGCTATCAACAAGGGCTGCCATACCGTTGCGGCGCTGAAAGCGGAAACCAAAGCCGGTACCGGCTGCGGCGGGTGTATCCCGCTGGTAACGCAGGTCCTGAACGCCGAACTGGCGAAACAGGGTATCGAAGTTAACAACAACCTGTGTGAACACTTCCCGTACTCACGTCAGGAACTGTTCCATCTCATCCGCGTAGAAGGCATCAAAACCTTCGAAGAGCTGCTGGCAAAACACGGGAAAGGTTACGGCTGCGAAGTGTGTAAACCTACCGTAGGTTCCCTGCTGGCTTCCTGCTGGAATGAGTACATCCTCAAACCGCAGCACACGCCGTTGCAGGACACCAACGACAACTTCCTGGCGAACATCCAGAAAGACGGTACTTATTCCGTGATCCCGCGCTCTGCGGGTGGCGAAATTACCCCTGAAGGCCTGGTAGCTGTGGGCCGTATCGCGCGTGAATTTAACCTGTACACCAAAATTACCGGTTCTCAGCGTATCGGCCTGTTCGGCGCGCAGAAAGATGACCTGCCGGAAATCTGGCGTCAGCTGATTGAAGCCGGTTTTGAAACCGGTCACGCGTATGCCAAAGCGCTGCGTATGGCAAAAACCTGCGTAGGCAGCACCTGGTGCCGTTACGGCGTCGGCGATAGCGTGGGCTTCGGCGTGGAGCTGGAAAATCGCTACAAAGGCATTCGTACCCCGCACAAAATGAAATTCGGCGTCTCCGGCTGTACCCGTGAATGTGCGGAAGCTCAGGGTAAAGACGTGGGTATCATCGCCACTGAGAAAGGCTGGAACCTGTACGTTTGCGGTAACGGCGGGATGAAACCTCGTCATGCAGACCTGCTGGCAGCGGATATCGATCGCGAAACGCTGCTCAAGTACCTTGACCGTTTCATGATGTTCTACATCCGTACTGCCGACAAACTGACCCGTACCGCACCGTGGTTAGACAATCTGGAAGGCGGTATCGAGTATCTGAAGTCCGTCATCATCGACGACAAGTTGGGCCTGAACCAACATCTTGAAGAAGAGATGGCCCGTCTGCGTGAAGCTGTGGTGTGTGAGTGGACAGAAACCGTTAACACCCCATCCGCGCAGGTTCGCTTCAAACACTTTATCAACAGCGAAAAACGCGATCCGAATGTCCAGGTTGTGCCTGAACGTGAACAACATCGTCCGGCCACGCCTTATGAGCGAATCCCGGTGACTCTGGTGGAGGAAAACGCATGAGCCAGTGGAAAAACATCTGCAAAATCGATGACATTCTGCCTGCAACAGGCGTCTGCGCCCTGTTAGGTAACGAGCAGGTTGCGATTTTCCGCCCGTATCACAGCGACCAGGTGTTTGCGATCAGCAACATCGACCCGTTCTTTGAGTCCAGCGTGCTTTCTCGTGGGCTGATTGCTGAACATCAGGGCGAATTGTGGGTTGCCAGCCCGCTGAAAAAACAGCGTTTTCGCTTAAGCGACGGTCTGTGCATGGAAGACGAACAGTTCTCCGTGAAACATTACGAAGCGCGAGTGAAAGACGGCACGGTGCAACTGCGCGGTTAATTAATTTTGGGAGGCGCAACGCCTCCCCTTTTTTGACGTATTTGTAGGTCTTTTAATGGTAGGCCTGATAAGCGTAGCGCCATCAGGCAATTGCACAGGCACATTGCCGGATGGCGGCATAAATGCCTTGTCCGGCCTACGGTTACGATTTCTTTTTATTGTTTGTACTTCAAGGATAATCAACACATGTTCACAGACACTATTAATAAGTGTGCGGCTAACGCTGCGCGCATCGCACGCCTGTCGGCTAATAACTCGCTCGGATTCTGGATCAGTTCGGCAATGGCGGGAGCCTATGTGGGTCTCGGCATCATTCTTATTTTCACCCTCGGTAATCTGCTCGACCCGTCCGTTCGTCCTCTTGTGATGGGTGCAACCTTTGGTATCGCCTTAACGCTGGTCATTATTGCCGGTTCGGAACTGTTTACCGGTCACACCATGTTTCTGACGCTCGGCGTCAAAGCAGGCACCATCAGCCACGGTCAGATGTGGGCAATCCTGCCAAAAACCTGGCTGGGTAACCTGGTCGGTTCCGTGTTTGTCGCTCTGCTTTACAGCTGGGGTGGCGGTAGCCTGCTGCCGGTCGATACCAGCATCGTCCATTCGGTTGCTCTGGCGAAAACGACCGCGCCTGCGATGGTTTTGTTCTTTAAAGGCGCACTGTGTAACTGGTTGGTTTGTCTGGCAATCTGGATGGCAATCCGTACCGAAGGCGCGGCAAAATTCCTCGCTATCTGGTGGTGTCTGCTGGCGTTTATCGCTTCCGGCTACGAGCACTCCGTTGCCAACATGACGCTGTTTGCCCTCTCCTGGTTCGGCCACCACAGCGAAGCCTATACCCTGTCAGGAATTGGTCATAACCTGTTGTGGGTGACACTCGGTAATACTTTGTCCGGTGTCGTATTCATGGGATTGGGTTATTGGTATGCTACGCCAAAATCGGAGCGTCCGGCTCCGGCAAAAATCAATCAGCCAGAGGCTGCTGCCAATAATTAAGGGGTAATGTCGTGGATCATTTGCCTATATTTTGTCAACTACGTGACCGCGACTGCTTGATCGTCGGCGGTGGTGATGTCGCAGAACGCAAAGCGCGGTTACTGCTGGAAGCGGGCGCCCGTTTAACGGTTAATGCGCTGGCGTTTATTCCGCAGTTCAAAGTATGGGCAGATGAAAACATGCTGACGCTGGTTGAGGGGCCGTTCGATGAGTCCCTGCTCGACACCTGCTGGTTGGCTATTGCCGCCACCGATGACGATGCCGTCAACCAAAGCGTCAGCACCGCCGCAGAATCACGTCGTATCTTCTGCAACGTGGTCGATGCGCCAAAAGCAGCCAGTTTTATCATGCCCTCCATTATCGACCGCTCACCGCTGATGGTGGCGGTCTCCTCCGGCGGGACATCGCCAGTGCTTGCCCGTCTGCTGCGTGAAAGGCTTGAATCCGTACTGCCTCAGCATCTGGGCCAGGTCGCGCAGTATGCCGGCAAGTTGCGCTCCCGAGTGAAGCAACAGTTTGCCAGCATGGGTGAACGTCGCCGCTTCTGGGAAAAATTGTTCGTGAATGACCGCCTGGCGCAGTCGTTGGCGAACAATGACCTGAAAGCCGTCGAGGAAACCACTGAGCAAATGCTCAGCGAACCGCTGGATCACCGTGGTGAAGTGGTGCTGGTTGGCGCCGGTCCTGGCGATGCCGGCCTGCTGACGCTGAAAGGGCTACAGCAGATCCAGCAAGCGGATGTCGTGGTCTATGACCGTCTGGTTTCCGACGATATCATGAACCTTGTACGCCGCGATGCAGACCGAGTGTTCGTCGGTAAACGTGCGGGCTATCACTGCGTACCGCAGGAAGAGATCAACCAGATCCTGCTGCGTGAAGCACAACAGGGCAAGCGCGTGGTACGACTGAAAGGTGGCGACCCGTTCATCTTTGGCCGCGGTGGCGAAGAGCTGGAAACGCTGTGCCATGCCGGTATCCCATTCTCTGTAGTGCCGGGTATTACCGCAGCCTCCGGTTGTTCTGCCTATTCCGGCATTCCACTGACCCATCGTGATTACGCTCAGAGCGTGCGTCTGGTTACCGGACACCTGAAAACCGGCGGAGAGCTGGACTGGGAAAACCTGGCAGCAGAGAAACAAACGCTGGTGTTCTACATGGGGCTGAACCAGGCGGCCACGATCCAGGAAAAATTGATCGAATTTGGCATGCAGCCCGATATGCCCGTCGCCCTGGTAGAAAACGGTACCTCCGTGAAACAGCGTGTCGTCAATGGCGAGCTGACTCAGCTAGGAGAGTTGGCGCAACAGGTTGAAAGCCCAGCGTTAATTATTGTTGGTCGTGTGGTAGGTCTTCGCGATAAGCTGAACTGGTTCTCAAACCATTAATTGAATGCAAATAAATGTCCTGACTCTCAGGGCATTTATTTTCTCGTTTATTATTCATGATTTATTCTCAAACCTGAATTAAGAAAGACTAAACTCATTCACCAACAAAATGAATCTGCGCTCTAATTTATAAAAACGCGTAAAAAAAACTATTTATATCCGTATAACCTATAAATTTAATTCACATCCTAAATAATACATGACCATTGAGTAATTTGACGAAGTACGGTCATTCAGTGGCAAAATAATAAATTACCTCGAAATAAATTTATGCCTTCAATGGCATATTTTGTGCGTATTTATTTAAGGATGTCGATTATGCAAAGGAAAAAACTCATTGCTGTGGGTATTGCTCTTGCGTTGCAAACTTACTATCTCCCGGCGATAGCCGCAGATAGTAGCGACGATGACAATGATTGCCCTACTGATATATCCGTATTATCAAAAGCCGAACGTAACAAACTCTCCGCACGCTGCCTGGCAGATTATACAGAACAAGACAATCACTGGGGATGGGTCGCGGGTGGTGTCGCTGCGCTAACAGCTGGTGTAGCGATAGGTATCGATAACAATGGCGGCGGCCATTCCCACCATAATGATACTCCGGCAACCCCATCAGATAATGGCGATGTAACGCCCACGCCTCCTGACGACGATAGCGGCGATGTAACGCCCACACCTCCCGACGACGATGGCGGCGATGTAACACCTACACCACCTGATGATACCTCTGTTATTACCTTCAGTAACGGCGTCACCATCGATAAAGGCCTGAACACACTGACATTTGACGGCATCAAGCTGGATAGCGGCACGGACCACGGCGGCGCCGTATGGAATTACGTCGAACAGGACGATCGGTGGCAGATCGCGTTACAAGACGGTAAAACGCTGCTGGTTTCCGACTGGAAAGTGACCGACGAGAATGCCGCCGTCATTGAAGGTACGGTGCAAGGAAGCGGTCTGTACTGGAAATATGACAACCAGGGATACCTGATCGTTGCCGATGACCAGACAACCGTCGTCGCTGGCGATGACGCTTCAAATACTGCCGATCGCGGGGTTGATACCCGTGGTGAAGGTAAAACTGGCGTCATCATCTCCGGCGATCGGACAAACAACGCGTTAAGCGGTGATTCCTCCGTCAGCGATGGTGCGGTCGGCATCGTCATTACCGGTGACAACACCACCAATACGATTTCAGGACAAAGCACCGTCGACGGCGCAACCGGCGCACTGATTTCAGGTAACGGCACCACCACCCGCATTTCCGGTGGCATTGACGTCACAGGTGGCGGCACCGGCATGGTGATCGATGGCAACGAAACCACAGTGGCGAATACCGGCACCTCTAACATCAGCGGTCAAGGTTCAACCGGCTCCATCGTCAATGGCGACAACTCGCACGTTATCAACGATGGTGAACTCTATGTGGCCGACGGCGCTACCGGGGCAAAGATTACCGGTGATGATGTCCTCATCGACAACAAAGGCGATACCACCGCCAGCGGCGCAGGTTCTACCGGGCTATATATTGACGGCGACAACGCAACCATTAACAGCGAAGGGAAGCAGGATATTTCCGACGGCGCAACGGGCATCCTGATTAACGGCAACAGCGCCACCTTCGATAATATCGGCACCACCGATGTCAGCGGCGCAGACTCTATCGGTATCAGCATCGCCGGCGACAAAACCCGCATTACTAACGATGGTGAGCTAAACGTTACCGACGGCGCGAGCGGAGCCAAAATAACCGGTGACGGTGCGGTGATTGATAACACCGGCGACTCAACGGTCTCCGGCGCGGGGTCAACCGGGCTGTACATCGCGGGAAATAAGGCGCTGGTTATTGGCGAAGGAGATCAAACCATTGCGCAGGGCGCAACGGGTACCGTCATTGCGGGCGATAATTCCCGAATCGCGAATACGGGTGATATCACCGTGGATGGCGCGGGCTCTATCGCTGCAGTCATTGATGGAAATGATAATAGCCTGACTCAGGCAGGTGACATGCTGGTCACCAACGGCGCGACGGGTATCGTCACTGACGGGGCGGGTAACGAAATCAAAAACACCGGCAACGCGACCGTGCGCGATGCAAACTCCGTGGGCTTTGTGATCGATGGTGAAAGAAATGTCTTTCATAATAAAGGGAATATCGACATCAGCCTGAATGGTACTGGCGCAAAAATGAGTGGCGACTCGTCACAGGCGACGCTGGATGGTGATATCAATGTGACCGCTGTCGAGGACAGCAACGGCCTATACCGTGGCGCACAGGGCCTCGATATGGCGGGTGATAACAATACGCTGAATATTACCGGCAACGTCACAATCAGCGGTGACTATGACGCAGATAGCCAGATGGCCAGCAACAGCGATACCCTCCAGGGAATCACCGTCAGCGGCACGAACAATCAGGTGGATCTAACCGGCTCGCTTAACATCAATGTTAGCGATGTTAGCACGGTAAGTGGACAGTGGCTGGATACATACGGCCTCACGGTCAAAGGTGATGGCAATACCGTCAATCTGATGGGCGGTATTGATATCAACTACGCCGAAAGTGGCGATGGCGAAGCATCGTCTGTTAAAGGCATAAATATAGACGGTGCTAGCAGTGTCACATTAAGCGGTGAGTCCACATTGAATATCACCACCCTCCCCGGCGGCTCAGTGACACTGGCCAATGTACAAAACGGCGGCAGCTTAACGTTAGACCAAAACTCTGTAATTAAAATCACAGAAACAGTTTTGCCCAGCGACTATTACATCAACAACGCAATATTAACCGTAAAAGGTCAGGGTTCATCGATCGATAATCAGGGAGCTATCGTTGATGACGGCGCTGCCGCCCTATTATTCGCCCGCAGCGGCGCACAGGCAAAAAACAGTGGCGATATTAGCGCCTATGCCACAAGCGGTCATAGCAACCGTAATGCAATCACTGCGGCTACCGATCAAGGATCGATAGTTAGCAACGCAGCGGGAGGATCAATCACGCTGGTATCGTCATTAACCCCAGGTTGGGATAGCGGAATAGGAACTTTCCCGCTGATATGGTACCAAAATACGCTGTACGCCATGCTGGCGGAAAACTACGGCGAAGTGAGCAACGAGGCGGGCGCCACCATAAGTCTCCTGGGTGCGGGGGTCTATGGCGTATCCGCCAGTAAAGGGACGGCCCTCAATGCTGGAGATATTTACCTGGATGGCTTTGTCCCGACACTGAACGACGATAATACCGTCGCCAGCAAAAGCTACTGGTCACCATCACAACTCTATCTGACCAGCTCGGCAATGGTGGCAGGCTCAACCGACGGTGGTTATGGCGATGCAATCGCCACCAATACGGGTACCATTACCGTCAATAATGCGGGCTTCGGCATGATGGCACTTAACGGCGGCACAGCCATTAACCAGGGCACCATTAATCTCACCGCCGATGAGGGCGTCACCAAAACCGATGATAACCAACTGGTGGGCATGGCGGCACTGAATGGTGGCATCGTGATTAACGACACCACCGGCACCATCAATATTGATGCCAATTACGGCAAGCCTTTCCTGACTGACAGCAAAAGTACCGTGGTTAACTACGGTATGGTCTGTTATGACAGCAACTGCCAGGGCAGCGACGACTACAACCCAACCGACAGCAACGTTTCCCTTACTTTTGCTGATGGCGATGTCATTACCGCCGCAGGCGAAACGCTTACCGGCGAAACCATCATTACCAATCCGGTCGCAACGGAAACCGTACACATTAGCAACGCGGGCACCGTCAGCGGCGGCAAGGTCATCGTTAAAAATTACGGCGATTTAACCAATGCCGACACCGGCAGCATCAGCAGCGTCAGTATTGCAACAGGCGGCACCTATACCAACGAAGGTACAACAGCGGCAGTCTCCGTTGACGGCGGTGTCTTCAACAATACAGGCACCGTGACCGGGAAAACCGGCACCACCGTCGCAGGTTCCATTATCAACAACAGCGGGTCCATGAACACGGTTGAGCAATGGTCCAGCACCATGAACAATACCGGCATCGTGACGGACTGGACCGGCGCATCGGGTGGTGCGGTACTGAACAACAACGCTGGCGGCGAAGTCGATAAACTCAAATTTACCGCTGCCGCAACCGTCAATAACGCGGGTGTCATTAATAACGGCACCGTCGATAAAAACGGTACGCTCAATAATCTTGAAGGCGGCGTGATGACGCTGGCAGATAACGCCCTGTGGTCCGGTGCCTTCAATAACTGGGGGACAGTGAACAGCGATGCCGATATCGCCACCGGCGGGAGCGGGCACACGCTGTACAACGGCAGCACTGGCGTCATTAACGGGCAGGTCACTACCTCGAAAAATAATGGCGGCAGTAAAGCCATTAACGACGGCACCATCAACATTGATAAAACTAACAATGTGGCGATGTCCGCGCACGGCAGTGCGAAGATGGTCAATAACGGCACCATCAATGTGGGAACCGAAGGTACCACACAAACCGGTATGGTCGGGATGCAGCTGGAATCAGATGCCAAATCCGATGCGGTGATCGAGAATAACGGCACCATCAATATTTACGCCAGCAACTCCTACGCCTTCAGCCAGTTGGGCAGTAACGGCCATATCGTCAATAACGGCACAGTCTACATTGATGACAACGTGACCGGCTCCGGCTTTATCAAGCAGGATGGTAAAACCATTGAAGGCAGCGGCGAAAACGGCGACGGTACGGAAGTGCATTATGTTGACTTCACGGCCCCCACGGAACCTGCTATTACCGATGGTACGACAACCGTTACCACCAGCGACAGTGCAGATTCATCGGCCACCAACAACCTGTCGGGCTACGTGGTCGGCACCAGCGCTGATGGCAGCGCCGGTAAGTTGATGGTCAGCAATGCCAGCATGAACGGCGTGGAGATTAACACCGGTTTTACCGCAGGTACTGCCGACACCACCGTCAGCTTTGACAACGTGGTCGAGGGCAGCAACCTGTCCGACGCAGGTGCCATTCAGTCCACCTCCGTGGTGTGGAATGCACAGGGCAGCACCGATGCCAGCGGCAACGTTGACGTCACCATGACCAAAAACGCCTATGCCGATGTAGCAACCGATGGTTCCGTCAGTGATGTGGCGCAGGCGCTCGACGCCGGTTACACCAACAACGAGCTGTACACCAGCCTCAACGTTGGCTCCACCGCTGAACTGAACAACGCGCTTAAGCAGGTGAGCGGCAGTCAGGCTATCACCGCGTTCCGTGAAGCCCGCGTGCTAAGCAACCGCTTTACCATGCTGGCCGATGCCGCGCCGCAAATTAAAGATGGCCTGGCGTTCAACGTCGTAGCGAAAGGCGACCCGCGCGCTGAGTTGGGCAACGATACCCAGTACGACATGCTGGCATTACGTCAGTCGTTGGATCTCACCGCCAGCCAGAATCTGACGCTGGAGTACGGTATCGCGCGCCTGGACGGTGACGGTTCGAAGACCGCGGGCGACAACGGCCTGACCGGCGGCTACAGCCAGTTCTTTGGTCTGAAGCACAGCATGGCGTTTAATGAAGGTCTGGCGTGGAAGAACAGCCTGCGTTATGACGTACACAACCTCGACAGCAGCCGTTCTGTCTCTTATGGCAACACCAACAAGGTGGCGGATTCCAACGCACGTCAGCAGTATCTTGAGTTCCGCAGCGAAGGGGCGAAAACCTTCACCATGCTCAACGATACATTGAAAGTCACGCCGTACGCCGGGGTGAAATTCCGTCATACGCTGGAAGGCGGCTACAAAGAGCGTAGCGCGGGGGACTTTAACCTGTCGATGAACGCTGGCAGCGAAACCGCCGTAGATTCCATTGTCGGAATGAAGTTCGACTATACCGGTGAAAATGGCTGGAGCGCCAGCGCCACACTGGAAGGCGGTCCGAACCTGAGCTACAGCAAAAGCCAGCGTACTGCGTCACTGCAAGGTGCCGCAGGCCAGTCCTTTGGCGTAGACGACGACCAAAAAGGCGGAGGCATCAACGGTCTGGCGACGGTCGGTGTGAAATACAGCGCCAAAGACGCCAGTCTGAATCTGGACGCTTACCAGTGGAAAGAGGACAACATCAACGATAAAGGCTTTATGTTGAATTTCAGAAAAACATTTCGTTAATTAATTAAACCCAGCAGCCTGGTATTATTTATTAATACCAGGCTTTTTTATTTAAATTAAATTCACTAATCGTATGCTTTATATATAAAACGACATGTCCTTTTCTGGACTACTTAAAGTTTATGTTAGTTGATATCTTATCCGGCGAAAAATGGACTTCATCCATTTAGAAATAGATATCTAACAAGGATTTTGACATGCTGAAATTTGCAAAAATCACCTTAGTTGCTGGTGTTCTGGCTACGCTGACCGCGTGTACTGGTCATATCGAAAACACAAAAAATAACTGCAGCTACGATTATTTCCTGCATCCAGCAATTTCGATTTCAAAAATTATTGGTGGCTGTGGCCCGGCTGCGAATCAGTAATAGAAGCGATTGCGCAGATACAAAAAAACCGGGAACTTCCCGGTTTTTTTAACAACACAGAGCGCATTACGGCTTGGCGACAAAACCAATCGCTTCGTAAACGGCTTTCAGCGTAACAGATGCGCGGGCGCTGGCTTTTTCCGCACCTTCTTTCATCACTTTCTGCAGGAAAGCTTCATCGTTACGGAAACGGTGATAGCGCTCCTGAAGCTCAGTCAGCATACCGGAAACGGCCTCTGCGACTTCACCTTTCAGATGACCATACATTTTGCCTTCGAAGTGCTGTTCCAGCTCCGGAATGCTCTTACCGGTGACGGCGGAGAGAATATCCAGCAGGTTGGAAACACCCGCTTTGTTCTGCACGTCGTAGCGTACAACCGGCGGCTCTTCAGAGTCGGTCATCGCACGTTTGATTTTCTTAACCACAGATTTCGGATCTTCCAGCAGGCCGATCACGTTGTTGCGGTTGTCATCCGACTTGGACATTTTCTTCGTCGGCTCCAGCAGCGACATCACGCGCGCGCCGGATTTAGGAATGAACGGCTCAGGCACTTTGAAGATGTCGCCATACAGGGCATTAAAGCGCTGGGCGATATCGCGGCTCAGTTCCAGATGCTGTTTCTGATCTTCGCCAACCGGTACCTGGTTGGTCTGATACAACAGGATGTCTGCCGCCATCAGTACCGGATAATCAAACAGACCGGCGTTGATGTTCTCCGCATAGCGCGCGGATTTGTCTTTGAACTGGGTCATACGGCTCAGTTCGCCGAAGTAGGTGTAGCAGTTCAGCGCCCAACCTAACTGTGCATGCTCCGGTACGTGAGACTGCACGAAAATGGTGCTTTTTTCAGGATCGATACCGCATGCCAGATACAGCGCCAGCGTATCGAGCGTTGCTTTACGCAGCTGCTGAGCATCCTGACGAACGGTGATGGCATGTTGGTCAACGATGCAGTAGATGCAATGGTAGTCATCCTGCATGCTCACCCACTGACGCAGCGCACCCATATAGTTGCCAATGGTCAATTCACCTGAGGGCTGTGCGCCACTAAAAACGATGGGCTTAGTCATTTTTTGATTCCTGATTTTCGCTATGCGGAAGCCCGAGAGCGGGCAGTAGTTCATTAATACGGTCGTAAATAACGTCGGGCTGGCTCAGCGCGATCGACTCGCCGTAGTTGTAGCCATAGGTCA
Source organism: Citrobacter freundii complex sp. 2024EL-00216 (assembly GCF_043945515.1). Lineage (NCBI taxonomy): Bacteria > Pseudomonadati > Pseudomonadota > Gammaproteobacteria > Enterobacterales > Enterobacteriaceae > Citrobacter > Citrobacter freundii complex sp. 2024EL-00216. The sequence continues at coordinate 151,301 of NZ_JBIMRA010000010.1, read as the reverse complement.
GGCCAACGGACGGACAGCCAGCAGCTTTTGCCGCCTGAATATCATTGCGTGAATCCCCTACGAAGAGCATTTGCTCAGGCTTGATACCAAGCTTACTTGCCACCAGCAGCAGCGGATCCGGATGCGGTTTTTTATTCTGCACGTCGTCACCACCGATGACCACGCTAAAGTACTTGGCGATATCTAATGCTTCGAGCAATGGCGCGACAAACGGGGTCGGTTTGTTGGTCACCAGACCCAGCGGCAATCCTTTCGCATGCAGCGCGCCCAGCGTGTCGGCAACATCAGGGAACAGGAATGTCCCCTCTTCTGCGACATCGCCGTAGTATCTGTCGAACAGCTTACGCAAAATACGTACCTGCTCCTCGGCGGGAATATCATCATCAACGGGCGGTTTACCCATCGTTTTACGTAATGTTGCGCGCTCCTGACGAGACCACGCCAGCGCGCGCTCCATCAGTACATCTGCACCGTTACCAATCCAGGTGATAACGCGTTCTTCTCCGGCAACCGGCAGTTCCAGCGCATACAGCGCCATGTCCACCGCTGCGGCTAATCCCGGCGCGCTGTCGACCAGCGTGCCGTCGAGGTCAAATGCAGCGCCCCGAATATCCTGAAACTTATCCATGACTTACCTTCGCCAGTTCATTGCGCATTTCATCAATGACTTTTTTGTAGTCTGGTTGGTCGAAAATGGCGGAGCCTGCAACAAACATATCTGCGCCTGCCGCGGCAATTTCACCAATGTTATTCACTTTGACGCCACCGTCCACTTCGAGGCGGATATCGTAGCCAGATTCATCAATACGACGACGCACTTCGCGCAGCTTATCCAGCGTTTGTGGGATGAAGGACTGTCCGCCAAAGCCTGGGTTAACGGACATCAGCAGGATCACATCGAGCTTATCCATGACGTAGTCCAGATAACTCAGTGGTGTTGCTGGGTTGAATACCAGGCCCGCTTTACAGCCATGCTCTTTGATCAGCTGTAAAGTGCGATCGACATGCTCGGAGGCTTCCGGATGAAAAGTAATGATGCTGGCGCCAGCGGCGGCGAAGTCCGGGACAATCCGATCGACCGGTTTTACCATCAGGTGAACATCAATCGGGGCGGTGATGCCATATTTACGCAGCGATTTCAGTACCATCGGTCCGATGGTCAGGTTCGGTACATAGTGATTGTCCATGACGTCGAAGTGCACGACATCGGCACCGGCAGTCAGCGCTCTCGCGGTGTCCTCACCCAGGCGGGCAAAATCAGCCGACAGAATTGAGGGGGCGATCAAATACTGTTTCATCCGCTTCTCCTTGAGATTTATTTCTTCGCAGGCGTTACGACTCCTGGTTTATACAGTGCCAGCAGTTCGTTCACCTTTTTACGCGTGCCGCCATTGCTGCTTATGCTGCGCCGCACTTTGACCTGAAAATGTTTCGCCGCTCGGTACCATTCACGGGTATCGGGCGTATCGTGGTTCGAAATTAACACCGGGATCTGCTTACTGACCAGCTTTTCTGCCATCTCGGCCAAATGCGCCTGCTCTTTCGGGCTAAAGCTGTTGGTGTGATACGCAGTGAAATTTGCCGTCGCCGAAAGCGGTGCATAAGGGGGGTCACAATAGACCACAGAGTTGCTATCCGCACGGTTCATGCACTCTTCATAGGAGAGGCAATGGAACTCCGCATTCTGCGCTTTCTCAGCAAAATGGTACAACTCGGCTTCCGGGAAGTAAGGTTTTTTATAACGCCCAAACGGGACGTTAAACTCGCCGCGCAGGTTATAACGGCACAATCCGTTGTAACCAAAGCGGTTCAGATACAAGAACAGCACTGCTCTGCGGAACGGATCCTCGCTGGCATTAAATTCTTCTCTGAACCGATAGTACACCTCAGCCTGATTGGTTTCAGGCATAAACAGCTCACGCGAAGCCTGCACATACTCATCGGTACGCGTCTTCACTATGTTATAGAGACTGATAAGGTCGCTGTTGATATCGGCAAGAATATAACGAGAAAAGTCGGTGTTGAGAAACACCGACCCGGCACCCACGAAAGGTTCAATCAGGCACTCACCCTGAGGTAAATGCCGTTTGATATCATCAAGCAGGGGGTATTTCCCCCCTGCCCATTTCAAAAAAGCGCGATTTTTTTTCATGCTGACTAACTAATTACACCTTCTCCGGCTGTGGAGAAAGCTCCGACAGCATCCTGCGCTTTAGTCTTTGTCCCGCAATTGGGCGAAACATCAAACCATTGCAGAACATATCCTATCTTACTTCAAATCGGCCTGAACCTGATGCAGCGGTTTTGCCCACGGGTTTTTCGCCTGAATATCAGCGGGTAACGTAGACACTGCACGTTTCGCGTCTTCTTTAGACGCATACACGCCTGTCACCAGAACATACCACGGTTGACCGTTACGCGTCGTCTGGTACACCACGTAGTTCTTCAGGTTTTCTTTCTTCGCCCAACCGTTCAGGTTGTCGTAGTTAGAAGAACTGCTGAGCTGCAGCGTGTAATGGCTGGACGGCGCAGATTTTAACGCTCCAACATTACCTGCGCTTTTCGCTCCGCCTGCAACAGGCGTTGTCGTTGTTGCTGTCGCCGTTGGCGTAGGCGTTGCGGTCTGCGTTGGCGTCGCAGTTGCTTTCGGCTCAGCGGTCGCTTTCGGCGTAGCGGTTACCACAGGTGCTTTAGTTGTGGTGGTCGGCGCGGTAGCAGTTACGGTTGGTTTTGCCTGAGCAACAGGTTTCGGCTCTGTCGGCGTCGCTTTCACCGTAGTTTGCGGTTTGCTCTTCGGCTCAATAACGGCCTGTTTACGTTCCTGGCGCGTAGCAGCAGGACGCTCAGTCGTTTCCGTTTTCGCCGTCTGGCGCGCAGCATTACCATTACGCATCGGCGCAACGGTCGCAGGTTCGGTCGGCAGCGTAGAGTTAACCACGGCGTTGTTAACCTGCTCCTGACCCTGCGGTTGTGTCAGAGCATTGTTCAAATCGCCCTGCACTTCAACACGCTGCTGGCCTTCGGTTGCCGCAGGTGCCTGACCTTGAGTCGGGGTAGAGGAAATCGGTGGCAGGGAAACATCCTGCTGGGTATTGCCAGCGGTCTGCTCAGTGCCCGTTGCAGGAGCCGTTGCGCTCGCCTGATCCGTTGCATTGCTGCCAGAAAGATCGATGCTCTTCTCACCAGATGCTGCCTGCTCATTGGAAGAAGATGAGGGGGCTTTCAGCGCAGAACCAATGCCGATAATCAGCAGCAGCAGTACCAGAACACCCACACCCATCATCATATATTGGCGGGAGGCAGGCTTGCTGGCGGCTTTCTTACGCTTGCGCGGACGACGTTCTACACGCTCTTCATCCACGGCATCGTCATCAGATTCATACTCTTCTTCAATGTCCTGCTCTTCTTCACGCTCTTTGCGTGCACGTGCAGGACGGCGATCGTCAGCATCCAGATCAACATCATCAAAATTGATTTGCGGCTCATTATCGCGTTCAGACGATTGACGAGAACGACCAGTACGACGATCGCTGGGATCGGGTTTCAGCTCGTCTTCTGGTTTGAATTCATCCATTTAACACCCCACTCAAAGGTTAATGCTTACGACTTTGCACATAACCTGAAGCTAAAAGACCTACGTTTCGCAACGTAAGCCTGACCTTTCTTGTTGTTACGCCTGCTGGCAATCAGCAATAGCGTTAAGAACCACCTCGTGCGACACTCCGCCGCGCACTTCACTCTTCCCTATCGCTCGCGGAAGCACCAAACGAATCTCTCCCGCTAACACTTTTTTATCTCGCAGCATGTGCGGCAGATAAGCCTCGGTGGACATTTCACGCGGCCCATTCACCGGTAAGCCTGCTCGCTGTAACAGCGTAATGATGCGCTGCGTATCAGCGGAGGTGAACTGACCCAAACGTTCTGACGTACGGGCAGCCATTACCATACCTGCTGCGACTGCTTCACCATGTAACCAATTGCCATAACCCATTTCAGCTTCGATCGCATGGCCAAACGTGTGTCCCAGATTCAGTAAAGCACGTAAGCCCATTTCACGCTCGTCTGCTGCGACAACTTCTGCTTTCAGCTCACAACAACGACGGATACAGTACGCCATTGCCGGACCATCCAGACGCAGTAACGCATCCAGATTGTCTTCCTGCCAGCTGAAAAATTCGCCGTCAAGAATGATGCCGTATTTGATCACTTCCGCCAGCCCCGATGCCAGCTCACGCGCAGGAAGCGTTTTCAGACAATCGAGATCCACCACCACGGAGGCCGGTTGGTAAAACGCGCCAATCATGTTTTTACCGAGGGGATGGTTTACGGCGGTTTTGCCGCCAACGGAGGAGTCGACCTGCGACAACAGAGTTGTCGGGACTTGAATAAAACGAACACCACGTTGATAGCTGGCTGCCGCAAAACCGGTCAGATCGCCAATCACGCCGCCGCCAAGGGCAACTAACGTGGTATCACGACCATGCGGTTTTTGCAGTAACGCGGTGAAAACCGTATCCAGAACCGTCAGGCTTTTATACTGCTCGCCATCGGGAAGGATAACGCTATCAACGTTAACACCCGCCTGTTCAAGTACGCCGCGAACCTTATCGAGATAAAGGGGAGCCAGGGTTTCGTTGGTCACCAACATAACCTGATCGCCCGATTTCAGCGGTAAGAATGAAGCTGGCTCATTGAACAAACCAGCCGCGATGGTGATAGGGTAACTACGTTCCCCGAGAGTGACTGTGATCCTCTCCATTACGCGACATCCACCTTAGTTACTTGTACCCGCAGACGAGTGTGTATTCAGCCAGAATTAGTTGCTTTCCAACATATGAATAATCTGGTTTGCTACGACTTTTGCGCTCTGATCGTCGGTGCGAATGGTCACGTCAGCAATCTCTTCGTACAGAGGATTGCGTTCGTCAGCCAACGCTTCCAGAACTTCACGAGGCGGTGATTCTACCTGCAGCAGCGGGCGTTTCTTGTCACGTTGAGTACGTGCAAGTTGTTTTTCAATTGTCGTTTCAAGATAGACCACGACGCCACGCGCGGAAAGACGGTTACGTGTTTCACGTGATTTTACAGAGCCACCGCCAGTTGCCAGCACAATACCCTGTTTTTCCGTCAACTCGTTGATGACTTTTTCTTCGCGATCACGGAAGCCGTCTTCACCTTCTACATCGAAGACCCAGCCCACATCAGCTCCGGTTCGTTTCTCAATCTCTTGATCAGAATCGTAAAATTCCATATTGAGTTGTTGAGCTAACTGGCGCCCAATAGTGCTTTTTCCGGCACCCATAGGCCCAACCAGAAAGATATTGCGTTTCTCTGCCATTTTTTCGGTACTACTAAGACTATTCGTTAATGGTAAACCCGCTTCGCAGACACCCAGCGCAGCAGGACATGAACTGAAACCTCATAAGATATTGCGAGAGTCAGACTGAAAATTATCTCAATACTCAAGCGGGTTTGGCAACTGAATAAATCACCAAACCTAACGCATTTCTGGTCGTGGCAGGCATGCTACCCTGCAAACATCAGACCTGGCGACGTATCGCGCAGTCAAATGACACCCAATAAGCCTATGGCACACCACCGGAAAGGCAAAGCGTATTCACTGCCGCATAAGTAAAGAAAAGTACCGACGCTCAAATCGGTACTCCTTGTATGCTAAATACACCCTCACGTCAAATCCCTGAAACGTGTTCAGTGCAAAAACAACGGCTTTTCATGCATAAGTTATTCCGTTGAAACCAGTCTGGGCGTAATAAAGACCACTAATTCGCGCCGTTCGTCTTCTTTACCATCATGGCGAAAAAGAGAGCCAAGCCAGGGAATGTCGCCTAATAGCGGCACGCTGTCGGCTGCGGATTTATTCTTATGTGAAAAAATCCCGCCAAGCGCAATCGTCTCGCCGCTTTTTACCTCGACCTGAGTTTCAATCTCCTGCTTGTCGATAGCCAGCACTTCGCCATCTGCCTGCTGTAGAACCTGTCCGGGAACATTCTGGCTGATATGCAGTTTCAGCCTGATTCTCCCTTTCTGCAACACCGTTGGTGTTACCTCCATCCCCAGTACCGCTTCCTTGAACTCGACGGATGTCGCACCGCTTTCACCGCTGGAGACCTGATAAGGGATCTCACTGCCCTGCTTAATACTGGCAGGTTGCAGGTGAGATGCCAGTAATCGTGGGCTGGCGATGATATCCAACTGCTGTTTTTGCTCCAGCGCAGACAACTCCAGTTCCAGTAAACGACCGTTAATGCGGCCAATATTAAATCCCACACGGGATGTGGCGGTGGCTACAGAAAGGTCGCTGGCGAGCGTCGTGACATTCCCAACCGCCCCCGATTGTTGTGCGTCAGCCAGCGACCACTTCACCCCCAGCTCGCGCAAACTTTTTTCATTTATGGTGACGATATGCGCCGCCAGTTCGACCTGGGCCACCGGCAAATCCATTTGCGATACCCACTTTTCCAGGGTGTTAAGCGCAACGCTATTATCACGCAGCAGTAAGCGGTTGGTCCGTTTATCCACCGTCATGCTTCCCTTGGCACTGAGCAGCTTTTCTCCTGCTTTTGCCAGCTCGGCAGCATCGGCATAGTGCAAAATAATGCTGCGCTGCTCCAGCGGCATACTGGCCTGAATCCGCGCCTGTTCATTGTCCTGGCGGGCCGCATTTTCACTCTGCCATTGAACAGAATGTACATGCAGGATGTTTCCCTCCTGGCGTAATACCAGTCCGGCACTTTTTACCACCGTCTGCAATGCCTGCTTCCAGGGGACATCCGTCAAATGCAGCGACAGCACACCGCTGACATCTGGCGAAACCACCAGGTTTTTCTGTTCCTGTTCAGCCAGCGCCTGCAATACTTGCGTAACCGGCACATCATCGACCACCAGCGTCACGTTTTGCGGTTTCGTCGCCAGTGCGCTCGTTATCCCGACCGCCAGCGCTATTACTATCCACGCTATCCATCGCTTCATTTACCGCTCCTTGTCGTTGCCACTGCCACCGCGGCGGTTCGCAGTTTTTTTCTGTGCCGAGGGTTATGTTCTGGGCCGTTATCTGCGTAATCGTCCAACCGTTTTTCAGGACGTCATTTGGCTTAACCCGCCGCCATTTTTTCTGGCTATCCTGAACGATGCCAATGGGTCGCGTGCCCTGGCTCACCACGCCCTGAAAACGCCATGTCGACAGCTCAGCAATTTGGCAACGGTCCTCCGGCGGCAGGAAGGGATTACGCATACCGGTGAGCATCAGTACGCTTACGCATATCAACAGCCAGCGTTCAACCGTCATTCAGACGCTCCAGCTGTAGCGTTAGCAGCAGCTCTGTGTCTTCTGCGCTAAGCGAAAATCGGCTGACGTTCATCCCCTGATCCGCCAACTGGACAAACGTCTGCGGGATAGCATCCCAGGCCGATATCAGCGCCATCTCTCCGCCTTGCGCGGAGGGTTGCCAGTGGATAAGACGAGTAAGTGAAGTCTGAAACAGTAGCGGAGAGAACAGGGTCAGTTTCTCTTCCGGCTCTGCTGGTGATGCCGCTAACAGATAGACATCTCGCCATTGCATCTGAATAGCTGCCCGTTGCTGGACCAGCGTCTCGCGTTGCATCGTCCGCTCCCGCGCTACGGGATAAAGACATAACGTCACCAGTATGAGTAGCCCCAACATCCAGCCGCACCAGCAGATGAGTCGAAAGCGCGGCGACTGCGCTAACCAGACATCACAGAGCGTTATCATGCGCACCGCTCCGTGTCAGTCGATAGTGGAATTGCCAGCGTCCCTGCGCATCCTGCTGCGTTTCACCGGGGCAGCTCAACTGAAACAATGGTTGCTGGCGTAATTGCGCTTCCAGCGCCTTCAGCGCGGCAAAGTTCAGCGTGTTTCCCGTCAGTTCCAGCGTGTCCTGCTGCCAGGTCATTTTTGTTAACCACGCCTGCTCAGGCAGTAATTCCGCCAGCTCTTGCAAAACCGACTGCCAGCTTCGGGTCTGCTCACGCTGTTTGTTCCGTGCCTGCACCTGTTGCCATCGTTGCTGGCGCTGCTGCATACGCGGCTTTAGCGCAATTAAGGCCTCGACACGCGTCTTTTCGGCATCTGTCAGCAACAATTCAGCCCGATTTTCTACACTCAACACGCTGTAATAGCGCAACAACACGCCAATACTAAGCAGTAGCGAAGCGCTAAATAAGATGCCCCAGAAGCGCAGGCAAGCGTAACGCCGAGTCTGACGCCAGGGCAGAAGATTAATGGTCGCTATCATCAGTACGCGCCTCCCATAGCGAGTCCCAGCGCAATGGCGAAGTGATGACTTTGCGTTGGAATGGGCGGCTGGCGTACAGACACGGCGCTCAAAGGATCGAAGCCGCCAGGGGAGCATTGCGCAATGGCTGTCGGGGGAAGAGACAATGTCGTGGCAAGCTCATCAATACTGCCAATATCGCCCGTTGATTTACGTCCCCATGCCGAACGGGTCGCCCATAACCACTGGGCGTCATCACGCCATACCAGACACTGCTGATGCTCTGGCAAGAAGGGAATAAATCGCTGTAACGCGCTGGCATCCGGTGTAATCGCCGTAACCTGCACCTTCAGGGTTTGGATAAGCGTCAGAAGCGCTGAAATCTCTTTGCTTTGCGCAGCAGTGACGTTAAATGCCGGGCTCAACGTGTCTTCGCTATAATCAAAATGCAGCGCATCCGGCGCCATATTGAGTTCACGCGCCATCGAACCGGACAACCATGCGGTTTGCTCTGGCTCGCGTAACGTCATTGTCGGACGAGGAAACTTTTTTTGTAACGTCCTGTTGGCGGGAAAAGAGAGATGAATATGGTGTCGGCGAGGGAGCTCCCGGCTCCACGGCAGTAGCGCGGCGACCAGCTGTTCAGGCTCGCGAATGTGGCCATCGACGATAACCTGAGGCGTCAGCGGTATACGCCACCAGCGTTGCAGATACCAACCTGATGCTTCGCGAACGATAGCGACAGCCAGCGCTTCATGTTGCTGAATATGCAGACCAATTTTCCAGATATTGAAAGCCATTGCTGATGATCTCCTTATCACCCGTCGCTTTAACGGGTATATCAATGCGTCTGGCTTGCCTTTATACTACCGCGCGTTTGTTTATAAACTGCCCAAATGCCACTAAATGGGAAATCTCCAGTGAAGTTCGTAAAGTATTTATTAATCCTTGCAGTATGTTGCATCCTGCTGGGAGCAGGCTCGATTTATGGCCTCTATCGCTATATTGAGCCGCAATTACCTGACGTCGCGACGCTCAAAGATGTGCGTTTACAGATCCCGATGCAGGTTTACAGCGCTGACGGCGAGCTAATCGCGCAATATGGCGAGAAACGTCGAATCCCGGTCACGCTAGATCAGATGCCGCCGGTAATGGTTAAAGCCTTTATCGCCACAGAAGACAGCCGCTTTTATGAGCACCATGGGGTAGACCCGGTGGGGATCTTCCGTGCGGCCAGCGTCGCATTGTTCTCTGGTCACGCGTCGCAAGGGGCGAGTACCATTACCCAACAGTTGGCGAGAAACTTCTTCCTGAGCCCGGAACGTACGCTGATGCGTAAGATCAAAGAAGTGTTCCTGGCGATCCGCATTGAACAACTGCTGAGTAAAGATGAGATCCTCGAACTGTATCTGAACAAGATCTATCTGGGGTATCGCGCCTATGGCGTGGGTGCTGCCGCGCAGGTCTATTTCGGTAAGACGGTGGATCAACTCAGCTTAAGTGAAATTGCGGTGATTGCCGGTCTGCCAAAAGCGCCGTCAACCTTCAACCCGCTCTATTCGATGGACCGTGCAACCGCGCGACGTAACGTTGTACTGTCGCGTATGTTGAGCGAAAACTACATCACGCAAGCCCAGTACGATCAGGCGCGCGGCGAGGCCATTGACGCCAACTACCACGCGCCGGAAATCGCTTTCTCTGCACCGTATCTGTCTGAAATGGTGCGCCAGGAGATGTATAACCGTTATGGCGAGAAAGCCTATGAAGACGGGTATCGCATCACCACCACCATTACGCGCAAAGTACAGCAGGCAGCTCAGCAGGCAGTACGTAACAACGTGATGGATTACGACATGCGCCACGGCTACCGCGGCCCGTCGAACGTGCTGTGGAAAGTGGGCGAAAGCAGTTGGGACAGCAAGAAAATTACCGATACGCTGAAAGCGCTGCCGACTTATGGCCCCCTGCTGCCGGCGGTTGTTACCAGCGCCAATCCGCAGGAAGCCATTGCCGCGCTGGCGGATGGTACATCAGTGTCATTACGGATGGATGGTATGCGCTGGGCGCGTCCTTACCGTTCGGATACTCAACAAGGCCCAACGCCGCGTAAAGTGACCGACGTAGTACAGACTGGCCAGCAAATCTGGGTACGCCAGGTGGGAGATGCCTGGTGGCTGGCGCAAGTGCCGGACGTCAACTCCGCCCTGGTCTCCATCAATCCGCAAAACGGCGCGGTGCTGGCGCTGGTTGGTGGTTTTGACTTCAACCAGAGCAAGTTTAACCGTGCAACCCAGGCGTTACGCCAGGTGGGCTCCAACATCAAGCCATTCCTGTATACCGCCGCAATGGATAAAGGTCTGACGCTGGCGAGCATGCTCAACGACGTGCCAATCTCCCGCTGGGATGCCGGTGCTGGTTCCGACTGGCAGCCGAAGAACTCCCCGCCGCAGTACGCCGGTCCTATCCGCTTACGTCAGGGGCTGGGTCAGTCGAAAAACGTGGTGATGGTACGCGCCATGCGCGCTATGGGCGTGGATTACGCGGCAGAGTATCTACAACGTTTCGGTTTCCCGGCACAGAACATTGTGCATACCGAGTCACTGGCGCTGGGTTCGGCTTCGTTCACGCCGTTGCAGGTGGCGCGCGGTTACGCGGTGATGTCTAATGGCGGCTTCCTGGTCGATCCGTATTTCATCAGTAAGATCGAAAGCGATATGGGCGGCGTTATCTTCGAAGCGAAGCCGAAAATTGCCTGCCCGGAATGCGATATTCCGGTGATTTACGGCGATACCCAGAAATCTAACGTGTTGGAAAACAGTAACGTAGAAGATGTCGCCGTCTCGCAGGAACAGCAGAATGCCGCCGTGCCTATGCCGCAGCTTGAGCAGGCGAACCAGGCACTGGTCGCGCAAAGCGGAACACAAGAGTACGCTCCGCACGTGATCAACACGCCGCTGGCCTTCCTGATTAAAAGCGCGCTGAACACCAATATCTTTGGTGAACCAGGCTGGATGGGAACCGGTTGGCGCGCAGGTCGCGATTTACAGCGTCATGATATCGGCGGGAAAACCGGGACTACCAACAGCTCTAAAGATGCGTGGTTCTCCGGTTACGGACCAGGGGTAGTAACGTCGGTATGGATCGGCTTTGATGACCATCGCCGCAACCTTGGTCATACAACGGCTTCCGGCGCGATCAAAGACCAAATCTCCGGCTACGAAGGCGGTGCGAAGAGTGCGCAGCCTGCATGGGATGCTTACATGAAATCCGTGCTGGAAGGTGTGCCTGAACAGCCACTGACGCCACCGCCGGGTATCGTGACGGTCAATATCGATCGCAGCACAGGACAACTGGCGAGCGGTGGCAATAGCCGCGCAGAGTACTTCATTGAAGGCACTCAGCCGACGCAACAGGCGGTGCATGAGGTGGGAACAACCATTATTGATAATGGTGAGACACACGAACTGTTCTGATCGATTGCCGGATGGCGCTTCGCTTATCCGGCCTACAATTTCGGTACAATTATTTGATCTTCCGGAATTTTGTAGGCTGGATAAGGTATCAGTTGGCAATCGTAATTAAAGCCGTCCCTGCCCTTTCAGCCATTCGCGTACGAGGAACAGCGCACTGACATTACGCGCTTCGTGAAAATCAGGGTCTTCCAGCAGGTCCATCAAATGCGCCAGCGGCCAGCGCACCTGCGGTAATGGCTCAGGTTCATCACCCTCCAGCGATTCAGGATATAAGTCCTCTGCCACCACGATGTTCATCTTGCTGGAGAAATAAGATGGCGCCATGCTGAGTTTCTTTAAAAACGTCAGATCTTTTGCGCCAAACCCCACCTCTTCTTTCAGCTCCCGATTCGCCGCCTCAAACACGCTTTCGCCAGGATCGATTAATCCCTTGGAAAAACCCAGTTCGTAGGACTCGGTACCGACCGCGTATTCGCGAATAAGGATCAGATGGTCGTCAACAATCGGCACAATCATTACCGCTTCACGCGTGGATGGACGCATACGTTCATAAACGCGGCGTACGCCATTGCTGAACTCAAGGTCCACGCTTTCGACCTTAAACAGCCGGGATTGGGCGATGGTTTCCACTTTCAAAATCGTGGGTTTCTGTAATGATTTGCTCATTGTGAGGATCTTTGCTGTGAAATCTGGGGTTATTGTGCGATATACCGCACGGTTTCGGCAATGTGAATTGCCGTTTATTTACATTTATGTAACGTACTAAAAGTTAATCCCTATTTCAAATTAAAAGTCAATAGGTTGAAATAACTCCAGGAATTTGCTGATATTCCATTTTTGGTGATTTTGCTATGATTCGCATTTACTGGGCTGTACTTAAAGATGCTCAAGTTCGACTCCACACTTGCCGATAGCCAACCACAGAATCACGAATATTGAACAGGGTGCGACTGACCACGCCTGACAGACTAAGTAAGATGGGGAAAGCATGAGCACCATTCTGATTTTTTTAGCTGCTTTGCTGGCCTGCTCATTGCTTGCAGGATGGCTACTCAAATCAAAATCCAGGCAGAAAAATTTACCCTTGAGCAGTGTCTTCTCAGACGCCTCGAAACGTAAACTCACACCTGAAGAACGCAGCGCAGTCGAAAACTATCTCGAAAGCCTTAGTCAAATTCAGCAAGTACCCGGTCCCACAGGAGCCAGTGCTGCACCGGTCTCATTAACGTTGAATGCCCAAAGTAATAGCGTCATCGTGCTTACTCGTTCGATTACACGTTACGGCATTACCACCGACGATCCTAACAAATGGCGCTACTATCTTGATTCCGTTGAGGTACATCTTCCCCCTTTCTGGGAACAATACATCAACGACGAAAACAGCGTTGAGATAATCCACACCAATACGATACCGCTGGTTATCTCGTTGAACGGCCATACGCTGCAGGAATATATGCAGGAAGCGCGTGGTTATGCGTTACAGCACACCGCTTCTACCCAGGCGTCCATTCGTGGTGAAGAAAGTGAGCAGATTGAACTGCTGAATATTCGCCAGGAAACCCATGAAGAATATGCGCTCAGCCGCCCTTCGGGATTGCGCGAGGCGTTGTTGATAACCGCCTCATTCCTGCTGTTCTTTTTCTGTTTGGTTATCCCGAACACGTTTGTTCCGTGGGCAGTTGGTGGCGCGGTGTTGCTGTTAGCTGCGGGTCTGTGGGGATTGTTCGCCCCGCCGTCCAAAAGCGCACTGCGGGAAATTCATTGTCTGCGCGGTACGCCACGTCGCTGGGGGTTATTTGGCGAAAACGACCAGGAACAAATTAATAATATCTCGCTGGGTATTATTGATCTGATCTACCCACCTCACTGGCAACCTTACATCGCCCAAGACCTTGGCCAGCAAACGGATATCGATATTTATCTCGATCGCCACGTTGCCCGCCAGGGGCGTTTTTTATCTCTGCACGATGAAGTGAAAAACTTCCCGTTACAGCACTGGCTGCGCAACGCCGTCATCGCAGGCGGCTCGTTACTGGTACTGCTGATGCTGCTGTTTTGGATCCCGCTGGATATGCCGATAAAGGTCACGCTCTCCTGGATGAAGGGCGCGCAAACTATCGAAGCCACCAGCGTTAAACAGCTCGAGAACGCGGGCGTTCGCGTGGGTGACACGCTACACCTGAGTGGTACGGGTATGTGTAACATTCATACCCAAGGAAGCTGGAATGCGCAGCCTGCCACGCCGTTTATGCCTTTCGATTGCTCGCAAATTATCTGGAATGACGCGCGCGCATTGCCGCTGCCTGAGTCTGACCTGGTGAACAAGGCTACCGCGCTCACACAGGCCGTGAGCCGTCAGCTGCATCCCAAACCTGACGATGACTCTCGCGTCAGCGCATCGCTACGCTCAGCAATCCAAAAGTCCGGCATGGTATTACTGGACGATTTTGGTGAGATTGTCCTGAAAACGGCCGATCTGTGTGCAGCCAAAGATGAATGTGTGCGCTTAAAAAATGCGCTGGTTAACCTCGGTAACAGTAAAGACTGGGCCGCGCTGGTGAAACGGGCAAACGCAGGCAAACTGGATGGCGTGAACGTGCTGCTGCGTCCGGTAAGCGCAGAGTCGTTGGATAATCTGGTGAATACCTCTACGGCACCGTTTATTTCACGCGAGACTGCACGAGCAGCCCAGGCGCTGAATAGCCCTGCTCCCGGCGGTTTCCTGATTATCAGCGACGAAGGCAGCGATCTGGTCGATCAGCCGTGGCCGACGACCTCGCTATATGACTATCCGCCTCAGGAACAGTGGAACGCCTTCCAGCGCCTGGCACAGATGCTAATGCAGACGCCGTTTCGCGCGGAGGGGATCGTCACCAATATTTCGACTGACGCCAATGGCACCCAGCACATTGGACTGCACCGTATCCCGGACCGCTCAGGTTTATGGCGCTACCTTGGCACGACGCTGCTGATGTTCTCCATGCTCGGATGCGCTATCTACAACAGCATACAGGCATTCAGACGCTACCAGCGTCACCGCACCCGCATCGCGGAAATTCAGAGCTACTACGAAAGTTGTCTGAATCCAACACTGATTGACAACCCGGAAAGCCTGATTCGATAACACGCTCGCGCGACAGGATATGCTACCCTGTCGCGCATCATGTTTTCTTCTGGGGAGTTTCCATGCATATCAATATTGCCTGGCAGGATGTCGACACCGTGTTGTTAGATATGGACGGCACGCTGCTCGACCTGGCATTCGATAACTATTTCTGGCAAAAACTGGTGCCGGAAACCTATGGCGCGAAGCAGGGTATCTCTCCTCAGGAAGCTCAGGACTATATTCGTCAGCAGTATCATGCCGTGCAGCATACGCTAAACTGGTATTGCCTTGATTACTGGAGCGAGTGCCTGGATCTGGATATTTGCGCCATGACCACGGAACAGGGACCGCGCGCCGTTTTGCGCGAAGATACCGTACCGTTTCTTGATGCCTTAAAAGCCAGCGGCAAGCGCCGTATTTTGCTCACCAACGCGCATCCGCATAATCTGGCGGTGAAGCTTGAGCATACCGGTCTGGCCTCACACCTTGATTTATTACTTTCCACCCACACATTTGGTTATCCCAAAGAGGATCAGCGGTTATGGCACGCTGTGGCTGAAGAAACGGGAATGAGTGCAGAGAAGACGCTGTTTATTGACGACAGCGAACCCATTCTCGACGCCGCTGCTCTGTACGGTATTCGTTACTGCCTCGGCGTGACCAATCCCGACTCCGGCATCGCCGAAAAACAGTACGCACGCCACCCGTCACTGAATGACTACCGCCGACTGATCCCCTCACTGATGTGAAGGAGACGCCATGAAAGAAAAGCCCTCTGCTGAAGTCAGGCTGGATAAATGGCTGTGGGCTGCACGCTTTTACAAAACGCGTGCGCTAGCCCGCGAAATGGTTGAAGGCGGTAAGGTGCACTACAACGGCCAGCGCAGTAAGCCAAGCAAGATTGTCGAGCTGAACGCCACCCTCACCCTTCGCCAGGGAAATGACGAACGAACGGTCATTATCAAGGCCATTACCGAGCAGCGTCGCCCGGCAACGGAAGCCGTTACGCTGTATGAAGAAACCGCGGAAAGCGTGGAAAAACGCGAAAAAATGGCGCTGGCGCGTAAACTTAACGCGTTAACCATGCCGCACCCGGACAGACGACCGGACAAGAAAGAGCGCCGCGATCTGTTACGATTTAAACACGGCGACAGCGAGTGACTGTCACCTGCAAGAGAGATGATTATGCCGCAACATGACCAATTACATCGTTATCTGTTTGAAAACTTTGCCGTGCGCGGCGAGCTGGTGACCGTATCGGAAACCCTGCAACAGATCCTCGAAAATCATACTTACCCGCAACCGGTCAAAAACGTGCTGGCTGAGCTGCTGGTTGCCACCAGCCTGCTCACCGCCACGCTGAAATTTGCCGGTGATATCACTGTGCAGTTGCAGGGTGATGGTCCGCTGAGCCTGGCCGTCATCAACGGCAACAACAATCAGCAGATGCGCGGTGTGGCCCGCATGCAGGGTGATATTCCTGAAGATGCCGATCTGAAAACGCTGGTGGGCAACGGTTACCTGGTGATCACCATTACTCCGGAAGAAGGCGAGCGTTATCAAGGCGTGGTCGGTCTGGAAGGTGACACGCTGGCAGCGTGTCTGGAAGATTACTTCATGCGTTCTGAACAGCTGCCGACACGCCTGTTCATCCGCACTGGCGACGTTGATGGCAAACCCGCTGCTGGCGGAATGCTGCTGCAGGTAATGCCGGCGCAAAACGCGCAGGCAGATGATTTCGATCACCTGACCGCCCTGACCGAAACCATCAAAGCCGAAGAGCTGCTGACGCTGCCTGCCAACGAAGTGCTGTGGCGCCTGTACCACGAAGAAGAGGTTACTCTCTACGATCCGCAGGACGTTGAGTTCAAATGCACCTGTTCACGCGAACGCTGCGCAGGCGCACTGAAAACGTTGCCGGACGAAGAAGTGGACAGCATTCTGGCGGAAGAAGGCGAGATCGATATGCACTGCGATTACTGCGGTAGTCACTATCTGTTTAACGCCATGGATATTGCTGAGATCCGCAGTAATGCCTCCCCTGCCGATCCCCAGGTGCATTAATCACTGTCTTGCCTGATGGCACGGCGCTTATCAGGCCTACGGAAAATCTGTCGTAGGCCTGATAAGACGTTCGCGCTGCCATCCGGCAAAAACGATGTCGGCAACACACTCACTCGGTGTAATAAGTCATCGGCAGTCTTTTGCCATCAATAGTGATATCCCGCCAGATTCTGGGGGCTGAGCCCAGTTGCTGATTCGCTACCGCCTGCAGCAATTTATCCTTAGTGAATCCTTCAGGTAGCGTGGCAACAGCTAACAAATCCCATTTGTTTTTTTGCATGCCGAAGACCAGACTCTCCCCATCGCCAAAGGCATATAACACCTGCTCAGGATGACCATCCGCATTGAGGTCCTGACTCACCAGTACGCACGCATTCTGCTCAGCACAAGAGGTGATGCGATACCCCTGTGTTTTGACAAACGCCCAGAACGCATCGTCTGGCTTCTGGCTCCCCGGAGCCATCACAACCTTCGATACTAACTGTGTTGCGGTTAGCTCTTTAACCGGATCCCGGCGCCCTTGCAGCAGAGAATTCAAGTCGCGTCTGCGTTTACTGTCTTGATTAAACGCCACATCTTTTTGTAATGCTTCCAACGCTGCGCGCCCCGGTTTTCCGCTGTGATCCAACATATACAGGCTGACTTGATCCGGTTTAATTTTCCCGCTGTGATACAGCCCCATATGGCTGTTAACGCTGATGCGCCAGGCATCAATAACCGGCGATGACAGCAGAACCAACAGCCCCAATGCCAGCAACGAAACGCCAAGAATGACCGGCCTCTGAAGCTCAAGCGGATTGCGCCCGCGGCGCAAAATGCTGGCCAGATAGCCAAACGACCATACCAGCAGCACCACGACCACCAGCACGCCATACAAACGCTCAGGCGTCCAACCGTACTGCTGTATTCGGACCCACAGTGACCAACCGGCAATCAGCATATAGATGGGCGCGACAATCAGAGAGCATTTGATCAGGTAGCGTAACGCGCCAGGATAGGGTAACGCCTCTTTTTGCGGTTCACGCACGATAGCCATCAACAGCAACAGGAGCAGCGTCAGCGTTGACATCAACCCGGCCGCAGACACGCGTTGCGAAATAGCCTCCAGCCCGGTGAAGGGTAAGGTCAGTATGAACATCAGCGCCAACAGCGCGACCAGAGGTAACAGACCGGTGGCGATAAACGTCAGTAATTTTTGTACCGCCGTGACCAGACGCGACTGTGTTCGGGCCAGTACCACTGCCAGTGCGGTAATCAGACCAAAGGCCACATAGCCAAACCAGTCGGTATCAAAGAAGAGCGTGCTGAAGAAGGGAATACCGACCAGCTTAAACATCTCGCTCCATAGCAGGAGTACCAGCCAGAACAAACCGTTGGCGACAAAGACAATCAGCAACGTCAACGCATTAAGCCACAATTGCCGATAAAAATGCGGGTAACGCGCCTGCTCACGAGAGACATGAAGCGAGTACTGAATCCAGGGCAAAGCAAGCATCGCCATCAGCAGTAAGCGCCAACCGTAGAACATAAAAACTTCATGTTGCCGCCACTTATCACTGTCCTCGACTTGCCACTTTAGCCAGACGCTCATCGCCAGCACGACAACAAAGATCAGCGCCATCCAGTACCACAGCGCGCGTTGTTTGAAAGAAACAACAGTAAGCAAAAGTGCCGAGGTGATCGCAATCGTCGCAGGCATGCCATAAAACAGCCAGCCGTCACTATGGGGCGCCAGATATGTCATCAGCAGATAGCATAATGTCCCCTGCAACAGGCCGATGAATATCATGCCCCAACGCGTCGTACGTGAAATTTCAGCACTATCCATGTCAGTATCCAGAATGAAGGGAAAAGCTAATTATCGCATCAACTTCACAATTTTGAGCATTGATAGAGCGATTTCAGACCACAACGACGGGAAGTGAATCGATATTGTTTATGTATGGTCCACATTCATTTCTTACGTGAATGCGATTACACTCACAAGATTCCCGCCAAAAACACTCTCCATTAACGTTTTAAGAACATTTTCCACAACAAAAAAGGGTTTCCTGCCATAATATCTGCCTCTTTGTGACAGGAGTCGCAGCGCATTCGGTCGCCCGTGATTTTCCCGGATGCGTAAATCTATGAGCCTTGTCGCGGTTAACAATCCCTAAAAAACCTTACTATTCCAGGTAATACATATTGGCTAAGGAGCAGTGAAATGCGTGTGAACAACAGTTTAACCCCGCAAGATCTCAAGGCTTATGGTATCAATGACGTTCAGGATATCGTTTACAATCCAGACTACGACACGCTTTTCCAGGAAGAACTTGATCCAAACCTGGAAGGTTATGAACGTGGCGTGTTAACGAATCTGGGCGCCGTTGCCGTTGATACCGGTATCTTTACCGGACGTTCGCCAAAGGATAAGTACATTGTCCGTGACGACACCACGCGCGACACGCTGTGGTGGTCCGACAAAGGTAAAGGTAAGAACGACAACAAACCGCTCTCCCCGGAAACCTGGCAGCATCTGAAAGGATTAGTCACCCAGCAACTTTCCGGCAAGCGCCTGTTTATCATTGATGCTTTCTGCGGCGCTAACGCCGATACCCGTCTTTCCGTGCGCTTCATTACCGAAGTTGCCTGGCAGGCGCATTTTGTCAAAAACATGTTCATCCGCCCAAGCGACGAAGAGCTGGTTGATTTCAAACCTGATTTCATCGTGATGAACGGCGCTAAATGCACCAACCCGCAGTGGAAAGAGCAGGGTCTGAACTCAGAAAACTTCGTGGCTTTCAACCTGACTGAGCGTATCCAGTTGATTGGCGGTACCTGGTACGGCGGCGAAATGAAGAAAGGTATGTTCTCCGTAATGAACTACCTGCTGCCGCTGAAAGGCATTGCCTCCATGCACTGCTCAGCAAACGTTGGGGAAAAAGGCGATGTGGCAGTCTTCTTTGGCCTGTCCGGCACCGGTAAAACCACGCTGTCCACCGACCCGAAACGTCGCCTGATTGGCGATGACGAACACGGCTGGGATGACGACGGTGTGTTTAACTTCGAAGGCGGTTGCTACGCGAAGACCATCAAACTGTCTAAAGATGCCGAGCCGGAAATCTACAACGCGATCCGTCGTGACGCGCTGCTGGAAAACGTCACCGTGCGCGAAGATGGTTCCATCGATTTCGATGATGGTTCAAAAACTGAGAACACCCGCGTTTCCTACCCGATTTATCACATCGATAATATCGTTAAGCCGGTGTCAAAAGCGGGTCATGCTACCAAAGTGATCTTCCTGACTGCCGACGCATTTGGTGTGCTGCCGCCGGTTTCTCGCCTGACGGCAGACCAAACGCAGTACCACTTCCTGTCTGGCTTCACCGCCAAACTGGCCGGTACCGAACGCGGCGTCACCGAACCGACCCCAACCTTCTCTGCCTGCTTCGGTGCAGCATTCCTGTCTCTGCACCCAACGCAGTACGCAGAAGTGCTGGTGAAACGTATGCAAGCGGCAGGTGCACAGGCGTATCTGGTTAACACAGGCTGGAACGGTACCGGCAAGCGTATCTCTATCAAAGATACCCGTGCGATTATCGACGCCATCCTGAACGGTTCGCTGGATGACGCGGAAACGTTCCGTCTGCCGATGTTTGACCTGGCTATCCCGACCGAGCTGCCGGGTGTGGACACTCGCATTCTCGATCCGCGTAATACCTACGCATCTCCGGAGCAGTGGCAGGAAAAAGCCAATGCACTGGCGAAACTGTTTATCGAGAACTTCGAGAAATATACCGATACCCCTGCAGGTGAAGCGCTGGTTAGCGCCGGACCGAAGCTGTAACGAAAAGTGCCGGATGGCGGTTTCGCCTTATCCGGCCTACAGCAACAAAAAGGGAGGCATTTTGCCTCCCTTTGTTATGCGTCTTTCGTGTTGCCCGGCGCGCGAGTGAAGGGAACCGGAAGCCATGCACGAATCGACAACCCACCGCGTTCACTGGTACCAATCTCCAGCATACCGTTATGGTTATCAATAATACGCTGCACAATCGCCAGACCCAGGCCCGTGCCGCTGGTACTGCGCGCGCTGTCGCCGCGGACAAACGGCTGGAACAGGTGCTTACGCTGCTCCGGCTTGATGCCCGGACCATCATCTTCTACCTGGAACCAGGCGCGATGCTGCTCCATTCCGCTACTGACCTTAATCCAGCCGTTGCCGTAGCGGGCGGCATTAACCACCATATTGGCAACCGCACGCTTGATCGACAGCGGGTGCATCTTCACCTGAATGCTGCCCGGCAGCAGCGCAGTTTCGATTTCACGTTCGTAGCCGCTTTCTGCCGCCACCACTTCACCCAGCACCGAGTTCAGATCTGCCATCTCCATTGGCATCTCCTGACCGGTACGCAGGTAATCGATGAACTGCTCGATGATGGCGTTACACTCTTCGATGTCCTTATTGATGGACTCCGCAAGATAACCGTCCTCTTCGCCCATCATTTCCGTCGCCAGACGAATACGCGTCAGCGGGGTACGTAAATCGTGGCTCACGCCCGCCATTAACAGCGTACGGTCATCGGCCAGCTGCTTCACGCCCGCGGCCATATGGTTAAAGGCTCGGGTTACGGAGCGCACCTCTGAAGCGCCATACTCACGCAACGGCGGCGGAATGATACCTTTCCCCACCTGCAGCGCCGCATGTTCAAGATCCACCAATGGCCGGTTCTGGATACGGATAAACAGCCACGCCCCACCGATAGCCAGCAGCATAATCGCCAGCGTATAGCGGAACAGTGGTGAAAAATCGCCCTGATGAATTTCCGTAAGCGGCACGCGTACCCAGATATTGGGCGACAGCCAGGTTTTCAGCCACACGACCGGCGAGCTTTTGTTGACCTCAACGCGGACTTCCGTTGGGCCACCCAGCTGCTGCGCCATCTGATGGCTTAAGAATTCATAGTGTTGCGCCCAACGCAGTCCGGCCTCTTCAGCGGCCTCGTTGGAATAGAGAGAAATACCCAGCTCACGATAAATTTCCCGGCGGAATGCGGGCGGCACCACCAGTTGCGTACCGTCCTCCAGCTGCAGTTTATCGGTCATCAGCATACGAACTTCGTACGCCAGAACCTTATTAAACTGCTGGAGGCTCGGCAGAATCGCGAAGTTCAGCACTACCAGGTATGTCGTCACCAGGCTGGCAAACAGCAAGGTGACGATGAGCAATAACGTGCGGGCAAACGAACTTCGTGGTGAGAAGCGCATTCGCCTCATGCTTTAGAACCGTCCGGAACAAAGACATAGCCCAGACCCCATACGGTCTGAATGTAGCGTGGATGAGCCGGATCTTCTTCCACCATGCGGCGCAGACGGGAGATCTGGACGTCGATAGAACGTTCCATCGCAGAATATTCACGACCACGGGCGAGGTTCATCAGCTTGTCTCGCGACAGCGGCTCGCGCGGGTGGCTTACCAGCGCTTTCAGTACCGCAAATTCCCCGCTGGTGAGCGGCATCGGCTCATCTTCGCGGAACATTTCACGCGTACCGAGGTTCAGCTTGAACTTACCAAAAGCGATAACCGCTTCTTCCTGAGAAGGTGCGCCCGGCAGTTCATTCGCCTGACGACGCAGGACTGCGCGAATACGTGCCAGCAGCTCACGCGGGTTAAACGGTTTCGGGATGTAATCGTCGGCGCCGATTTCCAGCCCTACGATACGGTCAACTTCTTCACCCTTCGCTGTGACCATAATGATCGGCATCGGGTTGCTCTGGCTGCGCAGGCGACGGCAAATAGACAGGCCATCTTCTCCCGGCAGCATTAAATCCAGCACCATCAGGTGAAAGGACTCACGGGTCAGCAGACGATCCATCTGCTCAGCGTTTGCGACGCTTCGAACCTGGAAGCCCTGCTCGGTCAGATAACGCTCCAGAAGCGCACGCAAGCGCATGTCGTCATCGACCACCAGAATCTTATAGTTCTCTTGCATTGTTATTACTCCCAAAGGTTCGCAACAATTAAGTGTATATTCTTAAGAAAGCTAACGTGAGTCACCAGCGAATTCTGGTATGAATTCCAGGCTAAATTGTTACAAAGCATATTAAACAGCAGCTTAAGTATACAATGTTTCTCGCAATACATTATTTATTCTGTTGATATGCTCACGTAATACTAATTGTGCGCATCATCACAGAGTCGAAGGTAAAACAATAAGATGAAAACGCCCCTGATAACCCGTGAAGGGTATGAAAAACTTAAACAAGAGCTGAATTATCTCTGGCGCGAAGAGCGCCCGGAAGTCACCAAAAAAGTTACCTGGGCTGCAAGTCTGGGTGACCGCAGCGAAAATGCCGACTACCAGTATAATAAAAAGCGCCTGCGTGAGATCGACCGCCGCGTCCGTTATTTGACCAAGTGCATGGAGAATCTAAAAATCGTCGATTACTCCCCACAGCAGGAAGGCAAAGTCTTCTTTGGCGCATGGGTTGAGATTGAAAATGACGATGGCGACATCCGCAAATTCCGTATTGTTGGCTACGATGAGATCTTCGGTCGTAAAGATTACATCTCAATCGACTCACCAATGGCGCGGGCGCTATTGAAAAAAGAGGTCGGCGATCTCGCAGTAGTAAACACCCCAGGCGGCGAAGCCAGCTGGTACGTGAATGAGATTGAATACGTGAAGTGAGACCGGAACAATCCGAAGCCCCGGCAGATGGCTGGCATTTTTGCCAGTCAATCCGTATAACTATCCCCTGATTTTTTATCCTATAGACGAAGCTATCCATGATGAATGATTCTTTCTGCCGCATTATCGCAGGTGAAATTCAGGCTCGTGCTGAACAGGTAGAAGCTGCCGTTCGCCTGCTTGACGAAGGGAACACCGTGCCGTTTATCGCACGATATCGTAAGGAAATCACCGGCGGTCTGGACGATACGCAACTGCGTAATCTGGAAACCCGTCTGGGATATCTGCGTGAACTGGAAGACCGCCGTCAGGCAATCCTGAAATCTATCGGCGAGCAAGGCAAACTGACCGACGATCTGGCGAAAGCGATCAACGGCACGTTAAGTAAGACCGAACTCGAAGACCTCTATCTGCCGTACAAACCTAAGCGCCGCACCCGTGGGCAGATCGCCATTGAGGCCGGACTGGAGCCGCTGGCAGACCTGCTGTGGAACGAACCGTCTCACGACCCGGAAACGGAAGCCGCAAAATATCTCAACGCCGAAAACGGCGTGGCGGATACCAAAGCCGCCCTCGACGGCGCGCGCTACATTCTAATGGAGCGCTTCGCTGAAGATGCTGCTCTGCTGGCGAAAGTACGTGATTATCTGTGGAAAAACGCCCACCTGGTCGCCACCGTGGTAAGCGGTAAAGAAGAGGAAGGCGCTAAGTTCCGCGACTACTTCGATCACCACGAACCGATTTCTACCGTGCCATCCCACCGTGCGCTGGCCATGTTCCGTGGCCGTAACGAAGGCGTGTTGCAACTTTCACTAAATGCCGATCCGCAATTCGATGAGCCACCAAAAGAGAGCCACGGCGAGCAGATTATCCGGGATCACCTGGGACTACGCCTGAACAACGCCCCAGCAGACAGCTGGCGTAAAGGCGTGGTTAGCTGGACCTGGCGCATCAAAGTGCTGATGCACCTCGAAACGGAGCTGATGGGTACCGTGCGCGAACGTGCGGAAGATGAAGCGATTAACGTCTTTGCCCGTAACCTGCATGACCTGCTGATGGCCGCTCCGGCCGGGCTGCGCGCCACCATGGGCCTCGATCCAGGTCTGCGTACCGGTGTAAAAGTGGCAGTGGTTGACGGTACCGGCAAGCTGGTCGCGACCGACACCATTTATCCGCATACCGGTCAGGCCGCCAAAGCCGCCGTTGCCGTTGCGGCGCTTTGTGAAAAACACAACGTTGAACTGGTGGCGATTGGTAACGGTACGGCGTCGCGCGAAACCGAGCGTTTCTTCCTCGACGTGCAAAAGCAGTTCCCGCAAGTGACCGCGCAGAAAGTGATCGTCAGTGAAGCCGGCGCGTCGGTTTACTCCGCATCCGAGCTGGCGGCGTTGGAGTTCCCGGACCTCGACGTTTCGCTACGCGGTGCGGTTTCTATCGCCCGTCGTCTGCAGGATCCGCTGGCTGAGCTGGTGAAAATCGATCCGAAATCTATCGGCGTGGGCCAGTATCAGCACGACGTAAGCCAGACTCAGTTGGCGCGTAAGCTGGATGCGGTGGTGGAAGACTGCGTGAACGCCGTCGGCGTCGATCTGAATACCGCCTCCGTACCGCTGCTGACCCGTGTTGCTGGTCTGACGCGCATGATGGCGCAGAATATCGTTGCCTGGCGCGATGAGAACGGTCAATTCCAGAACCGTCAGCAACTGTTAAAAGTCAGCCGTCTTGGGCCTAAAGCCTTTGAACAGTGCGCGGGCTTCCTGCGTATCAACCACGGCGATAACCCGCTGGATGCCTCAACCGTTCACCCGGAAGCTTATCCGGTTGTGGAACGCATTCTGGCCGCCACCGAGCAATCGTTGCGTGACCTGATGGGTAACAGCAGCGAACTACGTAATCTGAAAGCCGCTGATTTTACCGACGAACGCTTCGGGGTGCCGACCGTCACCGACATCATCAAAGAGCTGGAAAAACCGGGCCGCGATCCGCGTCCTGAATTTAAAACCGCGCAGTTTGCCGATGGCGTAGAAACCATGAACGATCTGCTGCCGGGAATGATTCTGGAAGGGGCAGTCACCAACGTCACCAACTTCGGCGCATTTGTTGATATCGGCGTTCATCAGGATGGTCTGGTGCATATCTCTTCGCTGTCGAATAAGTTCGTCGAAGATCCGCACACCGTGGTGAAAGCAGGCGACATTGTGAAGGTGAAAGTGCTGGAAGTGGACCTGCAGCGTAAGCGTATCGCGCTGACCATGCGTCTGGACGAGCAGCCGGGTGAAACCAATGCGCGTCGCGGCGGCGGGAATAACGATCGCACTCAGGGTAATCGTCCGACGCCAAAAGCCGCGAAACCACGTGGCCGTGACGCACAGCCTGCGGGCAACAGCGCCATGATGGATGCGCTGGCGGCGGCGATGGGTAAAAAACGCTAAGTTTAAACCCTGTGCCGGATGGTGGTGTAAACGCCCTGTCCGGCCAGGTTATCGCCATTAATTTGCAGGCCGGATAAGACGCATGAGCGTCGTCATCCGGCATATTTAATCTATGTCCCGCTTTGCACCACAATATATTTATCACTTCATTAACAGATGAAACTTTAATTAAACATTAAGATCCCCAATAATTACTTCCGCGAATCACTCGTTTCCAACCAGAATAAATATTGAGGAATATCAAAATTGGCTCAAATTATTATCCAATTGTACATTCCGTCACATTTATTCTATTGATGATAGAAACCATTCTCATTATCATTGATTTGTTGATTATTTACTCTTTCCTTACGTTGGCTAATCATCTGGTCTCATGCCGCCCTGTCGCCCCATGAGGTAATCATCCAGTTAGCGAGATATAAGTAGGTCCCTATGCAATTCACTCCTGACAGTGCGTGGAAAATTACCGGTTTTGCCCGTGAAATCAGCCCGGCTTATCGTCAGAAACTGTTGTCACTTGGCATGCTACCCGGCTCATCCTTCAACGTGGTACGCGTCGCCCCGCTCGGCGATCCTATCCATATCGAAACGCGTCGCGTAAGTCTGGTATTGCGTAAGAAGGATCTGGCGTTATTAGAAGTGGAAGCGGTTTCCTGTTAATACAGTGAGTCTATAAAAATGAAAAAACTAACCATTGGTTTAATTGGTAATCCTAATTCCGGCAAGACAACCTTATTCAACCAGCTCACCGGCGCGCGCCAGCGTGTAGGCAACTGGGCTGGCGTTACCGTTGAGCGTAAAGAAGGCCATTTCGCCACGACGGACCATCAGGTCACGCTGGTCGATTTACCCGGCACCTATTCTCTGACGACAATCTCATCCCAAACCTCTCTCGATGAGCAGATTGCCTGTCACTATATTTTAAGCGGCGACGCGGATCTCTTGATCAACGTGGTCGATGCTTCAAACCTTGAACGCAACCTCTACCTGACGTTGCAACTGCTTGAGCTGGGTATTCCCTGTATCGTCGCACTGAACATGCTGGATATTGCTGAGAAACAGCAAATCCGTATCGATATCGACGCCCTCTCCGCTCGTCTTGGCTGTCCGGTGGTTCCACTGGTTTCCACCCGCGCCCGCGGCATTGAAGCACTGAAGCTGGCGATCGATCGCTACAAAGAAAACGACACCGTTGAGCTGGTCCATTATGCCCAGCCGCTGCTGCAAGAAGCTGATTCCCTCGCCGACGCAATGGCCAAAGATATGCCGCTTAAACAGCGCCGCTGGCTAGGCCTGCAGATGCTCGAAGGCGATATCTACAGCCGTGCTTACGCCGGTGATGCAGCACAAAACCTTGATGCCGCTGTTGCTCGCCTGAGTGAGACAATGGACGACCCGGCGCTGCATATTGCCGATGCACGTTACCAGTGCATTGCTGCTATCTGCGATACCGTCAGTAATACCCTGACGGCAGAGCCGAGCCGTTTCACCACCGCGGTAGATAAAATTATCCTCAACCGCTTCCTCGGTCTGCCGATTTTCCTGTTCGTGATGTACCTGATGTTCCTGCTTGCCATCAACATTGGCGGCGCGCTGCAGCCGTTGTTTGATGTTGGCTCCGTGGCACTCTTTATCCATGGTATTCAGTGGATTGGCTATACGCTGCATTTCCCGGACTGGCTGACCATCTTCCTGGCCCAGGGCCTTGGCGGCGGGATTAACACCGTGCTGCCGCTGGTACCGCAAATCGGCATGATGTATCTGTTCCTCTCCTTCCTTGAAGACTCCGGCTACATGGCGCGCGCCGCATTTGTGATGGACCGTCTGATGCAGGCGCTGGGACTTCCGGGCAAATCGTTCGTCCCGCTGATCGTCGGCTTTGGCTGTAACGTACCGTCAGTGATGGGCGCACGTACGCTGGATGCCCCGCGTGAGCGTCTGATGACCATCATGATGGCGCCGTTTATGTCCTGTGGTGCACGTCTGGCGATTTTCGCCGTCTTTGCCGCCGCGTTCTTTGGTCAGAACGGCGCGCTGGCGGTCTTCTCGCTGTACGTACTGGGTATCGTCATGGCGGTGTTGACCGGCCTGATGCTCAAACACACCATCATGCGTGGCGAAGCAACGCCGTTCGTGATGGAGCTGCCGGTATATCACGTGCCGCACATTAAGAGTCTGATCATTCAAACCTGGCAACGTCTGAAAGGCTTCGTTCTGCGTGCAGGTAAAGTCATCATCATCGTCAGCATTTTCCTCAGCGCGTTTAACAGCTTCTCACTGAGCGGGAAAATCGTCGACAACATCAACGACTCTGCTCTGGCTTCCGTTAGCCGCGTCATTACCCCTGTCTTCAAACCGATTGGTGTTCACGAAGATAACTGGCAGGCAACCGTAGGTCTGTTCACCGGCGCGATGGCGAAAGAAGTGGTTGTCGGTACGCTGAACACGCTCTATACCGCAGAAAACATTCAGGAAGAAGAGTTCAACCCGGCAGATTTCCACCTCGGTGACGAGCTGCTCGGCGCGGTAGATGAAACCTGGCAAAGCCTGAAAGACACTTTCAGCCTGAGCGTGCTGGCTAACCCTATCGAAGCCAGCAAAGGCGACGGTGAAATGGCTACCGGTGCAATGGGCGTGATGGGCGAGAAATTTGGCAGCGCCGCCGCCGCGTACAGCTATCTGATCTTTGTTCTGCTGTATGTACCGTGCATTTCAGTGATGGGCGCTATCGCACGTGAATCCAGCCGTGGCTGGATGAGCTTCTCGATTCTGTGGGGCCTGAATATCGCCTACTCTCTGTCGACGCTGTTTTATCAGACGGTCAGCTACAAAGAGCATCCGACCTACAGCCTGGTGTGCATTTTAGCGGTCATCCTGTTTAACATCGTGTTGCTGGGCCTGCTGCGCCGAGCTCGCAGCCGCGTGGACCTCGCACTGCTGGCAACCAACAGGACGGCGAGTTCCTGCTGTTCCAGCACGACTGGCGATTGCCACTAAGGTTATCGACAATGGCATCGCTTATTCAGGTTCGTGATTTACTGGCTTTGCGGGGGCGCATGGAGGCTACACAAATTAGCCACACACTGCATACCCCGCAGCCCATGATTGACGCCATGCTGAATCAGTTAGAAAAGATGGGCAAAGCGGTGCGGATTCAGGAAGATGCCGACGGGTGTCTTTCCGGAAGCTGCAAAAGTTGCCCGGAAGGTAAAGCCTGCCTGCGCGAGTGGTGGGCTTTACGCTAATCAGATGCTCTTTGCCGGATGGCGCTACGCTTATCCGGCCTACAAATGATGCTAACGTCCAGGCCGGATAACGCGTTTACGCTGATATCCGGCTTTTTTGCGTAATGGATTCCACACAGATTTCATTATTTCAGCAAAAAAGATCTATCCTCCAGCCAG
Organism: Citrobacter freundii complex sp. 2024EL-00216; assembly: GCF_043945515.1. Classification (NCBI taxonomy): domain Bacteria; kingdom Pseudomonadati; phylum Pseudomonadota; class Gammaproteobacteria; order Enterobacterales; family Enterobacteriaceae; genus Citrobacter; species Citrobacter freundii complex sp. 2024EL-00216. Next base: position 121,898 of record NZ_JBIMRA010000010.1, on the reverse strand, counting down.
CCACGCATCGTTATTAATTCGTGGATGATTACTGGTAACCTGGGAAGTAGAGTCTCGTCATCTTTTTTCTCAGGTATAGCACCGCGTTTCCACTGATCGATATCACTGTTGTGCCCGATGACGAGATTATGCAGCATCGCCGGATGGCGCTGTTGGAGCTCATCCAAAAGCATATTCGTAAACGCGATTTGATGGGGCTGGTAGAAAAACTGGCCATCCTGCTTGTTAAAGGACACGCTAATGACAACCAGTTGAAAGCCTTGTTTAATTATTTAATGCAGGCCGGTAACACCACACATTTTGGCGAGTTTCTTCATGAAGTCGCCGAACGTTTACCCCAACATAAGGACAAGTTGATGACTATCGCCGAAAGATTACGACAGGAAGGGCACCTAAATGGTCTTCAGGAAGGCCATAGGAAAGGGTTGCAAGAAGGGTTACAAACGGGTCTGCAACAAGGCAAACGAGAGGAAGCATTACGTATTGCATCAACTATGCAGGCTGATGGTATAGACCCACTAACCATCTTCAGAATTACTGGCCTGACCGCTGAGGATCTGGCTACGCGCAGCCATTAATCTCAGGCCCGGCGAGCATGGCACCACCGGGCAACACATCAAATTTATAGTTTCTGTTTTAACGCCACAAGCGCTGCACAGAATTCGGCGGGATGCGAGATAAACGGCGCATGCGCCGCTTTGGCAAACACCAAAGACTCGCTCTGCGGCCACAGGGCATCCAGCATCGGGACGACTTTGCGCGGCACCAGCCCGTCAAGATAGCCGTACAACCGCAGGAAAGGCATTTCCACCGCGCACAGCGGTTCTCGCAGATCGACCGTTTTCAGGATCTCAAGTCCACCATTGAGCACCTCGACGTCCGGCATGGGTAAAGCCAGTACCGTTTTCTTCAGCGCTCGCGCATCCTGACGCGCAGTTTCTGTGCCCATCGTTTGCAATGCCAGAAAACGCTCCACCGTACGCTGGAAATCTTCGCTCAGCTGCTGCTGGAAGCCTGCCAGCACCTCTGGCTTGATTCCCGGCCACTCATCCCGCGCGCTAAAGCAAGGGGAAGACGCGACGGTCACCAGCGCCTGAACACGCTCAGGATGCGTTAACGCCACCTGACTCGCGACCAGCCCGCCCAGACTCCAGCCGAGCCAGATAGCTTTCTCCGGTGCCTGTTTCAATACCCGCTCAGCCATCTCTTCCAGTGACATTGCACCGAAACCCTGGCTACGACCAAATCCCGGTAAGTCGACAAGATGCAGCGTAAAATGCGAACTCAGTTCCTCGCTTATGCAATGCCACACTTGCGCATTCAGTCCCCATCCGTGCAGCAGCACAAGATGGTAATTTCCCGAACCCTGGGTCTGCCACCAGATGTCATTCATCAGTTATTGTTCTCTTTTAGCCTGAAAGGATGCATCTATGCTAACAGTACCGGGATTGTGCTGGCTATGCCGAATGCCCCTGACGTTAGGGCATTGGGGGATCTGCTCAGTCTGTACGCGGGCAACGCGTCAACACGCCAGCCTGTGCCCTCAATGTGGACTCCCTGCCGCTCATACCGTCATTCCCTGTGGGCGCTGCCTGCAAAAACCGCCGCCGTGGCAGCGGCTGGTTACCGTCAGCGACTATGTTCCGCCGTTGAGCGGGCTTATCCACCAGCTCAAGTTTTCACGACGCAGCGAAACCGCCTCAGCACTTTCACGTTTGCTGTTGCTGGAGGTACTACAGGCCCGGCGCGCCAGCGGCCTTCCTCTACCGGACAGGCTGGTCAGCGTCCCGCTCTGGCAACGCCGACACTGGCGCAGGGGGTTTAATCAGAGCGATTTACTGTGCCGTCCGCTGGCACGCTGGCTGGGTTGCGACTGGGACAGCCGGACCATCTCGCGGGTTCGGGCAACCGCCACACAGCACCATCTCAGCGCCCGATTACGTAAACGTAACCTGAAAAATGCCTTTCGCCTTGAATTGCCGGTGCAGGGACTCCATATGGTTATTGTGGATGATGTCGTCACTACCGGAAGTACCGTCGCGGAAATCGCGCAGCTGCTTTTACGCAACGGCGCGGCGACTGTCCAGGTATGGTGCCTGTGTCGAACCTTGTAGAGCCTCGATGATGGGCGTATTATAACCAAGTAAAATAGTCAACTATTAGGCCATTACTATGATCCATATTTCCGATGCTGCACAAGCGCACTTTGCCAAACTGCTGGCAAATCAGGAAGAAGGGACACAAATCCGCGTATTTGTGATTAATCCCGGCACGCCTAACGCTGAATGCGGCGTTTCTTATTGTCCGCCGGACGCCGTGGAAGCAACCGACACCGCCATTAAATTTGACCTGCTGACCGCATATGTTGATGAACTGAGCGCACCGTATCTGGAAGATGCAGAAATCGATTTCGTTACCGACCAGTTAGGCTCCCAGCTGACCCTGAAAGCACCAAACGCCAAAATGCGTAAAGTTGCCGATGATGCGCCGCTGATGGAACGCGTGGAGTACATGCTGCAATCGCAGATCAACCCACAGCTGGCTGGCCACGGTGGTCGTGTCTCTCTGATGGAAATCACCGATGAAGGCTACGCCATTCTGCAGTTTGGCGGCGGCTGTAACGGCTGTTCAATGGTAGATGTAACGCTGAAAGAAGGTATCGAGAAACAGCTGCTGGCTGAATTCCCTGAACTGAAAGGCGTTCGCGATTTAACCGAACACCAGCGCGGCGAGCACTCTTACTACTAACGCCCGAACCTGTAGAGTATCCGTAGGCCCGATAAGACGCACCCGCGTCGCTATCGGGCATTAATGCTGGGTGGTAGCGTAATCGCGGTCTCCGGCTTACACCCCAACATTTCTTCGCATTTATCCTGCAACAATCCCCCGCATAATTTGACCAGCCTCTCATATTTTAAATTTTGCCTGTCCAGGTGATTTTCAAGCGTAGCATGTTACCCGTATCATTCGTATCAGCACCTAATACACACATAATAGCCAGTTAAACTGATTAGTTTTGAAGGCAACCAGCATTGGTGCTGAGAATACTCTGTTCCCGGTCGGGACAATCGGAATTTGTCATCTAAACACTGACGTTACCCATAACAAAGTAAAGGCCAGGTAAATCATGCCATTAGTCATCGTTGCTATCGGTGTAATCTTGTTACTCCTCCTGATGATCCGTTTCAAAATGAACGGCTTCATCGCTCTCGTCCTGGTGGCGCTTGCTGTCGGATTGATGCAAGGGATGCCACTGGATAAAGTCATCGGTTCGATTAAAGCCGGCGTCGGCGGAACCCTTGGCAGCCTCGCCCTGATTATGGGTTTTGGCGCCATGCTGGGCAAAATGCTGGCGGACTGCGGCGGCGCACAGCGCATCGCAACCACGCTGATTGCTAAATTCGGCAAAAAACACATTCAGTGGGCAGTGGTATTAACCGGATTCACCGTCGGTTTTGCCCTGTTCTACGAAGTCGGCTTCGTGCTGATGCTGCCGCTGGTATTCACCATTGCTGCCGCTGCTAACATCCCGCTGCTGTACGTTGGTGTGCCGATGGCGGCTGCGCTGTCCGTTACTCACGGCTTCCTGCCGCCGCACCCGGGTCCAACCGCTATTGCCACCATTTTCCACGCAGACATGGGTAAAACTCTGCTGTTTGGTACGATTCTGGCAATCCCGACCGTTATTCTCGCCGGTCCGGTATACGCGCGTTTCCTGAAAGGCATCGATAAGCCAATCCCGGAAGGTCTGTACAGCGCAAAAACCTTCACTGAAGAAGAGATGCCAGGCTTTGGCGTCAGCGTCTGGACCTCTCTGGTCCCGGTTATCCTGATGGCAATGCGCGCCGTGGCGGAGATGACTCTGCCGAAAGGTCATGCTTTCCTGACGGTTGCAGAATTCCTCGGTGACCCGGTCATGGCAACGCTGATTGCAGTGCTGATTGCGATGTTCACTTTTGGTCTGAACCGCGGACGTTCGATGGATCAGATTAACGACACGCTGGTGTCCTCAATCAAAATCATCGCGATGATGCTGTTGATCATCGGTGGTGGCGGTGCCTTCAAACAGGTTCTGGTTGATAGCGGGGTGGACAAATACATCGCTTCAATGATGCACGGCTCTAACGTTTCTCCGCTGCTGATGGCATGGTCTATCGCTGCAGTACTGCGTATCGCACTGGGTTCCGCAACCGTTGCAGCGATTACTGCAGGTGGGATTGTGGCACCGCTGATTGCAACGACCGGCGTAAGCCCTGAGCTGATGGTTATTGCGGTTGGTTCCGGTTCCGTCATCTTCTCCCACGTGAACGATCCTGGGTTCTGGCTGTTCAAGGAGTACTTCAACCTGACCATCGGTGAAACCATCAAGTCATGGTCAATGTTGGAAACCATTATCTCCGTCTGCGGTCTGGTAGGGTGTCTGCTGCTGGGTATGGTGGTCTGATAAAACTGAGCCTGATGGCGCTACGCTTATCAGGCCTACGTGCTACGAGCCATCACCATAAAAAAGCCGGGGAAATCCCCGGCTTTTTTACTTCTTCTTCGCGGCCGCTTTTCGCCGCTTATCCAAATCCTTAATCAGCTTATTCACGCCTTCATCGGCGAACATCTGTTCCAGCGTGGCGGTGAGCTTACGCCGCCAGTTTTTGTACTGGTCGCTGGTCCCCGGAATGTTGACCGGCTCAGCCATATCCAGCCAGTCTTCCGGTTGCAGGCCCAGCAGCGCACTGTTGCTGTCAGCGATGTAGCGTTGCATGCCGCGATTCAGAATCGGCGTCATCGACATCAGGGACGCCTTGTGACCGGCACGTTTTGGCAGGCAGCCGTATTTGTGCAGCGCGTCCAGCAGCCCCTGTTTCGCCAGTTCCCGGTCCTGATACAACCCGCGCAGCACGACTTCATCCGGATACAGGCCCAGTGCTTTACCTAGCGTCAGATCGCCGCTATCCCAATAACCTTTAAGCGTAGGAAGGTCATGCGTCGCCGCGACTGCCATTGATTGTTCCGGGTACGCTTTCGGCGCACGGAAGTTTTTCTCATGGTCATTCTCAAAATAAAGCACTTTGTAGGAGTAGACGCCGCTGTCACGCAGCTTGCTGACGATCTCCACCGGCACGGTACCCAGATCTTCACCAATCACCATGCAGTGGTGACGTTTACTCTCCAGCGCCAGAATTGAAAGCAAATCATCGACCGGATAATGCACGTAGGCACCGTGATCGGCTGTTTCACCGTAAGGGATCCACCACAGACGCAGCATCGACATAACATGGTCGATACGCAACGCGCCGCAGTTCTGCATATTGGCGCGCAGCAGTTCGATAAACGGCTCGTAAGCGCGTGCCGTGATGATGTGCGGATCCATCGGCGGCAGTCCCCAGTTTTGCCCAAGCGGACCGAGAATATCCGGCGGTGCGCCAACTGAAGCTTTCAGGCAATACAACTCGCGGTCGCACCAGGTTTCCGCCCCGCCTTCGGCCACGCCAACGGCCAGGTCGCGATACAGCCCTATTGGCATTGCAAATCCCTGGCTGATTTTCCAGCAGTCAGCAAACTGGGTATACGCCAGCCACTGCAACCACAGGTAGAAATCTACGTCATCACGATGTTCTTCGCAGAAGCGTTTTACCTCTGGCGAGTCCACTGACTGGAAAACTTCTGGCCACACCGGCCAGCCCCAGCGCAATGCGTCCTCTTTCACCTGATGCGCATGCAGCGCATCAAAGGCCGCCTGCCAGTAGAGGCTATCCCCTTCCTGAGCCACAAACTGGCGAAATGCCGCCATCTGCTCATCATCACGCGCAGAGAAGCTTTTCCACGCCATACGTAGCGCCGTCATCTTCAATGCGGTAACAGCAGAATAATCAACCCACTCGGCATCGCGGGCGCGTTGCAGAGCTTGCTGAGTCGCGGGTTTCTTCCACCACGCCTGCGCCTCTTTACTCAGACGGAAATCATCTACGGCGTTTACATCAACATAAATAACGTTCAACCAGCGACGTGACGACGGGCTGTACGGGCTGGCACTCTCCGGATTCGCCGGATACAGCGCGTGAATCGGGTTAAGCCCGATAAACGCGCCGCCGCGTTGCGCCACATCCACCAGCATGGTGCGGAGATCGCCGAAATCGCCAATCCCCCAGTTCTTTTCCGATCGCAGGGTGTAGAGCTGAACACATGCGCCCCACAGCTTCTGCCCGGCTAACAACGCCTGCGGTTCATAGCAGCGCTTTGGTGCCACGATGATACGACAATGGGAACGCAGCTCGCCCTGGGTCAGGGTCAACGTGTGATACCCCTCCGGCAGCTTCGCCGGAAGGTTAAAAGATTTACCACCGACGGCATGCCCTTTGTGCTGCACGCCCTCTTCGGTGGTCAGCAGCCAGTTAAACTCTCCATTTCCCTCAACCGCCAGCGGCATTTTCTTGCCAGCGGTATAGACCATGACATTCGGCACCGGGGTTACCGCCACCTGAGTGGCAGCGGTGGTGCGATGCATGGCGTCAAGCAAACGCCGTTTGGTTTCGGCGCCAATAGACTGCGGTTTACCGTGGGCATTAATGTAATTGGGGCTGATCCCCGCCGCCAGCGCGGCATTATCCAGACGTTTGCTTTCCATCGCGATTCCTTAACGTTTCGCCTGCCAGATACGAGCCTGATAATCGCGGATGGAGCGATCCGAGCTGAACATGCCGCAACGCGCGGTATTCAGAATCGCCGCCCGGGTCCAGGCGTCCTGGTCACGATACAACACGTCAACCTGCTTCTGAGCTTCAACGTAGGCCGCGAAGTCCGCCATCACCAGATACGGATCGCCGCCCTGCTTGCCGATACTGTGCAGCATCTGGTCAAAGGCATGCTTGTCGCCATCGCTGTATTTCCCGCTTTCCAGCTCTTTCAGGACAGCATCCAGCACTTTGTCTTTTTTACGCCATTTCACCGGGTCGTAGCCTTTGGCTTTGAGCGCCTTCACCTCTTCCACGGTATGACCAAAGATAAAGATATTCTCGTCACCCACCTTCTCGGCGATTTCGACGTTTGCGCCATCCAGCGTACCTACGGTTAACGCACCGTTCAGCGCCAGCTTCATGTTACCGGTGCCGGAAGCCTCTTTCCCTGCGGTTGAAATCTGCTCAGAGATATCCGCCGCCGGGATCAGCATTTCCGCCGCCGAGACACAATAATCCGGCAGGAATACGACCTTCAGCTTGTCGCCGACTGTCGGGTCGTTATTGATGGTTTGTGCAACCTTGTTGATGGCGAAGATGATATTTTTCGCCAGGTAGTAACCCGGCGCGGCTTTTGCGCCAAACAGGAATACACGCGGCACGCGATCGGCCTGCGGGTTCTCACGAATTTCTTTGTACAACGCCAGAATATGCAGCAGATTGAGGTGCTGGCGCTTGTACTCATGAAGACGTTTAATCTGAATATCAAAGATAGCGTTAGTCGTTATTTCAATACCGGTGCGCGCTTTAATAAACTTCACCAGACGCTCTTTGTTCGCCAGCTTGATGTCACGATACTGCTGACGGAACTTCGCATCGTCCGCGTATTTTTCCAGATTGATCAGCTGATCGAGATCGTTAGCCCACTCTTTTTTCAGCGATTTATCCAGCAGTGCGGCAAGCGCCGGGTTGCATTGCTTAATCCAGCGACGCGGAGTAATCCCGTTAGTGACGTTATGGAATTTGTTCGGCCAGAGCTGGTGATATTCCGGGAACAGATCTTTCACCACCAGATCGGAGTGCAGCGCCGCCACGCCGTTGACCGCAAAACCGCTGACCACGCACATGTTGGCCATACGCACCTGTTTATTGTGCACCACTGCCAGCTTCGCCCATACTTCAGCATCACCCGGCCAGGTTTTATCAACCAACGTCTTAAAGCGGTCGTTAATTTCTTTGATGATTTGCATGTGGCGCGGCAGGAGTGCTTTCACCAGTTTCTCATCCCAGCACTCTAACGCTTCCGGCATCAGGGTGTGGTTGGTGTAAGCGAAGGTCTTGCTGGTAATCGCCCACGCATCGTCCCAGCTCATCTGGTGCTCATCAATCAGCACGCGCAGCAGTTCAGGGATCGCGATAGTAGGGTGAGTATCGTTAAGTTGAATGACTTCGTAATCAGCCAGTTCGTGCAGCTTACGCCCTGCCAGATGATGGCGGCGCAGAATGTCGGCTACGGAGCAGGCGCACTGGAAGTACTGCTGCATCAGGCGCAGCTTTTTACCCGCGGTGTGGTTATCGTTCGGGTACAGCACTTTCGTCAGTTTTTCAGCGTCGATGCCCTGCTGCTCTGCGCGCAGGAAATCGCCGTCATTAAATTTGGTCAGGTTAAACGGGTGCGCATGGCTGGCCTGCCACAGACGCAGCGGTTGCGCTACGCCGTTACGGTAACCAAGAACCGGCAGATCCCAGGCCTGGCCGGTGATAGTAAACCCTGGCTCCCAGTGCCCTTCTTTGGTGACCTTGCCGCCAATCCCAACCTGCACATCCAGCGCCTCGTTGTGACGGAACCACGGGTAGCTGCCACGATGCCAGTCATCCGGGGCTTCCATCTGTTGGCCATCGGCAAATGACTGACGGAACAGGCCGTACTGGTAGTTGAGACCGTAGCCCGTCGCCGACTGGCCGACTGTCGCCATCGAATCAAGGAAGCAGGCCGCCAGGCGTCCCAATCCACCGTTACCCAACGCCGGATCGATCTCTTCTTCCAGCAGATCAGTCAGGTTGACGTCATGCGCTTTCAGCTCATCGCTCACCGCCTGATACCAGCCGAGGTTGAGTAAATTGTTGCCGGTCAGGCGACCAATCAAAAACTCCATCGAGATGTAGTTAACGTGACGCTGATTTTTTGCCGGTTTCGCCGCAGGCTGGGCGCTGAGTAACTCAGCCAACGCCCCACTCACTGCCTGCCACCACTGGCGCGACGTCATTTCTTGAGCCGACAGTAAACCGAAGCGCTGCCACTGACGCGTCAGGGCAGCCTGAAATTGATCTTTGTTGAAAGTAGGCTGTGACATAGGGGTTCCAGATCCTTAGGTAATAAAACAACGTTATCGCTAGTTTGCCTGGCTCGTTGTTGACATTCCTCATCCTGGCACGGATTAGGGAGGGAGGAGGAGCGGGGATGAGCATAAAAGTGTGATCGTCACCACTTAAAGGGGAGGTAATTGCCCGTAAATTCGCGAAACCCCCGCATAACGCTCTTCGGATGACGCATTAGTAACAAAGGATTAATCGACAATATCAAATAGCGATATGACGATGAGAAACAATGTGTAAATAGGGAAATAGTTTCTAACCTGAAATATCTGTGCCGGATAAGATAGTTCACATAAAACTTTTAAGTCGGCCACAAAATTCGGTGATATTCATTAGCTATTTGAGTAACCATATAAAAAGAGAGGGATTTTTCGACACAGTCAAAATTACAACGGATCCAGTCGCCACGCCTGTTGCGACTCTTTAAAGCATTTATTGCAATAGATGTATAGATTTGTGACATAGTGCAAAATCAGACACACAAAAAGTCCGCTTAGCTTGCATAAAACACCAATCTGGCCGACCTTATATCTATTAATTACGAAGCGCAAAAAAATCATTCTTCCCTATTTTCACACAGTGAAGTGACTAACTTATGTTGATTCCGTCTAAATTAAGTCGTCCGGTTCGACTCGACCATACGGTGGTTCGTGAGCGCCTGTTGGCTAAACTTTCCGGCGCGAACAATTTCAGGCTTGCCCTGATAACAAGTCCTGCTGGTTATGGAAAAACGACGCTGGTTTCACAATGGGCGGCAGGGAAAAATGATTTAGGCTGGTATTCTCTGGATGAGGGCGATAATCAGCAAGAGCGCTTTGCCAGTTATCTGATCGCCGCTATCCAACAGGCAACAGGTGGACACTGCACCACCAGTGAAGCGATGGTGCAAAAACGTCAGTATGCCAGCCTGACGTCACTGTTTGCCCAGCTATTTATCGAACTGGCCGAGTGGCACCGCCCGCTCTACCTGGTAGTAGATGATTATCATCTGATCTCTAATCCGGCCATTCACGAAGCGATGCGTTTCTTCCTGCGTCATCAGCCTGAGAACCTCACGCTGGTCGTGCTGTCGCGCAACCTGCCGCAGTTGGGTATTGCCAACCTGCGGGTACGCGATCAACTGCTGGAGATAGGCAGCCAACAGTTAGCCTTTAACCATCAGGAAGCCAAACAATTTTTCGACCGACGTTTGTCCTCCCCCATTGAAGCGGCTGAAAGCAGCCGGATGTGTGATGACGTTGCTGGCTGGGCCACAGCGTTACAACTGATCGCCCTTTCCGCCCGCCAGAACAATAACTCTGCTCACCAGTCGGCACGTCGCCTCGCCGGGATCAACGCCAGCCATTTATCTGATTACCTGGTTGATGAAGTGCTGGACAGCGTTGACCTCGGCACCCGTCACTTCCTGCTGAAAAGCGCCATTCTGCGTTCCATGAACGATGCGCTAATCGTCCGCGTTACCGGGGAAGAAAACGGCCAGATGCGGCTGGAAGAAATTGAGCGCCAGGGGTTATTCCTGCAGCGAATGGATGACGTTGGCGAGTGGTTCAGCTATCACCCGCTGTTTGGCAGCTTTTTACGCCAGCGCTGCCAATGGGAGCTGGCGAACGAACTGCCCGAAATACACCGCGCCGCAGCTGAAAGCTGGATGGCGCAAGGCTTCCCCAGCGAAGCTATCCACCACGCGCTGGCGGCCGGCGACGCCCATATGCTACGCGATATCCTGCTTAATCATGCGTGGGGACTGTTTAACCATAGCGAGCTGACGTTACTGGAAGAGTCGCTGAAAGCCCTGCCGTGGGAAAGCCTACTGGAAAATCCGCGTCTGGTTCTGTTGCAAGCCTGGCTGATGCAAAGCCAGCACCGCTACGGAGAGGTTAACACCTTGCTGGCGCGCGCAGAACAGGAAATGAAAGGCGACATGGAGCCGACACTGCACGCCGAATTCAACGCCCTGCGGGCGCAGGTAGCGATTAACGACGGCAACCCTGACGAAGCCGAGCGTCTGGCGAAACTGGCGCTGGATGAGTTACCCATCGCCTGGTTCTATAGCCGTATCGTCGCCACCTCGGTGCACGGCGAAGTCCTGCACTGTAAGGGCGATCTCACGCGCTCTCTGGCGTTGATGCAGCAAACCGAGCAAATGGCCCGCCATCATGACGTCTGGCATTACGCACTGTGGAGTCTTATCCAGCAAAGCGAAATTTTGTTTGCCCAGGGCTTTTTACAGGCCGCCTGGGAAACTCAGGAAAAAGCGTTCCAGCTGATCAAAGAACAGCACCTGGAACAGCTGCCGATGCACGAATTCCTGGTACGTATTCGCGCGCAGCTACTGTGGGCATGGGCGCGTCTGGACGAATCAGAAGCCTCTGCCCGTAGCGGTATTGAACTGCTTTCCACCTTCCAGCCGCAGCAACAGCTACAGTGTCTGGCGTTGCTGGTTCAGTGTTCACTGGCACGGGGCGATCTCGATAACGCTCGCAGCCTGCTCAACCGCCTGGAAAACCTGCTGGGTAACGGTCACTATCACAGCGACTGGATCTCCAACGCCGATAAGGTGCGGGTGATTTACTGGCAAATGGTGGGCGACAAAAACTCGGCCGCCAACTGGCTGCGCCACACGCCGAAACCAGAATTCGCCAATAACCACTTCCTGCAAAGCCAGTGGCGCAACATCGCTCGTGCACAAATCCTGCTCGGCGAGTTTGAACCGGCTGAGATTGTGCTGGAAGAGTTGAATGAAAATGCGCGCAACCTGCGCCTGATGAGCGATTTGAACCGCAACCTGTTGCTGCTTAATCAGCTCTACTGGCAGGCAGGGCGCAAAAATGACGCCCAGCGTGTGTTACTCGACGCCCTACAGCTGGCGAACCGTACCGGGTTTATCAGCCACTTTGTTATCGAAGGCGAGGCCATGGCGCAACAACTGCGTCAGCTGATTCAGCTCAATACCTTACCGGAACTCGATCAGCACCGCGCCCAGCGCATTTTGCGTGAGATTAACCAGCACCACCGCCATAAATTCGCCCACTTCGATGAAGGATTCGTTGAGCGTCTGCTTACTCACCCGGAAGTGCCGGAGCTTATCCGCACCAGCCCGCTGACCCAGCGCGAATGGCAGGTTCTGGGACTGATTTATTCAGGCTACAGCAACGAGCAGATCGCCGGTGAGCTGGCCGTCGCGGCAACGACCATCAAGACGCACATCCGCAATTTGTACCAAAAGCTCGGCGTCGCACATCGCCAGGATGCGGTGCAACATGCGCAGAAGCTGCTGAAGATGATGGGGTACGGCGTTTAGTTAATGCCTGATACGCAACGCTTATCAGGCCTGGAATTACCTTAGCACAGCTCTAACTGGATATGATGGTCAGCAATCACCTGCATCACACCAGCAGGCGGCAGCGTGTCGGTATACACCGCATCCACCATGCTGATGCTGCCCATATTCACCATCGCGTTACGCCCAAACTTCGAGTGGTCCACCACCAGCATCACATGCCGTGAATTCTCAATGATCGCGCGCTTGGTGCGAACCTCGTGATAATCAAACTCCAGCAGAGAACCGTCGCTGTCGATGCCGCTGATCCCTAAGATGCCGAAGTCCAGACGGAACTGAGAAATAAAGTCGAGGGTCGCTTCGCCCATAATACCGCCGTCGCGGCTACGCAGTTCACCACCGGCGAGGATTATGCGGAAATCCTCTTTCGCCATCAGCGTGTTCGCCACATTGAGGTTGTTGGTCACAATGCGTAAATTGCTGTGATTAAGCAGCGCGTGAGCCACCGCTTCCGGCGTGGTTCCGATATCAATAAACAGCGTTGAGCCGTTCGGGATTTGCGTGGCAACTTTGCGGGCAATGCGCTCTTTTTCCGCCGTCTGCGTCGCTTTACGGTCATGCCACGGGGTGTTGACTGAGCTGGATGGCAGCGCCGCGCCGCCGTGATGGCGCAAAATCATGTTCTGATCGGCCAGATCGTTAAGATCGCGGCGAATCGTCTGCGGGCTGACGGAGAAATGCTCCACCAGCTCTTCAGTACTGACGTATCCCTGTTTTTTTACCAGCTCGATGATCGCGTCATGTCGTTGTGTTTGCTTCATTAGTGTTCCCTGAAATTTTGCCGGATGCGCTAACGCTTATCCGGCCTACAAAGTTCGTTTCCGCACATTCATCGTATCGGCAAACGCCATTGCCAGACCCACGGCCAACCCGGCGATATGAGCGCCATTCGCCATCGACATGCCGAATAGATCAAACCAGCCGGCAACAATCCAGATCAAAGCAAAGATAATCAAACCACGCTGCAGGAAAATACCGCTTTGCGGATCGCGCTCGCCGCGCAACCACACGTAGCCCATCAGCGCATATACCACGCCAGACAGTCCACCAAACCACGGGCCGCTAAATTTCTGCTGAACATAGCCGCTCAACAGGGCGCTGATCACGGTAATTACAATCAGTTTTCCACTGCCCAGACGCTTTTCAACCGCACCGCCGAGATACCACCACCACAACAGGTTGAACAGAATATGCATCAGCGAGAAGTGCATAAAAGCGTGGGTGAAATAACGCCAGAATTCAAATTTCAGCGAAGGGTCAAACGGCCATGCCAGCCAAAGCATCACCGCCTGGTCGCCCAGCACGTTCATCGCGATAAACACCAGCACACACGCGGCCATTACCAACCAGGTTACCGGGCCTGCGCGTTCGCGCAATGTGGCCAGGAACGGATAACGCTGGTAGTGCAGACCGCTGTCGGTCTGACCCGACTGCCAGCTTGCCGCTAGGTAGCGCGGATCGCCCGGATTCTCCAGAAATCGCGCCAGTTCAGCATGCACGCGCTCGGCCTGGGACTCATCCGCCAGCCAGACATCCGTTTGCTGATGTTGTTGAATCGTCAGGATAACGCCCTGTGTCGCCATATAATCAACAAATGCCTGCGCCACGCGGGGGTTAGCAAAAGAGGTAATCATCAACATGGTTGCTGTCGCTTATTCCACACAAAAGAGGACAGTATATATATCCTGCCCGTTTCAGGCTGCATCTTTGTTAGCTTACGAACCGTATGCCACTTCTGCCGGAAAATGTCGATGCCAGGCGTCGAAGCCGCCGTCAACGCTGTAAACCGCGTCATAGCCCTGCTGAAGAAGATATTGCGCCGCGCCTTTACTGCTGTTGCCGTGATAACACATCACCAACACAGAGGTGTCGAAATCATGCTCGCGCATAAATGACCCCAGCGTGTCATTCGTCAGATGAAACGCCTGCGGGGCATGACCCATGGCATAGCTTTGCGGATCACGGATATCCACTAACACCGCGCTCCCCTGATGCAGCTTTTGATGCGCTTCTTCGACATTAATACATTCAAACTGATCCATTGCTCTCTCTTCTTTATATGGCAGGTGATGCTTTTCGGACATGTTACTGCTTAGTGTACGTCCCGACGGCAGTTAAACGCCATAATGTTATATGTATCACTGTAAATTGTTTATCCGATGTTACCAATGGCGCGATTCTTTGCTATTATGCTCGATAACGAACATTAATGAGCTATAACGAAAGTGCGAGAGGCCAGCATGGAAACCAAAGATCTGATTGTGATAGGTGGAGGCATCAACGGTGCCGGTATCGCGGCAGATGCCGCTGGACGCGGTTTATCCGTGCTGATGCTGGAAGCGCAGGATTTAGCCTGCGCCACCTCTTCCGCTAGCTCCAAACTCATCCACGGTGGCCTGCGCTACCTGGAACACTACGAATTTCGTCTGGTAAGCGAAGCGCTGGCCGAACGTGAAGTGCTGTTGAAAATGGCACCGCATATCGCCTTCCCGATGCGCTTTCGCCTGCCCCATCGCCCGCACCTGCGTCCGGCGTGGATGATCCGCATTGGTTTGTTTATGTACGATCATCTGGGCAAACGCACCAGTTTACCAAGCTCTACCGGTTTGCGTTTTGGCGCGGATTCCGTAATGAAACCTGAGATTGTGCGCGGTTTCGAATATTCTGACTGCTGGGTAGACGATGCGCGACTGGTTTTGGCAAACGCCCAAATGGTCGTACGCAAAGGCGGAGAAGTATTAACCCGCACTCGCGCCACTTCTGCTCGCCGTGAAAACGGTTTGTGGATTGTTGAAGCTGAAGATATCGATACCGGCAAAAAATACACCTGGCAGGCGCGTGGCCTGGTCAACGCCACCGGTCCGTGGGTGAAAGAGTTCTTCGACGACGGTATGCACCTGCCATCACCGTACGGCATTCGCCTGATTAAAGGCAGCCACATCGTAGTGCCGCGCGTACATACCCAGAAGCAAGCTTATATTCTGCAAAACGAAGATAAGCGTATTGTGTTTGTTATCCCATGGATGGACGAATTCTCGATCATCGGGACGACAGACGTTGAATACAAAGGCGATCCGAAAGCAGTGAAAATTGATGAAAGCGAAATCAATTACCTGCTGAAGGTCTACAACGCGCACTTTAAGAAGCAGCTGGGCCGTGATGATATCGTCTGGACTTACTCAGGCGTGCGTCCGCTGTGCGATGACGAGTCTGACTCACCGCAGGCGATCACCCGTGATTACACGCTGGATATCCACGACGAAAACGGCAAAGCGCCGTTGCTGTCGGTCTTTGGCGGTAAGCTGACCACCTATCGTAAGCTGGCTGAGCACGCGATGGAAAAACTGGCATCGTACTACCAAGGAATTGGTCCGGCATGGACGAAAGAGTGCATTCTGCCAGGCGGTGACATTGGCGGCGATCGCGAAGATTACGCGGCCAAACTGCGCCGTCGCTACCCGTTCCTGACCGAGTCGCTGGCACGCCATTATTCTCGCACATACGGCAGCAACACCGAATGGGTTATCGGCGAAGCCACCTCGCTTGCCGAGTTAGGTGAAGACTTTGGCCATGAGTTTTATGAGGCCGAGCTGAAATATCTGGTCGATCACGAATGGGTTCGTCGTGCGGAAGATGCGTTGTGGCGTCGCACGAAAGAAGGTATGTGGCTGAATGCTGAGCAGCAGTCGCGTATGACCCAGTGGCTGGCGGAGTACATTGAGAAGCACCAGCTGTCGCTGGCGTCCTGATAAAAATGCCGGATGCGGCTAGCGCCTTATCCGGCCTACAAGAGTGCATAAACGTAGGCCGGGCAAGCGAAGCGCCCCCGGCATCGTGTGTTACAACCGCACCGAATCAATATGCCAGATGTTTTCGGCGTACTCTTTGATCGTCCTGTCCGACGAGAAGTACCCCATGTTGGCAATATTAATCATCGACTTGGTGGTCCACTCTTCCGGGTGACGATACAGTTCATCAACCTTATCCTGGCAATCAACGTAGCTGCGATAATCCGCCAGAACCTGATAGTGGTCACCAAAGTTAATCAGCGAATCCACCAGGTCGCGATAACGTCCCGGCTCCTCAGGGCTGAATACGCCGCTGCCGATCTGCGTCAGCACCTGGTGCAGCTCTTCGTCTTTCTCGTAATACTCACGCGGCTTGTAGCCCTGGCTGCGTAAAGCCTCGACCTCTTCCGCCGTATTACCAAAGATAAAGATATTTTCTGCGCCCACATGCTCCAGCATCTCAACGTTGGCACCGTCCAGCGTACCGATGGTCAGCGCACCGTTAAGAGCAAATTTCATATTACTGGTACCGGAGGCTTCGGTCCCGGCCAGAGAAATCTGTTCAGAAAGGTCGGCAGCTGGAATAATCACCTGCGCCAGGCTGACGCTGTAGTTGGGGATAAACACCACTTTCAGCTTGTCGCCAATTTGCGGATCGTTGTTGATCACTTTCGCGACGTCGTTGATCAGGTGAATGATGTGTTTCGCCATGTAATAAGCAGAAGCCGCTTTACCGGCGAAGATATTCACACGCGGCACCCACTCAGCGTCAGGATCGGCCTTAATGCGGTTGTAGCGGGTGATCACATGCAGCACGTTCATCAACTGGCGTTTGTATTCGTGAATACGCTTTATCTGCACATCAAACAGCGATTTCGGGTTCACCACCACGTTCAGTTGCTGGGCGATGAGCGTGGCCAGACGCTTTTTATTCTCCAGCTTCGCGCGGCGCACCGCCTGATTTACCAGTGGGTAATCGCAGTGCTGCTCAAGCTCGCTGAGCTGGCTGAGATCGGTTCGCCAGGTGCGACCAATGTTCTCATCCAGCACTTCAGAGAGCGACGGGTTAGCCAGCGCCAGCCAGCGGCGCGGCGTCACGCCATTGGTGACGTTGCAGAAGCGAGTCGGGAAAATCTTCGCAAAATCAGCAAACAGCGACTGCACCATCAGGTTGGAGTGCAGCTCGGAAACGCCGTTAACCTTGTGGCTCACCACCACCGCCAGCCATGCCATACGCACACGACGGCCGTTAGATTCATCGATAATCGACGTCCGCCCCAGCAGAGCAGTATCGTTTGGATACTGTTCCTGTAACGTCTTCAGGAAGTAGTCGTTGATTTCAAAGATGATTTGCAGATGGCGCGGCAAAATTTTGCCCAGCATATCGACGGGCCAGGTCTCCAGCGCTTCGCTCATCAAGGTGTGGTTGGTATACGAGAAGACCTGGCAGCAGACCTCAAACGCATCGTCCCAACTGAACTTATGCTCATCGATCAGTAAGCGCATCAGCTCAGGGATCGACAGCACCGGATGGGTATCGTTGAGGTGAATGGCGATTTTATCCGCCAGATTGTCGTAGGTTTTGTGCAGCTGATAATGACGGTTCAGGATGTCCTGCACCGTAGAGGAGACCAGGAAATACTCCTGGCGCAACCGCAGCTCGCGTCCTGAATAGGTGGAGTCGTCCGGGTACAGTACGCGGGAGACGTTCTCGGAGTGGTTTTTATCTTCCACAGCCGCAAAGTAGTCGCCCTGGTTAAATTTACCGAGATTAATCTCGCTACTGGCCTGGGCATTCCACAGACGCAGCGTGTTGGTGGCGTCGGTGTCGTAGCCGGGGATAATCTGGTCGTAGGCGACCGCGAGGATCTCTTCGGTTTCTATCCAGCGAGTTTTCTTACCTTCCTGCTGAATACGCCCGCCAAAACGCACTTTGTAGCGCGTGTTGTGGCGTTTGAATTCCCACGGGTTACCGTATTCCAGCCAGTAGTCCGGCGACTCTTTCTGGCGGCCATCAACAATGTTCTGCTTGAACATACCGTAGTCATAACGAATACCGTAACCGCGTCCCGGCAATCCCAGCGTTGCCAGAGAGTCCAGGAAGCAGGCCGCCAGGCGCCCGAGACCGCCATTGCCAAGACCCGGGTCGTTTTCTTCGTCGATCAGATCTTCAAGATCCAACCCCATACCTTCCAGCGCATTTTTGACATCGTCATAAATGCCCAGCGATAACAGTGCATTGGAAAGCGTGCGGCCAATCAGAAACTCCATAGACAAGTAATAGACCTGACGAGTTTCCTGAGATAATTGCGCACGGTTAGAACGCAGCCAGCGCTCCACGAGACGGTCGCGCACCGCGAACAACGTGGCGTTCAGCCACTCATGTTTATTGGCAATGACCGGGTCCTTACCAATCGTGAACATCAGCTTATAGGCAATAGAATGCTTAAGTGCCTCTACGCTGAGTGTGGGCGATGCATAAGTAAATGGAGCATTCATATAGGTGATTCCTGGATATCTATTTCAAGCGATAGTAAAGCTCACGGTATGACTTCGCCGCGACTTGCCAGCTAAAATCCATGGTCATGGCCTGACGTTGTACAAACCGCCAAAGCGAAGGCCGGGACCACAATACGAAAGCACGCCGGATCGCGCGTAACAGCGACCAGGCATTACTATCTTCAAATACAAACCCACTGGCGATACCGTCCGCCAGGTTTTCCAGCGAACTGTCAGAGACTGTATCAGCCAGCCCACCGGTGCGCCGCACCAGCGGCAGCGTGCCGTACTTCAGTCCATACAACTGCGTTAAGCCACACGGCTCAAAACGGCTGGGAACCAATATCACATCGGCCCCACCCATGATGCGGTGCGAGAAGGCTTCGTGATAGCCGATCTGCACACCCACCTGTCCTGGATGTTCCGCCGCTGCGGCGAGGAATCCTTCCTGTAATACCGGATCGCCCGCGCCTAGCAATGCCAACTGTCCACCCTGCTCTAACAACCCCGGCAGCGCTTCCAGCACCAGATCCAGCCCTTTTTGACTGGTCAGACGGCTCACCACGGCAAACAGCGGTACTTTATCGTTGACCTTAAGTCCCATCGCTATCTGAAGCTGACGTTTGTTTTCTGCCTTCTCCTCCAGCGTGTCGCGCGTATATCGCGATGCCAGCAGGAGATCGGTTTCCGGGCTCCAGATTTTTTCATCAACGCCGTTCAGCACGCCGGAAAGGCGCCCTTCGCGATGACGTTGCTGCAACAGACCTTCCATCCCGTAGGCAAACTGCGGCTCGGTAATTTCCCGCGCGTAGGTCGGACTGACCGCCGTAATGTGGTCGGCGTAGTACAACCCTGCCTTCAGAAACGAAATCTGCCCGTTAAACTCCAGTCCGTGCACATTAAAGAACGACCATGGCAATTGGATGTCATCCATATGCTTTGCATAAAACATGCCTTGATACGCCAGGTTGTGGACGGTGAACACCGATTTCGCCGGATGGCCGCGCGCCGCCAGATACGCCGGGGCCAGACCCGCATGCCAGTCGTGCGCATGCACCACATCCGGGCGCCAGAATGGGTCAAGGCCACAGGCCATTTCACAGCCAACCCAGCCCAGCAATGCAAAACGCTGCACGTTATCGGTATACGCAAACAGGTTAGTGTCGTGATACGGGCTACCGGGGCGGTCATAGAGATGCGGCGCGTCAATCAGGTAAATACCCACGCCGTTGAAATGCCCGAACAGCAGCGTGATACGTCCGGCGAAGGTATCCCGACGCGTTACAACCTGCGCATCGGGAATGCCGCGACGAATATCAGGAAACGCCGGGAGCAGCACGCGGGCATCCACGCCGTCCGCTATTTGCGCTGCGGGTAACGCCCCAATAACATCCGCCAGTCCCCCGGTTTTTAACAGGGGGAACATCTCTGAACAAACGTGTAAAACCTGCATTATCGCTCCTGTTTGATCTGCAGTTTGCGTAGCATTTCACGCGTGACCAGCACAATACCTTCCTCTGAACGGTAGAAACGACGCGCATCTTCTTCCGCGTTTTCACCAATCACCATGCCTTCGGGAATAACGCAGGCGCGGTCGATAATGCAACGACGTAAGCGGCACGAACGTCCCACCCACACTTCAGGTAACAACACTGCCGAATCAATGTTACAGAATGAATTCACCCGCACTCGCGGGAACAGAACGGACTGCACCACCACCGAACCTGAAATTATGCATCCGCCAGAAACCAGCGAGTTCAGCGTCATTCCGTGGCTGCCGGAACGGTCCTGAACAAATTTCGCCGGTGGCAGCGATTCCATGTGCGTACGGATTGGCCAGTCCTGGTCGTACATGTCCAGTTCAGGCGTCACCGAAGCCAGATCGAGGTTCGCCTTCCAGTAGGCTTCCAGCGTACCCACGTCACGCCAGTACGGCTCGGATTCCGGGTCAGACTGCACGCAGGACAACGGGAATGGATGTGCATACGCCATGCCAGCTTCGGTGATTTTCGGGATAATGTCTTTACCGAAATCGTGACTGGAGTTTTCATCGAGGTCATCTTCCGCCAGCAATTCATACAGATAATCGGCGTTGAAAACGTAGATCCCCATACTGGCAAGAGATTTGGTCGGGTCGCCTGGCATGGCTGGCGGGTTAGCGGGTTTTTCAACAAACTCGATAATTTTGTCGCTGTCGTCCACGTCCATTACGCCAAACGCGCTGGCCTCTTCAATAGGCACTGGCATACAGGCCACGGTGCAACGCGCGCCTTTCTCGACGTGGTCGATAAGCATGCGTGAGTAGTCCTGCTTGTAGATATGATCGCCCGCGAGGATCACCACATATTCCGCTTTATAGCGTCGAATGATGTCCAGGTTTTGGGTCACCGCATCCGCCGTACCGCGATACCAGTTTTCACCCTGCATTCTCTGCTGGGCAGGCAGCAGATCGACAAACTCGTTCATCTCTTCGCTAAAGAACGACCAGCCGCGCTGAATATGCTGCACCAGCGTGTGGGACTGGTACTGGGTGATCACGCCAATACGGCGGATCCCGGAGTTAATACAGTTGGATAAGGCAAAATCGATAATGCGGAACTTACCGCCAAAGTGCACAGCAGGTTTGGCACGTTTGTTGGTTAAATCTTTTAAGCGGGTACCGCGGCCACCGGCCAGGATCAGGGCAACAGATTTTAATGGCAGCTGGCGCGCCAACATTACACGATCGTTCTTCTCTAAACTCACCATGACTAACTCCTTTTTTATCTTCTCTGGAACACACACAGTCCGTGCGCAGGTCCCTGCCAGACAGCCGTAAGCACCGGATTATCCTCTCCGGCAAATGGGGGAACGGCGCACCATTCCCCTTCAGGTAAAACGATATCTGTCACCTCAAGCGTGGCATTTATTGCAATCAGAAAACGGTCTGATAGCAGGATTTGCATCTGCCTCGGGCCGTTTTGCCACTCATCCGCACTTAAGGGTTGTGCGTACTTATTTAGCCAACGAACATTGCCATCGCCCTCTTCCCACCAGCGATCACCCGTCAGTGCAGGAATTTGCTGGCGAAGATGGATCAGGGCAGCGGTAAATGTGGTTAGTCCGCTGTTTGCCTGCTGCCAGTCCAGCCAGGTCAGGGCGTTATCCTGGCAGTAAGCGTTATTGTTGCCGTGCTGGCTATGACCATGCTCATCGCCCGCCAGCAACATCGGCGTCCCCTGGGAGAGCAACAGCGTGGATAACAGCGCATGAATGCTGTCGCGCCGCCGCTCAATCAGGTCCAGCGTGCCGCCTAATCCTTCTTTACCATGATTGTCGCTGTAGTTATTGCTAGTGCCGTCGCGATTTTCCTCACCATTCGCTTCATTGTGCTTATTTGTGAAGCACACACAGTCGCGTAGCGTAAAACCGTCGTGCGCAGTCACCAGATTGACCGTCGCGCTGGGTTTGCGACCATTGCGTTTAAACACGTCGCTTGATGCGGCAAAACGCCCGGCAAACTCACCCAACGAGAGATTACGCTGGAGCCAGAAGCGTCGGGTCGCATCGCGGAAATGGTCATTCCACTCGGCAAACGGCGGGGGGAAATTCCCCACCTGATACCCACCTTCACCAATATCCCACGGTTCCGCAATCAGCTTAACGCGTGAGAGCAGCGGACAGTTTTGGATCGCGGTAAACAGTGGCGCATCCTGACGAAACGCAGGTGTACGCCCCATGACGGAAGCCAAATCAAAACGAAAACCATCCACATGGCAGGTTTCAACCCAGTAGCGCAGGCATTCACATGCGTATTCCACAACGCCCGGATGGCTCAGATTGAGGGTGTTCCCACAACCGGTCCAGTTGTAGTAATCACCATCGTCCCTGATCCAATAATAGCTACGGTTATCAATTCCGCGCAGCGAGAAGACGGGGCCTTCGAGATCCAGCTCGGCGCTGTGGTTCAAAACGATATCGAGAATGACCTCAATCCCCGCTTTGTGCAGCGCTTTTACCGCGTCGCGAAACTCATCAAGCGCACTCTCCGGCGAACAGGCATAGGCCGGATGCAGCGCGAACATCGCTACCGGGTTGTAGCCCCAATAGTTCGACAGCCCCAGCCGCTGAAGCCGTGGTTCGCTGGCAAAATGCGCCACCGGCAGCAGCTCCAGCGCGGTAATGCCGAGGCGCTTGAAGTAATCGATCATCACTGGATGGCCCAGCGCTTTGTAGGTTCCGCGAATCTCTTCCGGCAGCTCAGGATGCAAATACGTCAACCCTTTGACATGCGCTTCGTAAATCACGGTATTGCCCCACGGCGTGCGCGGCGGGGTATCATCCTCCCAGTCATAATGATCGGACACCACCACGCCCTTCAGCGCGATGGTGGCATTATCATGATGATCCGGTTCATTTAGCCCACCGTGCAGCAGCGGGTTATCTTTTAACTCGCCATCCACCCGACGGGCGCAAGGGTCAAGCAGCAGCTTGGCCGGATTAAACCGGTGGCCCTGCTGCGGTTGCCATGGGCCATGAACACGATAGCCATAGCGCAGACCGGGCCGGGCGTTGGCCAGATAGCCGTGCCAGACATCACCGCTACGCCCCGGCAGGTCATAGCGAAGTTCGCACCCTTGCTCATCGAATACGCATAATTCAACGCGTTCAGCGTGGGCTGAGAAGAGTGTGAAATTGACACCATGGCCGTCATACGTTGCACCATGGGGGGTGGCGTTGCCGGTTGCCAGTTGCGTCATTACCCCTCCCGAACCAGCCAGATCGTTGCCAACGGCGGTAACGTGAGGCTCAGTGAGTGCTGACGACCATGGCTGGCGATTTCATCGCTGTGCACCGCACCGCCATTGCCGGTATTGCTACCGTGGTAATGCATCGAGTCGGTATTGAGGATCTCACGCCATTTGCCTGGTTGATTGATACCGAAGCGATAGCCGTGGCGGGGCACAGGCGTAAAGTTGCTGACCACGATGATTTCATTGCCGACCTTGTCACGACGCACGAAAGCCAGCACCGAACGTTCGTTGTCATCTACCACCAGCCACTCAAAGCCATAGGCGTCAAAGTCGAGCTCGTGCAGCGCTTTGTGATGACGGTAGGTGTGGTTCAGATCGCGCACCAGACGCTGTACGCCGTGGTGCCAGTTATCGCCACCTTCCAGCAGGTGCCAGTCGAGGCTGGCGTCATGGTTCCATTCACGTCCCTGCGCAAACTCGTTGCCCATAAACAGCAGTTTTTTGCCCGGGAAGGCCCACATCCAGCCGTAGTAGGCGCGCAGGTTGGCAAACTTCTGCCATGCGTCTCCCGGCATGCGATCGAGAATGGATTTTTTACCGTGTACCACTTCATCATGCGACAGCGGCAGGACGAAGTTTTCGGTGTAGTTGTACAGCATGCCGAAGGTCAGCTTGTCGTGATGGTACTGACGATGAATCGGATCCAGCTTCATGTAGTCCAGCGTGTCGTGCATCCAGCCGAGGTTCCACTTATACCAGAACCCTAAACCGCCCATATCCTGTGGTCTTGAAACGCCGGCAAAGTCGGTCGACTCTTCCGCCATGCTCACCGCACCAGGCACCTGCTCGCCAAGAATGCGGTTGGTATTGCGCAAAAATTCAATGGCTTCGAGGTTTTCACGACCACCAAATTCGTTTGGGATCCATTCCCCTTCTTTGCGGCTGTAGTCGCGATAAATCATCGACGCCACGGCATCCACGCGCAGCGCGTCAATACCAAAGCGTTCAATCCAGTACAGAGCATTACCCACCAGGTAGTTGCTGACTTCACGGCGACCATAGTTGTAGATCAGCGTGTTCCAGTCCTGGTGATATCCTTCGCGCGGGTCGCTGTGCTCATACAGGTTGGTGCCATCAAACTCTGCCAAACCAAAGTCGTCCGACGGGAAATGACCCGGCACCCAGTCGAGAATGACGTTCAGCCCCGCCTGATGCGCGGCATTCACGAAATAGCGGAAATCATCGCGCGTCCCGAAGCGACGGGTCGGCGCATACATGCCGGTAGGCTGGTAGCCCCAGCTACCGTCGAACGGATGCTCGTTAATCGGCAACAGTTCGAGATGAGTAAAACCCATCCACTTAGCGTACGGCACTAACTGATCCGCCAGTTCGCGGTAGCTCAGCCAGAAGTTGTTATCGGTATGACGACGCCATGAGCCCAGGTGCACTTCATAGATAGAGATCGGTGCATCAAACTGGTTGGCTTTTTTGCGCGCCTCGCTTTGCACTACTTTTTCCGGCAGACCACAGATAAGCGACGCGGTTTCCGGACGCATTTGCGCTTCGAAGGCGTAAGGGTCCGCTTTGATTCGCAGCTTACCGTTGGCATCGATCATCTCGTATTTATACAGCTGACCATGCTGCGCGCCGGGGATAAACAGCTCCCAGATACCGCTTTCTTTGCGCAGGCGCATTGGGTGGCGACGGCCATCCCAGTAGTTGAACTGCCCAACCACTGACACGCGTTGAGCGTTAGGCGCCCAGACTGAGAAGCGCGTACCGGTTACGCCATCCATGGTATCCGCATGCGCACCCAGCGTTTCGTAAGGTCGCAGGTGCGTACCTTCAGATAACAGCCAGGCATCCATATCCTGGATCAGCGGGCCAAAACGATAAGGGTCATCAATCAGATTCTGCTGTCCATGCCAGACAACGGCCAACTGATAGCGAAAGAAATTTTTACGGCGGGGAAGTACTGCACAGAAAAAACCGCGAGAGTCGAGGCAATCCAGCTTGCCGACTTTGCGTCCGGTTTTGGGTTCGATCACCCACACTTCGGTGGCGTCAGGTAATAGGGCGCGGACTTCAAGTCCAGCATCAGTTTGGTGCATACCGAGTACGGAAAAAGGATCCGCAAAATGGCCTGCAATCAGCGCATTAATCACGTCTCTATCGATACGAACGGACATGGTTGTCATCCTGTTTTATGGCGTCACCCCTTCCAACTGATTTTCGACATCAGGTAGTGACACTTTTTTTGACCTGAACGGCGCAGCACAATTGTGCATCCTCTCTGCGTCGTCCCACCTTCAGGCAACAACTTAATACCTCCGGTACTAAGTCACCCTTAAAGAATAGCCAATGCTTTATCTTACTCCTGGTAAAAAATGAAACATCTGCGCTTACTCCTGTATTACGCAAAAAAAGGGGTGATTCCTCACCCCTTGATCGTTAACAAACTATTACGCCAATTGGCGCAGCATACGGCGCAATGGCTCCGCAGCCCCCCACAGCAACTGGTCGCCCACGGTAAAGGCTGACAGGAACTCCGGTCCCATGTTCAGCTTACGCAGACGGCCTACTGGCGTGGTCAGCGTGCCGGTAACGGCCGCCGGGGTTAACTCACGCATGGTGATATCCCGATCGTTTGGTACAACTTTGGCCCACGGATTGTGCGCCGCCAGCAGTTCTTCCACGGTCGGAATAGACACATCTTTTTTCAGTTTAATGGTGAACGCCTGGCTGTGGCAGCGCAGCGCGCCGACGCGCACGCACAAACCATCAACCGGGATCACGGAAGACGTGTTGAGAATTTTGTTGGTTTCCGCCTGTCCCTTCCACTCTTCACGGCTCTGACCGTTATCGAGCTGTTTGTCGATCCACGGAATCAGGCTACCGGCCAGCGGTACGCCAAAGTTATCAACCGGCAGTTCGCCGCTGCGGGACAGGGTCGTCACTTTACGTTCGATGTCGAGAATAGCAGAGGAAGGGGTCGCCAGTTCCTCGGCCACATGGCCATACAGATGACCCATCTGAGACAGCAGTTCACGCATATGGCGCGCGCCGCCGCCGGAAGCCGCTTGATAGGTCGCTACGGAAACCCAGTCAACCAGGTCATTGGCAAACAGGCCACCGAGGGACATCAGCATCAGGCTAACGGTACAGTTGCCGCCGACAAAGGTCTTAATACCTTTGTTCAGGCCGTCGGTGATGACATCCTGGTTAACCGGATCGAGAATAATGATGGCATCGTCTTTCATACGCAGCGAAGAGGCTGCATCAATCCAGTAACCCTGCCAACCGCTTTCACGAAGCTTTGGATAGATTTCGTTGGTATAATCGCCGCCCTGACAGGTCACGATGATATCGAGCGCCTTCAGCGCATCCAGATCAAAAGCGTCCTGAAGTGTGCCGGTCGCGGTGCCACCGAACGTCGGTGCCGCCTGCCCGAGCTGGGAAGTAGAAAAGAAAACAGGGCGAATGGCGTCGAAGTCACGCTCCTCAACCATGCGTTGCATGAGAACAGAGCCGACCATACCGCGCCAGCCGATAAAACCAACATTTTTCATAGCGTTTTTTCCTGCAGAGATGTGTGCTGTGTATGCTAACCAGTATCCTACTGGCCTATCCTTCACCATACAAAAAGCAGCCAAAGTCGCAAGTGAAATTAATCAATGATAGCGAAGCCATCAGTAATGCGACTTATCCCGCTGCGCAAGCAAGCAGAAAGTCCGCGGTAATTATCAGGGAATTTGAGTTATGAATGAAATCATTTCAGCGGCAGTTTTATTGATCCTGATTATGGATCCGCTCGGAAATCTGCCCATTTTCATGTCCGTATTGAAACATACCGAACCAAAACGTCGCCGCGCGATTATGATTCGCGAGCTGTTTATTGCGCTGTTGGTGATGCTGATATTCCTGTTTGCGGGCGAGAAAATTCTGGCATTTCTTAACCTGCGTGCAGAAACCGTATCGATCTCCGGGGGCATCATTTTGTTCCTGATCGCCATTAAGATGATTTTCCCCAGCGCCACCGGGAATAGCACCGGGCTTCCGGCTGGTGAAGAGCCATTTATCGTACCGCTGGCGATTCCGCTGGTCGCCGGTCCGACAATCCTGGCCTCATTAATGCTGTTGTCGCATCAGTACCCAAACCAGATGGGGCATCTGGTGATTGCGCTGCTGATCGCCTGGGGCGGTACATTCGTGATTTTGCTGCAGTCTTCGCTGTTTTTACGTCTGCTGGGAGAGAAAGGGGTTAACGCGCTGGAACGCCTGATGGGGCTGATTCTGGTGATGATGGCAACCCAGATGTTCCTCGATGGCGTGCGGATGTGGATGAAGGGGTAACGCACTCACTTTACGCCGGGTGGCGGCTTCGCCTTACCCGGCCTACGGTGTTGATATATGCTCGTGTGTAGGCCCGGTAAGCGCTAGCGCCACCGGGCAATCAGCGCCGTGAATGTGTTTGTGAGAAACACCTCAATCATTTAAGTCTCTGAAAAAGCGTATTTTCATTTCTGCGAAGCGCCTTCCGGAATACGCTCTTGTCAGCATCGCGGATTAGCATTATCTTCTCGCTGCACTTGCAAAATCAGGTGCCAGGATTGGTCCCCTGATTACCTCATTCGCGATAAAATTCACTTTTGTCGTGCGACCAGCTACACCTCAATGGTGGGCTGGACGGTGGCGTCACAAGACGCACCGGTATCCAATGAGGCCGGTAGGACCAACTCCGTTCAGCCCGCCACCAAAAGGTTGGTCCCTTCGGTGGTGGTAAATTTCACTCATTGGAGGCTGCCCTATGGCGACTACCCCTCTCTTTTCACACTCTTTATTTACCCTGCCCTTTAGCCATGTCACGGACTTCACCGAACTGGCGGATAACTGTGAGCGTTTTGTCGAAGGGCTTGTTGAATGTCATGACCCTGTTGAAAAACTGGCGATTTGTGCGCGCCTGTCGGCCTGTCTGGCACTACTACAACCAACCTTAACGGAACCTGTACCGCAGCATCTACAGGCCAGCCTGACGGTAGAAACCTTACCGACCCGCTCTCCCCTCTTTGAACCCGAACCAGATCAGATGGGGCGTTACTGCCAGCTTTTGACGCATTTACTGATGAGCAAAACGCTGTCTGACGAGATGGAACGCGTGGCGGGCGATTTACTGCAGGATTTGGTAGGCTATTTCGCCGATACGTTAAAAGCGCCGCGTTGGTTGAAAACCGAGGATGGTGTGATGGTGCTGTAAAAAAGCCGGGTGGCGGCTTTGCCTTACCCGGCCTACGGTGTCGATATGTGCTCGTTTCCAGGCCCGGTAAGCGCTAGCGCCACCGGGCAATGCCATCAGCTCAACAGCTGGAAGGCAATCATACCGACAATCGCGCCGACCGTACCGAGGATGGTTTCCATCATCGTCCAGGTCTTCAGCGTTTGCGCTTCAGTCGCACCGGTAAATTTACCGAACAACCAGAAACCAGCGTCGTTAACGTGGCTGACCACGATAGAGCCGCCCGCGATACAGATAGACAGCGCCGCCATCTGGGCACCGGAGTAGTTCAGTTGCTCAATCACTGGCATCACCAGACCGACCGCCGTTAAGCAGGCCACTGTCGCGGACCCCTGAATGATACGCACCGCCGCCGCCAGCACGAAGCAGGTGATAGCGATCGGCAAGCCCATACCGGTTAACGCTTCGCCCAGTGCAGGGCCAACGCCGGAATCTACCAGTACCTGTTTGAACACGCCGCCCGCACCAATCACCAGCAGAATAATCCCCGCTGGCTGCAGCGCATGGCCGCAGATTTCCATCACGCGGTCTTTTGGCATGCCCTGGCGCACCGCCAGACCGTAAATCGCCACCAGACAGGCAACCAGAATCGCGGTAAACGGATGACCGATAAACTCGAACCATTCGTAGGTTGAAGAACCGACCGGAACAAAGCGTGCGGCGATGGTTTTCAGACCAACCAGCACCAGCGGCAGCAGGATAAGCGATAAGCTGAAGCCAAAGGAGGGCATTTTGCCTTCGCCCAGATGCGGCTCGGAAATGTCTTCCGGTACGTGCAGCTCAACGTAACGGCTGATGAAGTTACCCCACAGCGGCCCGGCGATAATCATGCCCGGGATCGCGGCGCACAGGCCAATCAGGATCATCCAGCCAAAGTCGGCGTGCATCTGAGAGGCCAGCAGCATCGGCGCAGGCCCCGGCAGCAGGAACGCTGCGGCAGCCGCCACGCCCGCAAACAGCGGAATGACCAACTTAACCAGGTTAGTACCGGTATGGCGCGCCATTGAGAACGCTACGCTAATCAGCAGCACAATCGCCACCTCAAAGAACAGCGGCAGCGCGCAAATCAGACCGGCCAGGCCAATCGCGTAATGTGCGCGGCTATGACCGAAGGATTTCAGCATTTTGACGGCAATCTGATCGACCGCGCCGGTCTCATGCAAAATCTTGCCGAACATCGCCCCCAGCGCCACCACAATCGCCAGGAAACCGAGCGTGCCTCCCATCCCTTTTTCCATGGTCGCCGCGATTTTATCGAGCGGCATACCGGAAAAGAGACCTGCACCAATGGATACCACCATCAAAGCAACGAAGGCGTGCATACGCGCCTTCATCACTAAAAACAGCAGTAATAAAACGGACCCTACTGCTGTTAAAACAAGCGTTAATGTGCTCACTACTTACTGCCTTGGTTAATAACCTCAATGGTGCTGGCGACCACACCGTCCAGTGGTTGATCGATATCGACCACCAGTACATCGTTTTCATTCGCACCCGGTTCTTCCAGCGCTTCAAACTGGGTAACCAGCATCTGCGTTTTGAAGAAGTGGCCTTTACGCGCCTTCAGACGGCTTTCGATAACGTCAAAATCCCCTTTCAGATAAATGAAAGAGAGGTTCGGGTTACCGTCGCGCAACTGGTCGCGGTAGACTTTTTTCAAGGCAGAACAGACGATCAGCGAAACCTTGTTGGTACGCTGCATCGCAAAAGCGGCGTCATTCAGCGCCTGTAGCCACGGTTTACGGTCGTCATCGTTGAGTGGCTCACCGGAAGCCATTTTCATGATGTTGCTGCGCGGATGGAGAAAATCGCCATCAAGAAACGCGGCCTGCAGTTGATGCGCCACTTCGCTGGCGACAGCAGATTTACCGCTGCCCGATACGCCCATCAGAACGTAAACGTGGTGATCATGATTAGTCGTGCTCAAAGCGTTGCCCCCACTGGTACAAGAATCAGGAAATTGTTACGGGTAACTGTTATCGGTAACATTGTCCAGCCGGATAAATAGAGAAGCAATATCCATTCGTGCTCGAAGTGTATAAGTGTGAGCTACTTCAAACTTGTTGGCTTAAATAGATCCGCCCGGTGACAAGGTGAAACCTAAATCTAACATTTTAGGCGTGACTGCTTCACCACGAATGCGCGCCAGCAGGCGTTCTGCGCCAATGCTGCCCATCCGTTCACGTGGCGTGAGCACACTCGCCAGACGCGGCTCCATCACCTGCCCGATGTCGTGACCGTGGAATCCGGCAATCGCCATGTCATCCGGGATTTTCAGCCCTAAACGCTGGCATTCGAAAGCCGCCCCTACCGCCAGGTCATCGTTGGTACAGAAAACGCCGTCGAGCTGCGGGTATTCGCGCCGCGCCTGACGGATGAGTTCAATACCGGAGGAGTAGGAAGAAGACTGTTCCACCATCACGCTGTACGGCACCAGGTTGGCATCGCGCATTGCCTGCTCGTAGCCTCTCTGTTTGATGATAGTACGTTCATCAAGACGAGCGCCAAGATAGGCTACATGACGGTGCCCGCGGGCGATAATAGCGGCAGTCATCTGACGCGCGGCTTCGAAGTTGTCGAAACCGACGGCGATATCCAGACACGGAGACTGGCTATCCATCAGCTCAACCACCGGGATACCGGCAACTTCAATCATTTTCAGCGTACGGGGCGTATGGCTACGTTCGGTGAGGATCAGGCCATCGATATTCCACGACAGCATCGATTCCAGGCGCTCTTGTTCCATCTCAGGCTTATAGCCGTAGTGCGCGAGCATGGTTTGATAACCATGGGCGTCGGTGACAGCCTCAATGCCGCGTAGCACTTCAGCAAAAACCTGGTTAGTGAGAGACGGTAACAGCACGCCGATAGCGCGGCTGGTAGCGTTAGAAAGGATATCAGGAGCGCGATTGGGAATATAACCCAGCTCATCAAGTGCAGCGGCAATTTTGCCCCGCAGCGCCACGGAGACCTGCTCCGGGTTACGCAAAAAGCGACTGACCGTCATTTTGGTCACGCCCACGCGGTCGGCTACATCCTGAAGTACGGGTCTTTTCTTTTTCATCGTCCTGAAGCGTTAAAAAGGGATAGATTCCCCCAGTTTACCACGGACGTGCGTGAACCTTTGCAGAGAAAAAAAGGAGTTTTTATTGTGATAAATACACAAAATCATTCGAGTTGCATCAAGGCGGCGACGCAGTGAATCCCCGGGAGCGTACATTAAGTACGCGACCGGGGTGAGCGAGGAAAGCCAACACAGATGCGGCTTGAAGGATGACGTGTATTTTTATACTGGCGGCAGGTCAAACAGCAACACTTCACTGTCGCTGTCGGCATGAATAGAAATTGCCTGTTCATCCCAGATTGCCAGACCGTCGCTGGTGGTCGCTTTAGTGCCGTTAATCGTCACGTTGCCTTTTACCACCTGGATCCAAACGCGGCGTTCCGCGGCAATCTGATGCACCGACTGCTCATCTTTGACCAGTGCCCAACGGTACAGCTCCATATCCTGGTACACTTTCAGTGAACCATCACGGGCATCCGGCGACAGCACCAGTTGTTTACCCTGAGCGGCATCGAAACGACGCTGTTCATAGCGCGGAGTAATACCGTTCTCCTGCGGCATGATCCAGATCTGATACAGATGCAGCTTCTCAGTATTGCTCGGGTTGTACTCCGAGTGACGGATCCCCGTCCCGGCGCTCATAATCTGAAACTCACCTGCCGGAACCTGCTCTTTGTTGCCCATGCTGTCCTGATGCTCCACCGCGCCTTCCAGCACGTAGGTCAGGATTTCCATGTCTTTATGGGGGTGAGTACCAAATCCCTGACCTGCATCGATCACGTCATCGTTAATCACGCGCAGTGCCGAGAACCCCATAAAGTTCGGGTCATAGTAGTTGGCAAAAGAGAAGGTATGCCATGAATCAAGCCAGCCATGATTAGCATGGCCACGGTCGTTAGCTTTGCGTAAGTAGATCATTGTGTTCACCCCCAGATGTTTTCGATGGAGTAAGTGTGGACTCAATCCGTCTGGGATCATAGAGGGTGAAAATTGACTCCTCTGTTCAAAAAATATGAACAAGCCCAGAGGAGTCTGTGCAGGCTATTTGGCGAGGGTTATCGTGGCAGGCGTTGCCTGTTCAAAGGCGCGTTCGAGGATCTCCAGGTTGGTAAGAACTTCAGATTCCTTGACGTAATTAGGCGTACCGGTGGTCAGCGTCTGGTACAGCGCGTCATACACGCGACCGTAATCCCCCACTTCCGGTTTTACCTCTTCTTTTACCGTGATGCCGTCATCGTTGACGTACTCTAGCATCCCAATGGAATCATCAGCAGCGAAACCTGGCTCACCCGGCATGATATTGGCCTTCAGGCTGGTTTCCTGCTGGTCGATGCCGTACTTCACAAACGAGCCTTTGGTGCCATGGACGATAAACTTCGGATAGTCGATTTTCACCAGATGACTGGTTTTAACAATGGCTTTCAGGTCGCCGTAAAACAGCTGCGCTTCAAAGGTATCGTCCGGGCTCGCTTTGTTGCGCAGGATGCGGATGTCATAGGCC
Organism: Citrobacter freundii complex sp. 2024EL-00216; assembly: GCF_043945515.1. Classification (NCBI taxonomy): domain Bacteria; kingdom Pseudomonadati; phylum Pseudomonadota; class Gammaproteobacteria; order Enterobacterales; family Enterobacteriaceae; genus Citrobacter; species Citrobacter freundii complex sp. 2024EL-00216. The sequence continues at coordinate 88,636 of NZ_JBIMRA010000010.1, read as the reverse complement.
ACATGATCGGGACGTCCAAACAGCGAGATAATCTGATCCATGGTGTGTACGCCCAGACCATAAAACGCGCCGTCCTGCGGCAGTCCCGGCTTGGTTTCTGCTTCAGGACGGTAGTAATCGAAATGGCTTTCAACCTCAACAATCTTGCCGAGCTTGCCGCTCTCAATGGCTTTTTTCGCGGTGAGGAAGCAGGAGTCAAAACGGCGATTCTGATACGGCGTAACGGTCAGTCCTTTGCTTCGCGCCAGTTCGAACAGCTCTTTTGCTTGCGCAAGCGTCGGCGTGAAGGGTTTCTCAACCAGCACATTTTTACCCGCTTCCAGCGCGCGTTTAGCATATTCAAAATGGCTGTCAGCATGGGTACAGACGATCACCAGTTTCACCTGCGGATCGTTTAAGATCTCGTCGAGGTCGCTGGTGAAGTGAATATGCGAATACTGCGGCGCCTGCTCTTCCGGCCTGGCGTTGCGGCGGAAAATGTGCGCGACGTGCCAGCTATTTTTGCGGTTGAGGACGTACGGCAAATGGTAGCGGGTGGTGCTTTTACCAAAACCAATAAATGCGCAGTGTAAGGTCATGAGACGATCCTTTTGAAGGTGATTGTCTACACCATAGCGCAAAGCGGCTGGAGACTGAATCCATCCTGTCATCGTGCCGGATGCGGCGTTGCCTTATCCGGCCTACCGCATTATACAGCCAAAAGATCGGGCGTAAGTGGCGTAGGCAGATTATTCACGGCCTGCGCGCAGCAACCGGAGCGTACACAGAGTACGTGAGGATTGCGAGCACAGCCCGGGATTAAGCTGGCAAGCAAACTAGCCCGAAACCCAGCCAAAAAAAAAGCCAGCAAAAGCTGGCTAAAGTAATACTGGAAGCAATGTGAGCAATGTCGTGCTTTCAGGTTCTCCGTAGGGGTTCCCCTGAACGCAGAGCAATAATAATCATTCTCATTCGCACTTGTCTACTTCTTTTTGCAAAAAAATGCAGTTGACGGATTTTTCTTTCTCAGCGAGTGTAAATGCACAATTAACCCTGCAGGAGATAAGGAATGAGTGAGATAGTGATACGCCACGCTGAACCGAAAGATTACGACGCAATTCGTCAGATCCACGCCCAGCCGGAGGTGTACCACAACACGCTACAGGTTCCTCATCCTTCTCTCGAAATGTGGCAAGCGCGGCTAACCGAGCAAGCCGGTGTCAAACAGCTGGTTGCCTGCATTGACGATATCGTCGTGGGGCATCTCTGTATTGAGGTCGCGCAGCGCCCGCGCCGCAGCCACGTGGCCGATTTTGGTATCTGCGTGGATGGCAGGTGGCACAATCGTGGCGTTGCCAGCGCGCTGATTCGTACGATGATCGACATGTGCGACAACTGGCTGCGCGTCGAGCGCATTGAGCTGACGGTATTTGTTGATAATGAGCCTGCTGTAGCAGTCTATAAGAAGTACGGCTTTGAAATCGAAGGCACCGGTAAGAAATACGGCCTGCGCAACGGTGAGTATGTTGATGCCTACTTTATGGCGCGCGTGAAATAAATTTAAGGGCGAGCCTTATCGCCCTGCTTATTGAAAGGACGCAATAGTGAAAAAGTTTCTTCCCCTGCTTTTGCTGGCCTCGCTCTCCCCTGCTTTTGCCACTACCGTACAAAATCTCGATTCCGTAGCCAGTGCTATCCAACATCCTGAAGGTAAACAGATTTTTGCTGAGCAAATGGCAGGAGCAACCCCTGCGAAAGGATTTGGTGAGCTTCCTCAGGGCTTATCTGAAAAGCAGTGGATTGCATGGGTTGCACCGAATGAAGATCCTGACAATCTGATCCTGACCGGTGCTAAATCTTGGGGAAAAGACGGTAAATATATTGGCATTGCCTGTTTCGCCGATAATAAGGCTGACGCCGAGCAAGCAAAAAAATACGCGGATAACACCTGCCCGGAAAACTACAGCAACGGGCGCGCTAATAAATTATATCTCGGCATTTTTTCCTGGCAGAAGCCGCAGCTAACGCCGATTGCACGCTCGGAAAAACCGTTAAACCAGCTCTCAGAGTGGAATAAAGCCGCTGAAAAAGAGAGCGATGATGAGTCCGTCAGACCGCTGGCTTATTATACAAAGCTGGATCTGGCACCGTACCGGATAGCACCCGATACCCTGGCATTCGGGGTGCGGGGTGGATACTCTGATGCGTATTCCGGCGGCGGCGCATTTTATGAAGTGCTGGAACTCTACACCATCAAAGACAGCAAGATAATCAACGTGTTTTCTGACCTTGTTTATTACTATTCGGACATTGCTGGAGACTGGAATAAAGACGGCACAAGGCAGCACGACATCAGCGAAAGTAAGTACATTCTCAAAATGCGCTCGGCAAAGACGCACGGATTTTATGACTTAGAGCGCGTTAGCCTACAGGATAAAAGCAGCCAAATATTCCGCTGGTCCGAATCACTGCAGCGATATGCGCCATAACCTACCGGTCAGGCCTACATCGTTCAGAACGCTGTAGGCTGTTGATATGGGTTAATAAACATCAATAAAAACTCCATTAATAACCCTCCATTATAAAATAAATAAAAATAACCCCCTTAGCTATTTATATTCGGATTCCCCTCAAGAAAATTCACTTAAAGTGAAACGTTTTATTTCCGCTATATACGAACGCCATCAGAAAGCGTAATAAAAACAAAAAGCAATTTACCGTTTTTATGACAGCAAATAATAAAAGGATAAGGATATCATGAGTGATATCGTCTATCTGATGGTTTCAGGGCAGCAGCAGGGCGATATTTCTGACGGATGTGGAATCATTGCATCCGTGGGTAACCGCTGGCAAATAGGGCACGAAGACGAAATTTTTACCTTTTCGCTCTCTAATAGTATAACCAGTACTGGCAGAGGTTCACATTTTCACGGACTGCAATTTTGCAAACTGATAGATAAAAGCACCCCATTGTTTGTAAATGCTATTAACAACAACGAGCAGTTGTATATGGAATTTTATTTCTACCGCATCAATAGGTTCGGTAGATGGGAGAAGAATTATTATATTCAACTGCGGGGAGCATTTCTATCAGCCATTCAACACCAATTCAGCGACAATAATTTAGACACAGAAACAATAACCATCAACTATGAATATATCCTCTGCAAACATCTTATTGCCAACACTGAGTTCAGCTACCTGGCGTTGCCCGAGAACTACAACCGCCTGTTTATCCCCCGCCCAAAAACACCCGCAGACAACGGCCTCAAAACGTTAAACAGCAAAGGGGTTGGCAGACTGCTTGCCGCCGGAGGTATCTACAACGGCAATATCGACGGTTTTAGGGAAACGGCGAAAAAGTTGGGGGGCGATGCGATTAAAGGATATGATCAAGTCCTGAATGAAAAAACTACAGGTGCGTTACTTGCTGCAAGTTCAATTTTGTTAGCCAGACGTTCTAGTTTTGGTTATTATCATGAGATTACCATCTATCTTGGAAAACTAAGAGGCGAACCCAAATTACTTTCTGGCGTAATCGTAAAAGAAATAAATTACACCCGAAGAAACCCAATTGAAGCAGCAGTACTACGAAAGGAATTCGATAGTACTATAAGGAAAAAGTTCATAATTGACCTTGCAAAAAAAACTATTTACGCAAATAGATTTAATTCGGGAGATTTATTAAGAATGCGTAACGGGAATGTGCCTCATAACTATAGTATTCACCATAAATTACCATTAGATGATGGAGGAACAAATAACTTTGATAATTTAGTACTAACAAAGAACGAACCCTATCACAAAATATTTATCAATATGCAATCCAATGCAACAAGAAAAATGTTACCTGGAGAAAGCAAAACAATACTCTGGGCAATCCCTTCAGGTTCAATTTACCCACTTAAGTAATATTTTAGGATTACAGAAAAAATGAAAATTGAAGACCTCCTTGTTGAATTAAAAATCATGATGGATAGCTTTGCTTACCCTATAGAAGATGCCATAAAAAGTTCATTTATTGAAAGCATCACAAAAAGAAACTCTAAAACTGAAACATCACCGATACTCAAACAATTATGTGATGAAGTCTGCATATTATGCTCTAATCAACCTGATTATTTAACATTCTTAGAAACAATGGATGGGTTTGAGTATAACGGATTAAGAATTTTCAGTCTTTCAATACCAGAACCTTTAGTTAATAACTTATTTCTAGTGAACGAATTTTATAGAAATAATGATGACTATATAAACCCTGATCTTGCAGAACGATTAGTCATTGGTGATGATAGTATTTCGTTATTCACCTATGATACTAAATCCTGTCTTTTTGAAATTAGAGACAACATCGGCACTGACAATGTATTTGGAACATTTAAATCCTATACTGAATTTTTAAATGAAATATTAGATACTGTTCGCTAATAAAAACAAGGGCGTATAATGAGAAAAATACCTTTAAATGCTTTAGAACAAAATGCAAAAAAAAATAAGCAAGAAAACATTAGGTGGTTATATATTACCAGACGAAATATTATCACAATTGGCCTCAGGAGTAATTATTGATGGTGACGATAGATTTTTTGTGTTGTTCATACCTAAAAAACTTGCAAAAGATACAGTAGACATCCTCAGAATAAGAATGAATATTTATTCTGGGGATGGTTTTGTTGAGTATGTTGGGCTTGAGCGAAAAAGTATAAAGCAAAATAATAAAGTTATGCGCTATAAGGGGAATGCTAATGATCTCTTACGAAGAAGCCATAAACAAAGCCAATAAATATCTTTACGATGAGGATGCTCCTGTCGTTATCACACTCCATGGAAGGTTTGCAGAAGGTTGGTTTTTTTGCTTCGAGTCCAGGGAATACCTTGAAACCGGAGACAACGTTGCCCGTCTGGCAGGAAACGCTCCATTCATCATCGATAAAGATAGTGGTGAAATCTTTGATTTAGGCACTGCCTGGCCGCTGGAGAAATATTTAAAAGACTACGAAGAAAGCAAAAAAACACGAAGCTAAGCTTACTCGGATGCGATTAACTATGATAACTGAAACAGAGCTTAACGTACTGAAAGTTATGGCTGAAAAAGATATTGACTGGAACTGGATAGCTTTGGATCGTGCTCTTTATACGAGAGGCGTTTCTGGATTTGGTAATGTTGCGAATATCGTAACCAATCTTGTTAATAATGGATTAGTTGATATTGTCAATAATGAGGACAAATCGAGACAGCGTTACAGGGTTTCCGAATATGGTTTTAATTTCCTCAAAAACCAGTCTGAACATGGATGGGAAGTAACGTAGCCAGACTAGTGGAGAGCAGAACCAAAGCAAGTTTATTCTACATAGCCCCCATGCTTTACCCCACTAGGAAATTTCATATGGCACAGACTTGCCGAATTTAATCGGTGTTGGAAGATTTTGCCATATTGACATCAACCCACTCAATCACATAACTGACCGTTATATAATAGATAATAACTCATTCTATAAGTTATTTATATTCAGGTTTCCCTCAATAAAATTCACTTAAAGTGAAACGTTTTATTTCTTCTATATACTAACGACATTAGAAAGCGTAATAAAAAGCAAAGATAAAAATTACCATTTTTACGACAACACGTAATAAAAGGATAAGGATGTCATGAGTGATATCGTCTATCTGATGGTTTCAGGACAACAGCAGGGTGCTATTTCTGACGGATGTGGAACCGTTGCATCTGTGGGTAACCGCTGGCAATCAGGGCACGAAGACGAGATTTTTGCTTTTTCGCTCTCTAATAGTATAACCAGTACTGGCAGAGGTTCACATTTTCACGGACTGCAATTTTGCAAACTGATAGATAAAAGCACCCCATTGTTTGTAAACGCTATTAACAACAACGAGCAGTTGTATATGGAGTTTTATTTCTACCGCATCAATAGGTTCGGTAGATGGGAGAAATATTATTATATTCAACTGCGGGGAGCATTTCTATCAGCCATTCAACACCAATTCAGCGACAATAATTTAGATACAGAAACAATAACCATCAGCTATGAATATATCCTCTGCAAACATCTTATTGCCAACACTGAGTTCAGCTACCTGGCGTTGCCCGAAAACTATAACCGCCTGTTTATCCCCAGCCCAAAAACCCCCGCAGACAACGGCCTCAAAACGTTAAACAGCAAAGGAGTTGGCAGACTGCTTGCCGCCGGAGGGATCTACAACGGGAATATCGACGGCTTCAGGGAAACGGCCGAAAAGTTGGGGGGCGATGCTCCTGCGGGTTACGAGCAGGTTATGGATAACAAAGGATTGCTGATCCTTGGTGCTTCAGTAGCTGCAGGCTTAACTATGGGAAGGATGAAATTTCCTGAATTAGAAAAACTGGAGCAGTTTGGGGCCAGGGGAACAGCATCAGGACGAACATTCGATCCTGAGCTTGCCGGAGGTCCCATAGAAAACCTAACAACTGATGGTGTCATCATAAACAGTAAAGGTATCGCTACAGTTGAGAAACATATTTCCAGGTTCATCCATGATCCTGCAAATGATGTAATGATCGGCAGGTTGAAAGACATTGAGAAAGGGAAAATGCCTCCAGAACAGGTCGATCTGAATTACTATACTCATGAATGTCGAGAATATCAGCGCTACTGTAATCTGGGATGGGAGTTTGGGCAACCTGAGGGGGATGCAGGATATAATCTATGGAATCACGCCCATACAGCCACGCTGGAAGATTACAGACTCAAGGGAACGGTTGATGACTTATACCACCAGGATGCACTTAACTATGATAACTGAAACAGAGCTTAACGTCCTGAAAGTTATGGCTGAAAAAGATATTAACTGGAACTGGATGAATCTGGATCGCACGCTATCTATGAAAAGAATCCCGGGATTCAGTAATGTCGTTAATATTGTGAATAAATTGGCTAGCGAGGGATTGGTAAATATCGAGGACAGCGGGCATAAGTCCATGCCTTACTATCGCGTATCTGAAAAAGGGTACAGGCTAATAAAGAATACAGATGCTGACAATAACGAACCATAACCACGTGAAGAATAATGCTGTTGAACCGACAAGCCCTCTCCCATCGAAGAGGGCCGTCATCCTTAGTATCCCGCCGTTAAGTCATCCACGGAACGCGGGTCGGACGCACCATACAGTGCGCCATCCGGTCCAACCATAATGCTCTGCGTGCTGCCCATCGCCTCTTTCAGCGCGACTTTCTGTCCTTTTTGCTCCAGCAGCTTGATTGTATCCGGGCTGAAGCCCTTCTCGATGCGCAGTTCATCCGGCAACCATTGATGATGGAAGCGCGGTGCGTTGGTCGCTTCGGCGACGTTCATCCCGAAATCAATGCTGTTGACCACCATTTGCAGTACGGTAGTGATGATTCGGCTTCCACCTGGGCTGCCGGTCACCAGCCAGGTTTTCCCGTCTTTTACCACGATAGTCGGCGACATCGATGACAGCGGACGCTTCTTCGGCCCAACCGCGTTAGCATCACCGCCCACCAGTCCATAAACGTTCGGCACGCCCGGCTTAGCGGAGAAGTCGTCCATTTCATTATTCAGCAGAATACCGGTGTTACCCGCCACGATGCCGGTCCCGAAGGTGGTATTCAGGGTATACGTTACCGCCACGGCATTGCCGTCTTTATCCACGACCGAGAAGTGCGTAGTCTGGTTGCTTTCATACGGGGCGAGCTTGCCCGGTTTGATCTGGCTGGAAGGCTTAGCCTTGTTGATATCAATCTGATCGGCAAGCGTTTTAGCATAGGCTTTGTTGGTCAGCGCTTGCCACGGCACTTTCACAAAATCCGGGTCGCCCAGATATTCTGAACGGTCGGCGTAAGCATATTTCTCCGCTTCAGCCATAACCTGCATAGCATCGGCGCTGCCAAACCCGTACTTCTTCATATCGAAGTTTTCGAGAATATTGAGGATCTGCACGATGTGAATACCGCCAGAGGACGGCGGCGGCATGGAGAAGACCTGATACCCGCGATAGTCACCGCTGATCGGCGTGCGCTCCACGGCTTTATAGCTGGCTAAATCCTCTTTGGTCATCAGCCCGCCGTTCTTCTGCATTTCCCCGGCTATCTGATCGGCAATCGCCCCTTTATAAAACGCATCCGGACCATTCTCGGCAATCATTTCCAGACTTTTCGCCAGATTCTTTTGCACCAGCTTATCGCCCTTTTTCAGCGGCTCGCCGTCCTTCCAGAAAATGGCTTTGCTGTTCTCGTGATTAGGGAGCACCTCGCTGCCATAGGTTTTCAGATCGTCGGCCAGCGCGTCATTAACCACAAAGCCCTCTTCCGCCAGCTTCATCGCCGGGCGCACCACTTTGTTCAGCGGCATCGTGCCGTATTTCTCCAGCGCCAGCGAGAAACCCGCCACTGTACCCGGCGTACCGGATGCCAGATGCGACGTCAGCGACTTTTTCGCATCGGCGTTGCCCTGCTCATCGAGGAACATGTCACGGGTCGCGCCAGCAGGCGCCATTTCACGAAAATCGATCGCTGTGGTGTTACCGTCTTTGGTACGCAGCAGCATAAAACCACCGCCGCCCAGATTGCCCGCCTGGGGATGCGTCACCGCCAGCGCATAGCCAACGGCCACGGCGGCATCAACGGCATTCCCACCCTGTTTAAGAATGTCCACACCAACCTGGGTAGCTAAAGCATCCACAGAGGCCACCATTCCGTGCTTAGCGCGTACGGGATGGAACACATCTTCCTCGACTCCGTAAGATACCGGCGGTGGCGCAGCCGGCGCGGCAGCAACGCTAAAACAACTTCCTGAGAGCAGAGCAGCAATGGCTACCCGGCGTAAAAACGTCGGTTTTATCATCGTTATTCTCCAGATGTATGGGGGTCGGCCCCCACTAAGCCTGGTGCATAACTCTGAAATAATCATCGTAACGGCGAGAAAGGAGTAAACTTAAGAGATCCCCGAGAGGAGAAAAGCGATGAAACGACTCTTACTTTTAGCCATGCTGTTGCCGTTTGCAGGCTTTACACAGCCCATCAACACCATGAATAACCCGAACCAACCCGGTTATCAGATCCCGAGTCAGCAGCGTATGCAAACCCAAATGCAAACGCAGCAAATTCAGCAGAAAGGGATGCTCAACCAACAGTTGCAAACCCAGACGCGTATGCAGCAACAGCATATGGAAAACCAAATTAACACCAACTCCCAGCGGGTCCTTCAGTCTCAGCCAGGCGAGTTGAATCCCAGCCAGCAGCAAATGCTGCCCAACAGCAACGGTGGGATGTTGAGTGGAACCCGTAACCCGGACAGCTCTCTGAATAAGCAACATATGCTGTCAGAGAAAAAGAACGGCGACATGCTGAAGCCCTCCAGCACGCCGCAGCCTAACGTTCCGTTAAAAACGATTGGGCCTTAAAAAGGTTGGAAATCCGGACCAATCGTATCAATGGCATCGGTACAGATGCAGTCCACGCCCCAGCGCAGCAGTTCCGCCGCGCGCTGGGGTCGGTTGACGGTATATACCAGAATACGTAGCCCCGCATCACGCAGCGCATCCACACGCGCTTCATCCAGCAGTTTGTGATTAAGATGAATAGAGACGCAGCCAAGCCGCGTGGTCAGCTCGCGCCAGTCCTCGCGCCATTCATCAAGCAGCAAGCCTCTCGGCAGTTCAGGTACCGCCTGCTGCGCCGCTTCAAGTGCATCAATTTCAAAGGATGACAATAGTGGCGGCGTCATTCCCGCCCACAGTTCCCGCGCGGCCAGCGCCACGACTTTGCCGGTTAACGTTCCGGTACCGGTTGTGGGTTTAATTTCAATATTCGCCATCATACCGTGCTGACGGCAGCGCTCGGCCACTTGCGAGAGCAGCGGCAGCGGTTCACCGTTAAACTCACCGCTAAACCAGCCGCCGGCGTCCACGCGCAATAAATCCTGCCAGTTCAGCTCGCCTGCCACGCCCCAGCCGTTGCTGGTTCGCTCCAGGTTGTCGTCATGCAGTAAGAAGATCTCACCGTCTTTCGACAATTTAGCGTCAAACTCGATCATGGTATGCCCGTATCGCGCCCCCACGTCGATCGCCGCCAGGGTGTTTTCCGGGGCCAGCTTACCGCCGCCACGATGGGCGACAATATGGGGGTAAGGCCAGTTACTCATACGCGTTGTCCTGTTTCGCCATCAAAAAGATGCAGATGATTTTCCGGCAGATGCAGCCACAGCGTGCTGCCTGCCGTTGGGCGATGCTGATGCGCCAGTCGCACCACCAGCTTTTGCTCGCCCCAGCGTCCGTGTGCCAGGTTATCTGCGCCCAGCATTTCCAGTGTATCAACAACCAACGGCACGCCACCTTCGGCCTGCGAGCTTAGCGCAATATGCTCTGGGCGGATACCCAACGTCATTTTACGCCCAATAGACTCTCTCGCGCTTCTGCCGATGGGTAGTGTCATGCCCCCCTCCAGTTCAAAATGGGTGCCCGAGGTACTGATGCACCCGTCCAGCAGGTTCATCGCCGGGCTGCCGATAAAACTCGCCACAAAGCGGCTGGCAGGCTTTTCATACACCTCAACCGGTGTACCTATCTGCTCGGCAATGCCTTTGTTCATCACCATCACCCGTTGGGCGAGGGTCATCGCTTCAACCTGGTCGTGCGTCACGTATAGCGAAGTGGTTTTCAGGCGGCGATGCAGATGTTGTAACTCCAGACGCATCTGCACGCGCAGCTTGGCATCGAGGTTAGAAAGCGGCTCATCGAACAGGAATACCGCTGGGTCACGCACAATCGCTCGCCCCATCGCTACGCGCTGGCGCTGACCGCCAGAAAGTTCGCGCGGACGACGTTTGAGCAGCTCACCCAGCTCGAGAATACGCGCCGCCTCATTTACCCGTTCAGCAATGTGCTCCTTGCCCATCCCGCGGATTTTCAGCCCCCAGGCCATGTTTTCTTCCACGCTCATATGCGGGTAGAGCGCGTAGTTTTGAAAGACCATCGCAATGCCGCGATCCTTCGGCTCCATCTCGGTGACGCGTTTATTATCAATCCAGATATCGCCACCGCTCACCCGCTCCAGCCCAGCCACCATCCGCAGCAGCGTAGACTTTCCGCAGCCGGATGGGCCAACCATCACGATAAATTCCCCGTCCGCGACGTCCAGCGTCAGCGGTTTAATCACCTGGGTTTTGCCGTCCCAGCTTTTGGTTACTGCCTGTAGTTTTAAACCAGCCATTTTTATTTCTCACTATCGACCAGACCGCGTACGAAGGCACGCTGCATGGCTAACACGATGATTACCGGAGGGATAAGCGTCAGCAGCATGGCTGCCATTACCTGATTCCATTGGGTGGTGCCTTCACCAGTGGCAATCATGCCTTTGATACCCGCCACCGCAGTGCCCAAATTGACGTCGGTAATAATTAACAACGGCCACAAATACTGGTTCCAGCCGTAGATAAAGGTGATAACGAACAGCGCCGCCAGATTGGTTTTTGACAGTGGTAGTACGATATCGCGGAAAAAACGCATCGGTGACGCACCGTCAATTCGCGCCGCCTCAACCAGCTCATCCGGCAGGGTCATAAAGAACTGTCGGAACAGGAAGGTCGCAGTAGCCGATGCCATCAACGGCAGCGTCAGACCCGCATAGCTGTCGAGCATTTTCAGGTTGGCGATAACCTCCACTGTGGGGAAGATTCGCACCTCAACCGGCAGCATCAGGGTGATAAAAATCATCCAGAAGAACAGGTTGCGCAGCGGAAAACGGAACCAGACGATGGCGAATGCGGAGAGCATGGAGACGGTGATTTTCCCTACCGTAATACTGAACGCCATGATGAAGCTGTTAAGCATCATCAACCAGAACGGCGCGCTGTTGACGCCCACACCGTTGACCCAGATGTATTTCATGTTCTCCAGCAACTGCGTGCCGGGAACCAGCGTCATCGGCGTTTCAAACACCGCTTTGTTGTCCAGCGTCGCCGCAACAAACGCGACGTACAGCGGAAACAGGATCACCATGATCCCCATAATCAACATGGCATGGCTGAATATTGTCAGCCCACGACGGTTCTCAATCATTGGTAACGCACCTTACTTTCCACATAGCGGAACTGCACCACCGTCAAAATAATGACCAGGAACATCAGCACCACCGATTGTGCGGCGGAAGAAGCCAGATCCAACCCGACAAACCCTTCACGGTAGATCTTATAAATCAGCGTGGTCGTCGCCTGCACCGGCCCACCCGCCGTGGCGGCATCAATAACCGGGAAGGTATCAAAGAAGGCATAAACCAGATTCACCACCAGCAGAAAGAAGCTGACCGGGGCTATCAACGGCAGCGCCAGCTTAAAGAAGCGGCGAACCGGCCCTGCGCCATCAATCGCAGCAGCTTCGATCAGCGATCGCGGGATAGACTGCAGTGCGGCAAAGAAGAACAGGAAGTTGTAACTAATCTGCTTCCAGACCGACGCGAACACCACCAGAAACATTGCCTGACCGCTGTTTTGCGCATGGTTCCAGTCATAGCCAAACTCACCGAGAAAATGGGTAATCAGCCCGCGTCCTGGGTTAAACAGGAAGATCCACAATACGGCGGCGACGGCGGGCGCAACGGCATAAGGCAACAACATCAGCGTCTGGTAAAAACGGCTGCCGCGCACCACGTAATTCACCAGCGCCGCAAAAAATAACGACACTAGCAGACCGCTTACCGTGACTAACGTACTGAACCTAATGGTGGTCCAGAATGAGTCGAGGTAGTACGGGTCATGAAACAGCGCGACAAAGTTTTCCAGTCCGACAAACTGGCTGGAAAGACCAAACGGATCAACGGATTGTAGCGAGTACCACAGCGCTTCACCGGCGGGCCAGATAAAGAAAATAACGGTGATAACCAGCTGCGGAGCTACCAACAAATAGGGAAGCCAACGCGAGCGGAATACCGGACGGGATGAAGACATGTAGGTTCTTTCCTGGAAGGTGCCGGATGGCGGTGCAAACACCTTATCCGGCCTACAAACTACGAACTTGTAGGCCTGATAAGCGCAGCGCCATCAGGCACTTATACACTTAAGACTTGGTCGATTGCTCAAAGCGGCGCAGTAACTGATTGCCACGCTCAACGGCGGCGTCCAGTGCCTGCTGCGGGGTTTTCTTCCCGGTCCAGACGCTTTCCAGCTCTTCATCCACAATGGTGCGGATCTGCGGCATATTGCCCAAACGCAGCCCTTTGGTGAACGGCAACGGCGGCTTGTTCAGCATCTGGCGGGTGGCGATATCAGCCCCAGGGTTCTTCTCATAGAAGCCCTGTTCACGGGTCAGGTCGTAGGCAGCGGTGGTGATCGGCAGATAGCCGGTCTTCTGGTGCCATTCGGCAGCAATTTCAGGCTTCGCCAGGAAGTTGAGGAACTGCGCCACGCCTTCGTAGGTTGCTTTGTCTTTACCCTGCATCACCCACAGGCTGGCCCCACCGATAATCGCATTCTGCGGCGCGCCCTTCACATCGGCATCGTACGGCATCATTCCGACGCCATAATTGAATTTAGCGTAGTGACGGATGTCGGCCAGCGAACCGGAAGAGGCGGTGGTAATGGCACAATCCCCGTTGTAGAACTTCTCAGTGGATTCGTCCTTACGCCCGAAGTAGCTGAAATCACCTTTTTTGTTCAACTCTTCCAGCAGAGCGATGTGTTTCACCTGTTCCAGTTTATTGAACTCCAGCACCGCGTCGGTACCGTCAAAGCCATTGTTTTTGGTTGCTACCGGCAGACCGTTCCAGGCGCTGAAGTTTTCAATCTGAATCCATCCCTGCCAGCCGCTGGCGTAACCGCACTTCATGCCTGCGGCTTTCAGCTTCGCGGTATATTCCGCCAGATCCTGCCAGGTTTTCGGCGGCTGCTCCGGGTCTAAACCGGCTTTTTTGAAGGCATCTTTGTTGTAGTACAGCACCGGAGTGGAGCTGTTAAACGGCTGGGAGAGCAAGTGTCCGCTTTTAGAGTCGGTGTAGTAACCGGAAACGGTCGGTACGAACTGAGACTCATCGAAGTTAATGCCAGCCTCTTTGAATACTTCATAGACCGGTTTAATGGCTTTTGAGGCCATCATGGTTGCCGTACCCACTTCATAAACCTGCAGCAGCGCAGGCGCATTTCCGGTACGGAAAGCAGCAATTCCTGCACTCAGGCTCTGCTCGTAGTTGCCTTTGTACTGCGGAACAATTTTGTAGTCGGGATTGGCGGCATTAAAACGTTGCGCCAGTGAATCAACTTCTTTACCCAGTTCGCCTTCCATTGAGTGCCAGAACGGGATAGTGGTGACCGCCAGTGCCTGACCTGCAAATGCCAGGCTAAGTGCCAGTCCTAAAGCTGTATGTCGTAACGATATCATCGGTTATCTCTCTTGTTGTGCCGGATGCGCGATATCACGCGTTTTATGCTCGCGGGGGTAACATGACATGCTCGAATGACAGAAAAATAACTTTTTTATTACAAAAAAAAGATAGTAAGGCGACAAACAGATGGCAAGGCGGTGAAAGCGTAGTGACAGGAAAATGCGGGGTGGTGCACAACAAAGCCGGATATCGCTATACCTTCTCCGGCCTGGATGGCGTTATCGGCTGCTCCAGCAAGGAAGATTAATCCCGACGCCAGCGTCGCTCATATTCATTCTGTAAACGCTGCTGCTCTCGCCGCTCACGTTCACGTTGGATATCCGATTTATCATCATCCCAGCCAGGGCATACCGAGCTGGTAAATACTTCGCAGGGCGAGTCGGATTGCGCTAACGGGTTGTCCGGTTTCTCTTCCCAGATAGCGGGATCGCGCGGGTCAAACGCTGGCGGTGTTGAGGCCTGGGTGGTTAGTGAAAGCGTCAAAAACAAACTGCCAATCATCATGCAGGTACCTGAACGAATCATCCTTTCTCCATGTTCATTTTTATTATTGATAACTATTCTCAATAATAACATAGAGCAATAAAAAGGGGCCACAGCGGGCCCCTTGTCTATTCAGATAATGATTAACCGCCCAGATACGCACTACGCACCGCTTCGTTAGCCAGTAACGCATCACCGGTGTCTTCCAGCACCACATGACCGTTTTCCAGCACGTAGCCGCGATCGGCGAGCTTCAGCGCCTGGTTAGCGTTCTGTTCGACGAGGAAGATGGTCATCCCCTGCTCGCGCAGCTGTTCGATGGTGTTAAAAATCTGCTGGATGATAATCGGCGCCAGACCCAGCGACGGTTCATCAAGCAGCAGCAGCCTCGGCTGGCTCATCAGCGCACGGCCTATCGCCAGCATCTGCTGTTCACCGCCGGACATCGTTCCCGCACGCTGAATACGACGCTCATGCAGACGGGGAAACAGGTCATACACCCATTTGATGCGTTCCTGAAACTGGTCCTTTTCGGCAAAGAAGCCGCCCATCGCCAGGTTCTCTTCCACCGTCATGCGGGAAAACACGCGACGCCCTTCCGGCACAATCGCTACCGCTTCGCGCATGATTTTCGCCGTCTGCCAGTCGGTAATGTCTTTACCATCAAAGACGATTCGCCCGCTGGTCGCTCGCGGGTCGCCACACAATGTGCCGAGCAGCGTGGTTTTTCCCGCGCCGTTAGCACCAATCAGAGTAACGATTTCACCCTGGTTGATATACAAGCTGACATCGTGCAGCGCCTGTATCTTGCCGTAGTGGGCGTTGACTTTGTCGAACGATAACATCGCCTTATCCATATTAATCCTCGCCCCCATTATGCTTCACCTAAATAGGCGCGGATAACATCCGGGTTATTACGAATCTGTTCCGGCGTCCCATTCGCCAGCGGCGTGCCCTGGTTCACCACGTAAATACGGTCAGAAATCCCCATCACCAGCTTCATGTCGTGCTCAATCAACAAAATGGTGGTGTTGTGATGGTTACGCAGTTCAGCAATCAGCTCGTCCAGCTCTTTGGTCTCTTTCGGGTTGAGTCCAGCAGCGGGTTCGTCGAGCATCAGGATTTCCGGCTGGGTCACCATGCAGCGGGCAATTTCCAGACGGCGCTGATCGCCATAGGCCAGGTTACTGGCCTGACGGTTGGCATGCTCCAGCAAGCCAATACGCTCCAGCCAGGTAGCGGCGCGATCCAACGCTTCACTCTGCGCGCGACGGAACGACGGGGTTTTCAACAGGCCGGAGAAGACGCCGGTTTTCAGTTGCTGATGTTGCGCCACCAGCAGGTTTTCAATCACCGTCATTTCGCGAAACAGACGCACGTGCTGGAAAGTACGTACCACGCCCATACGCGCGATTTGCTGACCCGGCAGCCCTTCCAGGTGCTGGTCGCGCAGCTTAATCGTCCCGCCGGTCGGCTTATAAAAACCGGTCAGACAGTTAAAGACCGTGGTTTTCCCCGCACCGTTCGGGCCGATTAACGAGACAATCTCCTGCGGTCGCAGTTCCAGTTCAACGTTGTTTACCGCCAGCAGACCGCCGAAGCGCATCATCAGGCCGTTAACGGATAATAATGGCTGACTCATGCCTGCTCTCCTTTTGCTTCCCCGTTTTTCAGCTTCAACTGTGGACGGGTCATCGGCAACAAGCCCTGCGGACGCCAGATCATCATCAGTACCATTAAACCACCCAGCATTAACATGCTGTATTCGTTGAAATCACGCATCAGCTCGCGTGACACCACCAGCAGGATAGCTGCGAGGATCACCGCAAACTGTGAGCCCATTCCGCCCAGTACCACAATCGCCAGCACAAAGGCCGACTCGGCAAAGGTGAAGGATTCCGGGCTGACGAAGCCCTGGCGCGCGGCAAACAGCGTACCGGCAAAACCGGCAAATGCGGCGCTGATGGTAAAGGCTGTCAGCTTAATGCGCGTAGGGTTTAAGCCCAGCGAGCGACAGGCAATTTCATCTTCACGCAGCGCTTCCCACGCACGACCCAGCGGCATACGCAGCAAACGGTTAATAACAAACAACGAGAAGACCACCAGCAGCAGCGCCACCAGATAGAGGAAAATGACGCGGTCAGACGGATCGTACTTGACGTTAAAGAAGTTGCTGAAGGTATCCCAACCGCCTTCACGGGCGGTACGGCTGAACTCCAGACCGAAAAAGGTCGGTTTCGGGATCTGGCTAATACCGTTTGGACCGCCGGTTACTTCGGTGTTGTTGAGCAGCAGGATGCGGACGATTTCGCCGAAGCCTAAGGTCACAATCGCCAGATAATCACCGCGCAGGCGCAGTACCGGGAAGCCGAGCAGGAAGCCCGCAGCAGCGGAAACCAGTCCCGCCAGCGGCAGACAAGTCCAGAAGCCGAGTCCGTAATAGTGGTTCAGCAGCGCGAAGGTGTAAGCGCCGATGGCATAGAAGCCGCCGTAGCCCAGCACCAGCAGGCCCGAAAGCCCTACCACCACGTTTAAGCCGAGGCCGAGGATGATATAAATCATCGTCAGCGTGGCGATATCCACCGTACCGCGTGACACCATAAACGGCCACGCCACGGCAATCACCAGCAGCGCCACCAGGAACAGCTTCTGTTTAACGGTGGAGCCATCAATCGCCGGCAGAATAAACTTTGGTCCGGAGACGCTCTTCAGGCCTTTCTGGAAGGCTGGACGCAGCAGTTGGAAAAGAAAGACCACGCCAGTGCCGATAAACACCCACTGCCAGCGGATATCCGCGGCGGTATCGACCACCAGCTTGGTACCGTCCAGCTCTAACTGAACGCCCATAAAGACGCTCGCCAGGACGAAGAACATAGCGGCAGAGAGCAGCGCCATTGCAAAATGCATCGGTTTCATACTTTCTCTACCTCCGGGCGACCCAGAATACCGGTCGGCATCACCAGCAGCACCAAAATCAGCAGCGCGAATGAAACGACGTCTTTGTATTCGGTACTCAGATAAGCAGAGGAGAGCGCTTCCGCAACGCCCAGAATCAGGCCGCCGATCATCGCCCCTGGAATGCTGCCGATGCCGCCCAGTACCGCCGCGGTAAAGGCCTTCATCCCGGCCATAAAGCCGATGTAAGGGTTAATTACGCCATAGAACTGACCGAGCAGCACGCCCGCTACCGCCGCCATTGCTGCGCCAATCACAAAGGTCAGCGCAATCACGCGATCGGTATTGATGCCGAGCAGGCTGGCCATCTTCAGGTCTTCTGCACAGGCACGGCAGGCGCGGCCCATACGGGAGTAACGGATAAACAGCGTCAGCGCCAGCATTGCCAGGAAGGTTACGATCCAGATAACCAACTGCATGGTGGTGATGGAAGCAGAGAAGTTATCGCTACTGCCGACAGTCCACTGGCCATTAAACAGGCTGGGCAGCGCCACGTCGCGCGAACCTTCCGTCAGGCTGACGTAGTTTTGCAGGAAGATGGACATCCCGATAGCGGAAATCAGCGCGATCAGGCGCTTGGAGCTGCGCACGGGCCGATACGCCACGCGTTCAATGCTCCAGCCGTAGGCGCTGGCAATGACAATCGCGCCGACGAAGCCCGCCGCGACCAGTAGCCAGCTGGAATCGATGCCCATCATCATTAGCGCTGCGATGATCATAAAGGAGACATAGCTGCCGATCATATACACCTCGCCGTGGGCGAAGTTGATCATGCCGATAATGCCGTACACCATCGTGTAACCGATGGCGATCAGCGCGTAGGTGCTTCCCAGCGTGACGCCGTTAAACATCTGCTGCAAGAAATAGAGGAACTGCTCGGACATAAGGTAACCTTTTTAAACCCGCCCGTTTTGCACGGGCGGTGGGATAACTCGTCTTCAGGTATTACTTCGCGACGGTCGAAGAACCGTCTGCATGCCACTGGAAGACACCAAACTCAAATCCCTTCAAATCGCCTTTTTCATCCCATTTCAGCGGCCCAATCACGGTATCAGCCCCGTGTGCTTTCAGATCTTTCACCAGGTCCAGCGGCTCTTTACTACCGCTGCGATCCATTGCTGTCGCCAATGACTGGACGGCTGCATAAGTGATCCACACGTATGGTCCGGTTGGATCTTTCTTGTCAGCTTTGAGCGCATCGACGATAGCCTTATTCGCCGGATCCTGGTCATAGCGTTTTGGCATGGTTACCAGCATGCCTTCAGCAGCATCACCGGCGATGTTAGACAGCGACGCATTGCCGACGCCCTCAGGTCCCATAAACTGGGTTTTCAGTCCGACGGAACGCGCCTGGCGCAGCATTTGCCCCATTTCCGGGTAGTAGCCGCCGTAATAAACAAAGTCGATATTTTCTTTTTTCAGGCGAGCGATCAGCGCAGAAAAATCTTTTTCCCCGGCGGTGATACCGTCAAAGAAAACGATGTTGGCTTTGCCCGCTTTCAGGCTGTCCTGCACCGAACGCGCCAGACCTTCACCGTATTGCTGTTTATCGTGAATGATGGCGATACGCTGTGGCTTCACCTTCTCCAGAATGTATTTCGCGGCGGTCGGCCCCTGAGAGGAGTCCAGACCCGCTGTACGCATAATGTGAGCGTAACCGCGCTGGGTCAGTTCCGGGTTTGTGGCACCCGGAGAAATCATCAGAATGCCTTCATCTTCATAGATATCTGATGCGGGCTGCGTGGAAGATGAGCACAGATGTCCAATAACGTACTGAATACCGTCATTGACGATTTTGTTCGCTACCGCAACGGCCTGTTTCGGATCGCAGGCGTCGTCATATTCCACAGCGACCAGTTTGTCGCCTTTGACCCCGCCTTTGGCATTGATATCTTTAATGGCCTGACGTGCGCCATTAAATTCCATATCGCCCCACTGCGCGACCGGACCTGACATCGCGCCGACAACAGCGACCTTGATATCTTCCGCCATGACCGCGTGTGACATTGCCAGTGCTATCACCCCTGCGATGATTGTTTTCGCATTCCGTTTCATTACCTGAATCCCCATTCGTGACGTAATTAATATTTTGTATTTATGTGGTTAAAAAGCAGTCTGTGCTTTTTTTGAACTACACTATTTTTACCAGTCTCATTAATGGTTTAGCGCAGTTTTTTAAGCAAAATCAGGCTAAAATCTCTATTTTTCAGTCGATTAAGAAAAGATAATATTCTGCTTTTCACTATAGATAAACAAAAAAAAGCACGTTTGTCAGCATAAAATAACGGTACAAAGAGCCGAATAAAATGCTGCATTCCAGGGTATTATTCTGCCTGTTTTTCAATCTCTACGGTTTCAAACTGTCATTACCGTTGTTACAAAATTATTAATCTGGTTATTCACATAAAAAAGAGAAAGCATCCGGGCGAATTATTTCGGTACACTCATTCCATCTTTTGTGATTTGGACATGCTGTTAATGAAGCTGACCATCGTTCGTTTAGATAACTTTAGCGACCAGGACCAGATTGATCTGGGCAAAATCTGGCCGGAATATTCCGCCTCATCGTTAAGCGTAGATGAAACGCACCGGATCTACGCCGCACGCTTTAACGAGCGTCTGTTAGGCGCAGTTCGCGTAACCCTGAGCGGCACGCAAGGTGCATTAGATTCATTGCGCGTACGCGATATCACCCGCCGTCGCGGCGTCGGGCAGTATTTGATCGAAGAAGTCATCCGGGAAAACCCTGACGTGAGTTCATGGTGGATGGCCGACGTCGGCGTTGAAGACCGCTGCGTGATGGCCGCGTTTATGCAGGCGTTAGGGTTTACAGCCCAGGAGAATGGCTGGGAAAAAAGATAAAAAAGCCGGATGGCGCTGACGCTTATCCGGCCTACATGCTGGGAGCAAAAAATAAAAAACCATCTCGCAATTTTCCAAGAATTTCACGTTGCAGGAAGGCGGCAAGTTATGAAGTCCCCGGGAGCTTACATAAGTAAGTGACCGGGGTTGAATAACGTAGCCAACGCATCTGCAGCGCGAAAGGCGCCAGGAAAATTATTTGGCGTCGGTCGCCGTCCCGTTTGCATGCCAGTCAAACACGCCGAATTCGAAGCCTTTCAGATCGCCCTTCGCATCCCATGACAGCGGCCCCATTACGGTTTCCACTGAGTTTGCTTTCAGGTATTTGGCAATTTCAGCCGGGTCGTCAGACTGGTTCAGACCTGCCTGCAAGGATTGCAGCGCGGCGTAGGTGGTCCATACGAATGCGCCGCTCGGATCCTGTTTCTTGGCTTTTATCGCGTCCACGATCGGTTTGTTCGCCGGAACCTGATCGTAGTTCTTCGGTTTCGTTACCAGTAAGCCTTCTGCAGACTCACCCGCGATGTTAGACAACGACACGTTCGCTACCCCTTCTGGCCCCATAAACTGGGTTTTCAGACCCGCAGCGCGTGCCTGGCGCAGAATCTGTCCCATTTCCGGGTGGTAACCACCGTAGTAAACGAAATCGATATTCTCTTTCTTCAGACGCGCCACCAGCGTAGAGAAATCTTTCTCGCCAGCGGTGATCCCGTCGAAGAACACCACGTCAGCGTTGGCTTTCTTGAGGTTGTCCTGCACGGAACGCGCCAGGCCTTCGCCGTACTGTTGTTTGTCGTGAACGATCGCAATGCGCTTCGGCTTCACTTTTTCAACGATATATTTGGCAGCGGTTGGTCCCTGATCGGAATCCAGACCGGTGGTACGCATCACCAGGTTATAGCCGCGCGCGGTCAGCTCAGGCGCCGTTGCCGCTGGGGTGATCATCAGAATGCCTTCGTCTTCATAGATATCTGACGCAGGCTGAGTGGAAGACGAGCACAGGTGGCCGATAACATATTTAATCCCGTCGTTGACCACTTTGTTAGCTACCGCTACCGCTTGTTTCGGGTCACAGGCATCGTCATATTTCACCATGACCAGTTTGTCGCCTTTCACGCCGCCTTTGGCGTTGATATCTGCAATCGCCTGCTCTGCGCCAGTAAATTCCTGATCGCCATACTGCGCTACCGGACCGGACATCGCGCCGACGACGGCAACTTTAATATCCTTAGCAAACGCCATATTGCTCAAAGACAGGGCGATACATCCTGCCAATAACGCTTTACCCTTCATATTCATCCTGACAATCCCCATTATTGTGGTTATTACGTGTGTTGTGATGTTGTTGTTCAGCACTTTATTTCGATTATTGGATAGCCACCCGTGCTTTAGCAGCATACTCTGCTAAAACATACCCGATTTTTATTATTTTGGAATAGCTAAATTTACATCCAGATAACAAATTCGTATCTGGGGAGGGGAGGAAAGGTCGTAGGCCCGATAAGCAAAGCGCCATCGGGCAAAGGTGTTGCCGGATGGCAGCGTAAACGCCTTATCCGGCCTACAAAAAACAAAACCCCCGAATTCACATTCGAGGGTTCATTGGCAATGCGCGAAGATTACGCTTCGATCGCCGCGCGCAGTTTTTTCATGGCGTTCTTTTCAAGCTGACGAACACGTTCAGCGGAAACGCCGTAGCGATCGGCCAGTTCCTGCAACGTCGACTTGTTGTCTTCGTCCAGCCAACGGGCACGAATGATGTCCTGGCTACGCTCGTCCAGACCTTCCATTGCGTGGGTCAGTTTGTTCGCGGCCTGATCTTCCCAGTTATCTTCTTCAATGCCGTCGGCAAAGTTAGAAGATTTATCCTGCAGATACAGCACCGGGGCCATCGGCTGGCTGTCAGACTCATCGTCTGAAGACATGTCAAACGTCATGTCCTGTGCCGCCATACGGGATTCCATTTCGCGCACGTCTTTGCTGGAAACACCCAGCTCGCGAGCAACCATTTCAACTTCGTCCTGGTTAAACCAGCCCAGACGCTGCTTGGTTTTACGCAGGTTAAAGAACAGCTTACGCTGTGCTTTGGTGGTCGCAACTTTAACGATACGCCAGTTACGCAGGACGTATTCGTGGATCTCAGCTTTGATCCAATGCACGGCGAAGGAAACCAGGCGCACACCCACTTCCGGGTTGAAACGGCGCACGGCTTTCATCAGGCCGATATTACCTTCCTGAATCAGATCCGCCTGCGGCAGGCCATAGCCCGCATAATTACGAGCAACATGAACAACAAAGCGCAGGTGAGACAGGATCAGCGTTTTAGCTGCTTCCAGATCGCCCTGGTAATGCAGCTTTTCAGCCAGTGCCCGCTCCTCGTCAGCCGACAACATCGGCCACGCGTTCGCAGCCCGGATGTAAGATTCCAGGTTACCAACAGGGGCTAAAGCTAAATTTTGCATTTCTTTGGTCATTCAAATCCTCTCAATCTTTTCATCTGGCGCATTGGCTAAAAACTAATTAACAAAAACCAGTAGCAACAACCATGCCAGAGCTTATGAGCAACGAGAATATCATTCAATCTTTTATCAGACAGTGATTTTATCCACAAGTTCCATGTCGTAATGTGTATAGATTACGCACAAAATGTGACATCACAATGAATACGCCGGGAAGAGATCACAGGGACTCTTTCCCTGCAGAGCGAACTACTCAGTGCAGGGAAAGATTATACCAGAGATTTTTTAATCGGGGGTAAAGTGGCGTAAATGTTGAACCGTGGCAAGCCAGGCTGCCACCCAGCCAATCATTGAGCACACCAGCAGCAATAACAGGCACTCGTCGAATGATAAGCCATTGATATCAAACTTGGTTCCAAAAACCTGCGCCACTTCAGTTACCGCTGACGACAGACGCATCACCAAAATTTCTGACAAAATCAGTGAAAGAAATGCACCGGAAAAACCGAGCAGTGCACCGCCGTAGAGGAACGGACGCAGGATAAATCCATCCGTCGCGCCAATCAGTTTTTGCACGTTAATGGTATCGCGACGCGCAAAAATACTCAGCCGCACGCTGTTACCGATGACGAGGAAGACCGCCGCCACCATCAGCACGCCAATCATCGCGGAAACGCGTCCGACAAGGCCCGTCAGCGCCGCCAGGCGAGCGAACCAGCTGTCATCCATTCGCACTTCATCAATACCGTTGATTTGTGCGATGCGGTCACGCAGCGTGTTCAGCGACTCCGTACCCTGGAAGTCCAGTTTCGGGATAACAACCGCCACGGCCGGAAGCGGGTTCTCTTCCAGCATATCCAGCGCGCCGCCAAAGCCAGACCAGTTGCGGAATTCACCCAGCGCGTCGTCACGAGAAAGATAATTCACTTTCTCCACGCCCTGCTCGGCCTGCAACTGACCAACCACCCGCGCCGCCGCATCATCATCCAGCGTTTTTTGCAGGTAAACGGTGATCTGCGGAGACGGATAATACTGGCTTGCCGCATGGTTTACGTTCTTATAAACCATGTAGCACACGCTTGGCAGCGTCAGGGAGATGGCAATGACCATCACCGTCAGAAACGTCGCCAGCGGCTTGCTTTTCAGGTCCTGTAACGCGCCCTGAAACGCATAACGTACCTGCTCGTTAAAGACATTGGTTTTACGCGAATTCGGCTTTGGCGCGGCTTTCGCACGCTTTGGCGCGTTGCGACCGCCGTCACCCGGCGCACCGCCCGATTTACGAAAGCGATCCAGTCGGCCACCGAACTGTTTGATTTGGTTAATAGCGTCACGTCTATTCATGCGCCAGGCCTCCATGCAGATGTCCATCGCTCAGAACCATTTGGCGATAGGAGCGACGGGAGATCAGGCCAATATCGTGCGTGGCCATTAATACCGTGACCCCGACGCGGTTAAACTCTTCGAACAGGCGAAGGATCCCTTCTGACAGCGCGTCATCCAGGTTCCCCGTTGGTTCATCCGCCAGCAGCACCGCAGGTTTGTTCACCACCGCACGGGCGATGCCGACGCGTTGTTGTTCACCGCCGGAGAGCTGAATCGGGAAGTTTTTCGCTTTGTCCAACAGCCCGACCTTATCCAGCGCCGCTGACACGCGACGACGAATATCGTCCCCGCTGGCACCCGCGATGATTAGCGGGATTGCCACGTTGTCAAACACGGTTCTGTCCATCAACAGGTGGTGATCCTGAAAAATCATGCCAATCTGACGACGCAGAAACGGCACTTCACGGTTTTTCAAACGGCTGATGTCATGCCCGCTAAAGTAGATTTTCCCGGCGCTGGGCCGTTCAATTCCACAAATCAGCTTCAGCAGGGTACTTTTCCCCGCGCCGGAGTGGCCGGTCAGAAACGCCATCTCGCCAGGCTGCATATGGAAGGTCACTCCCTGCAGCGCTTGTCTCCCACCGAGATAGGCCTTGCTGACATGTTCAAAGCGAATCATTGTTAATCCTCTCGGGCAAAAAGTGCCTCTATAAAATCGTCCGCTTTAAACGGACGTAAATCCTCGATACGTTCGCCCACACCGATATAGCGGATAGGGATGCCAAACTGATCGGCTACCGAGAAGATAACCCCGCCCTTCGCCGTACCGTCCAGCTTGGTCAGGGTGATACCGGTTAAGCCCACCGCTTCATGGAACAGTTTGGCCTGGCTTATCGCATTCTGCCCGGTGCTGGCGTCGATAGTCAGCATAACTTCATGCGGCGCATCTTCGTCCAGCTTCTTCATGACGCGAACGATTTTTTTCAATTCTTCCATCAGGTGCGATTTATTCTGCAAACGCCCTGCGGTATCAGCGATCAGCACGTCTACGTTACGCGCCTTCGCCGCCTGGATGGCATCAAAGATAACGGACGCGGAATCCGCGCCAGTATGCTGAGCAATCACCGGGATGTTGTTACGCTGACCCCAAACCTGCAGCTGTTCTACCGCCGCCGCACGGAAAGTATCACCTGCCGCCAGCATTACCGATTTACCCTGCTGCTCAAACTGACGCGCCAGCTTACCAATAGTGGTGGTTTTGCCCACGCCGTTGACGCCAACCATTAAGATAACAAATGGTGTTTTGCCATCAACGTTCAGCGGTTCGTCAACCTTCGCCAGAATCTCGCCCATCTCTTCTTTCAACAGACCGTACAGCGCTTCCGCATCTTTAAGCTGCTTACGGCTGGCGCCTTCCGTCAGATTCGCAATGATCTTGCGGGTCGTTTCTACACCCACATCAGCGATCAGCAGCTGCTCTTCCAGCTCTTCAAACAGATCATCGTCGATTTTTTTACCACGGAACAGACTGATAAATCCGGAACCGAGGTTTTCTTTTGTTTTCAGCAGGCTGCGTTTCAGACGCGCAAAGAAACCTTCTTTGGTTGGTTTTTCCTGCTCCTGGACCACCTCTTCTTCTACCGGTTCTTCTACAGCAGGTTCTTCTACCGGCACCACCATAACCGCTTCTTCAGCAGCCTCAGCGGCCAGCGCCTGTGCTTCCAGCTCTTCGTCGGTCAGTTGCGGTTCGTTTTCAGCTTCTTCTTCAGCCGCCTCAACGATTTCCACGGTTTCCGCTTCGGCCTGCCATTCTTCGGCAGAAACTTCTTCAGTTTTCACCTCTTCCGGCAGCGGCAATTCTTCGCGTTCGATAACCACCGCTGCTGGCGTTTCCACTACAGTTTCAGCAACGGGTTCAGCAACCGGCTCAATCTCCGGCTGCGCTTGTTCGGCGACAGGTTCTTCTTCCGGCTGCAGTTTTTCGATTTCCGCAACCTGTTCAGTTACTTCAACGACTTCAGCTGCAAAGGCTTGCGTTTCAGCCTCGCTACGGGTTTCCTCGACGTGCGGTTGTTCGTCAACGACGGTAGTTTCTTCAGCAACCGGTTGTTGTTCTTCGTTTTTTACTTCTGTCTCGTTTTCCGGTGCCTGCTCTTTTTGACCAAAGCCCAGCCAGGAAAAAAAGCCACGTTTTTTCTCTTTCGCCATTTGCGACTACACTCCCCCGCTGTTGCTTCATGGCACAGCGTCAACGCTATGTACATAGCAGCTAAAAAAATGATGAAATAGTCTATCACTTATACCCAATGAATTTCGAGTTACGTCAAGGCGGCAAGCGCACGAATCCCGATGAGCTTACTTTTAGTAAGTGATTCGAGTGAGTAAGTGCAGCCAACGAAGAGGTAACTTGAAAGGCGACGGGTTAACTTAACTCACATCACCGCCTGGAATGACATGCTATAGGCGGATTGAGCAATAATAGAAATGAAAAAACCGAATCACTCTGGTAGCGGCCAGATCCGCATTATTGGCGGGCAATGGCGTGGCCGTAAACTCCCGGTTCCGGACAGCCCCGGCTTACGTCCGACCACCGACCGTGTGCGCGAAACGTTGTTTAACTGGCTGGCCCCGGTAATGGTCGATGCTCACTGTCTGGACTGCTTCGCCGGCAGCGGCGCGCTGGGGCTGGAAGCCCTCTCTCGCTATGCGGCAAATGCGACGCTTCTGGAGATGGATCGCGCGGTATCTCAGCAGCTACAAAAGAATCTCGCCACGCTAAAAGCCTCCCATGCCCGCGTCGTCAATACCAATACGCTGACATTTTTGGCTCAGGCAGGTACGCCGCATAACGTGGTATTTGTTGACCCGCCGTTTCGCAAAGGATTACTGGAAGAAACATTAACTCTTCTGGAAACTCATGGCTGGCTGGCAAATGAAGCGTATATTTACGTTGAAAGCGAAGTAGAAAACGGCTTACCGCCGGTTCCGGTGAACTGGTCGCTATACCGTGAGAAAGTCGCCGGACAGGTCGCCTATCGCCTGTACCAACGTGAAGCACGAGGAGAACACGATGCTGATTAACCTGGGACGCCTGCTGATGCTGTGCGTCTGGGCATTTTTACTACTGAATATTTTCCAACCCTTTCCACGCCCGCTTAACATCTTCGTTAACGTCGCACTGATATTTATGGTGCTGATGCATGGCATGCAGCTGGCGCTGCTAAAAAGCACCATGCCTAAAGATGGCCCGCAGATGACCAACGGAGAGAAAATCCGTATTTTTCTGTTCGGCGTCTTTGAGCTACTGGTGTGGCAGAAGAAGATTAAAGATCAGTTGAAGAAGTAGCTGTGATCTTTTCGCCCGGCGGCACGTTGCGGGCCGGGCTGGGCCTGCAACTCACCATCACGGTGGTAATATACCGTCCAGTTGATCTTTCAGTTTTGGAATATCTTTACTGGCTCTTGTTTTCCGCAGGTGTTTCACCTGCTCGCAAATCTCTTCGGTCCGGGTGTAATAGGTGCCAGACGTCGGGCCTGGACGCTCACATAAAACATAGTTAGTACCAAGAGGATAAAAAATAACAATAAAAGAGAAAATATTACCAATAACAAATCCTACCCCCGCGACGTGGAAAACAATGGTAAATGTCCTGTCGAAGAATTTTGGCGGCTGCATGCTTTTCGCAAAAGCCAGATAGGCAGTGCCCAAAGTAAAGCAACCCGTCACCGGAATCATGAAAAACATGCAAAATGAACCCCAGAAAAAATAGACGATGCTTCTGGATTCAATGAGATCGGTGAGATCCGGTACGCTGGCAATATACTCCACCCAAGTCCCCCCCCCAAAAATGAATATACAGAGAAATAAGTTGCATCTTTTCTTAATATTCACCAGATTAATATTATGCTTCATGTCAATAATTTCCGCCATAAAGGGAGCTTCTGTACCCCAGCCGTTGGATGTTCCTCTCTTCGATTCTTTGCCGTTCTTTAAGTCCCTCACGAATACACGCTATCAGTTTGTCTGATAGCTCATATTTGTTGTCCACTTCATTCAGA
Organism: Citrobacter freundii complex sp. 2024EL-00216; assembly: GCF_043945515.1. NCBI lineage: Bacteria > Pseudomonadati > Pseudomonadota > Gammaproteobacteria > Enterobacterales > Enterobacteriaceae > Citrobacter > Citrobacter freundii complex sp. 2024EL-00216. The sequence continues at coordinate 60,128 of NZ_JBIMRA010000010.1, read as the reverse complement.
GACCAGGTAATAATAAAACCTAATACAACGACACCGACAATTTCTCCCCAAACCGGAACGGCGGCGCTAGAGAACAATAGAGGTACAGCTAACCCAAGAGTACTACCCACTGATTGCGAGACAAAAACACTCACAATCACCTTCGCCACATCCATCGTCACGTTTCCCAGCAATGCGGCAACGTCATACTCTGATTTAAAGGCCAGCTCAATCAACCGCCAGCATGCGGAAAACCAGATACAGAATTTGGCCCCTGACATTATGCCATTTCGAAACCCGGCGCTGCCAATGCCCACTTCAAGTACTTTAGGATGATTTATCCGGTAACGGGTTCCGTTAAGAATGCGCCGCAGAGAAGGGTAGCCCGTAATCTTCACATACAGCTTTCCCTGATAAGCATATTGCGTTGCTTTAATCCCAAGGCCTTTTAAAGTGAAGACAATCTTTCCGGCCTGTTGATAAGAAAAAAGCTTCGACAGCTTTTTAGTCGCATCAGCCGCATCTTTGATATTACCTGCATAATTGGTCGAAAAACTGACAGATTTGCTGCCCAGCAAATCATCAATCACGCCCTGCGCCTCTTCAAGCGTTAGCAGCATAATGTGTTGTGTATTGCTATTCAGATTATTTTTCAGCGTTCTGATTTCGTTCTCAATACACTGATTACGTTGCCAGTTATTTCCTCTAAGAATATCTTCACGGTGATTTCCTATCCAGTCATAATACCTTTCCATCATTATTCCTTAATAAATTCGCTCATCCCAAAGGCTGTATGCACTGGTTCCCGCCATAATGTGATCCCAGGTAATTGACTCATAGGAAAGCTCAATGACTTCTTCTGGCTGACCCGCACTGTCATCGATAGTATGAGGCACCTGTAAATGGATGCTGGATATTCTGGCATTGATAAGTTTTATCGCGTAATAACACTCATTTAAACCCGCAGGACTCGTGCGATAGAAGCTAAATTCACAGTTCAATGTTTCATTGTCAGTTATGGCTTTCCCTAATAACGGCGAGGATTTATCTACTGGCTTTATAAACGTCAAACATTGATGGTTCACATTTTGTACCCGACTCATGCCATGATTCACTGTCATGACCATTATCTGATCACGGTGGGCCGTTTGTGATTTATTTCCTATCGAATTTACCGATGCACAGCCAGCAGAAATCAATCCCTGCGCCTGCCCATTCAAGGTCAACCACATTGTATTCGCCATTTCAATTCCTTAGCCATTTAAATTACATGTTTATATTCATGCGACAACGTTGGAATAATAGGATAGTGAAAGGCGGATAGCAGAATAGTGATACAATCGATATTTTAGTCACACAAAAAAACATAATGCCAACGTTATTTTCACAGAAGAATAGATAATAACTATATTTGAATAGTGTTATATATTTCAGTTGAATTTATTATCGGCACTGGCAAGATAAATACAGTGCCGATCGGCTTTATTGCCCATGCGTAAAATCAACAAATCGCGAACCTTTGTAACTCAGCGTGCCTTTATCCCCGACCGTTAACGCGTGGTACTGCTGGGCATCCAGACGAAACGTCTGCTCCATCCCCCCGTTTTGTGGCTTAAAGCTGGCTTCATAGCGCATGCTGGTTCCTGCCGGGGTTACTTCCTGCTGACGGGATCGCCGATCGTTTAGCGGTTTTTCCCGTTTGTTACTTACCACCACCTGCTTTTGCACCAGCGGCGCCGCATCATTATCGGCTTTTTCTCGCCGCTGCTGAACAAAGCGAAACGACGCAGCGATAACGATTAAGACAATGATAACAATGAAAAAAAGTGGTGGTTTGCTCATATTATTAACCCATCAGAAAATGCGGAAATAAGCATACATCGCCTGTTATGGTGTTGTCATCTGGCTGTGTCGACCTCTACACTGGACAGTAGAGCCGTGAGCACCCCGCTTACGAAAAAATAACGAATTCAAGGAACTAAGATGCTTTGGTCGTTTATCGCTGTCTGTCTTTCCGCATGGTTGTTCGTGGATGCTTCCTATCGTGGACCTGCCTGGCAACGCTGGGTCTTTAAGCCCCTGACGTTACTCCTGCTGGCACTGCTGGCCTGGCAGGCGCCAATGTTTAACGCTATCAGCTATCTGGTGCTGGCTGGCCTGCTTGCCTCGCTGCTGGGCGATGCGCTGACGCTGTTACCGCGCCAACGCCTGCTGTACGCCGTGGGGGCATTCTTCCTGTCGCATCTGCTGTATACCATCTACTTCGCCAGCCAAATGACGCTGTCGTTCTTCTGGCCTTTGCCGTTGGTGCTGGTAGTGCTGGGGGCGTTGCTGATCGCCGTGATCTGGACGCGTCTGGAAGAGCTGCGTGTCGCTATCTGCACCTTTATCGGCATCACGCTGATGATGGTCTGGATGGCCGGTGAACTGTGGTTCTTTCGACCGACCGCCCCGGCGCTGTCGGCATTTATGGGCGCATCCCTCCTGTTCATCGGCAACATTGTCTGGCTGGGTAGCCATTACCGTCGCCGCTTCCGCGCTGATAACGCCATTGCCGCCGCCTGCTACTTCGCCGGACATTTCCTGATTGTTCGTTCGTTGTATCTTTAAAACGCTTGACTCTGGAGTCGACTCCAGAGTGTATCCTCCGGTTAATACGAAATGATTATCAACCGGAGGATGCCATGTCGACACCCGATACCCGTGGCAAAAAAGTCCCACAATTCTCTTCTTTCAAGCCAGCTCCTGCACCACAAAAGGCGGATGACTGCTGCTGCGAAGGAAGCTGCTCCACTACACCAACCGTATCCGATACCGTAATAGGTACCCGCTATTCCTGGAAAGTGGCAGGCATGGACTGCGCAGCTTGCGCCCGCAAAGTAGAGAATGCGGTCCGCCAGGTCAGCGGCGTCAACCAGGTCCAGGTTCTGTTCGCCACTGAAAAACTGGTGGTCGATGCCGGTTCCGATATCCGCCAGCAAGTTGAAAACGCGGTGCAAAAAGCAGGCTATACCCTGCGCGATGAGCACGCGACGGACGCCGCACCCGAGTCACGTTTTAAAGAAAACCTGCCGCTGATTTCGCTGATTATTATGATGGCGATTAGCTGGGGGCTGGAGCAGTTCAATCATCCCTTCGGTCAGATAGCGTTTATCGCCACCACGCTGGTCGGCCTGTATCCCATTGCCCGTCAGGCCCTGCGTCTGATGAAAACCGGCAGCTACTTTGCCATTGAAACGTTGATGAGCGTCGCCGCCATTGGCGCACTGTTTATCGGCGCGACGGCGGAAGCCGCTATGGTGCTGCTGCTGTTTTTAATTGGCGAGCGTCTGGAAGGTTGGGCCGCCAGCCGCGCCCGTAAAGGGGTCAGCGCACTGATGGCGCTCAAACCGGAAACCGCCACACGCCTGCGTAACGGCGAGCGCGAAGAGGTGGCTATCAATACCCTCCGGCCTGGCGATGTTATTGAGGTTGCCGCGGGTGGGCGTTTACCTGCCGACGGCAAACTGGTCTCCGGCTTTGCCAGCTTTGATGAGAGCGCCCTGACCGGCGAATCGATCCCGGTTGAACGCGCCACCGGCGAGAAAGTCCCGGCGGGTGCCACCAGCGTGGACCGTCTGGTTACGCTGGAAGTGCTCTCCGAGCCGGGTGCCAGCGCGATTGACCGTATTCTGAAGCTGATTGAAGAAGCGGAAGAACGCCGCGCTCCCATTGAGCGCTTCATTGACCGTTTCAGCCGGATTTACACTCCAGCCATTATGGCGGTTGCGCTGCTGGTCACCCTCGTACCGCCACTGCTTTTTGCCGCATCCTGGCAGGAGTGGATTTATAAAGGGCTGACGCTGCTGCTGATTGGCTGCCCTTGTGCATTGGTGATTTCAACGCCCGCAGCCATTACCTCTGGTCTGGCCGCTGCGGCGCGTCGTGGGGCATTAATCAAAGGCGGAGCCGCGCTGGAACAGTTGGGTAGAGTCACGCAGGTGGCGTTTGATAAAACCGGCACCCTGACCGTCGGTAAACCACGCGTCACGGCGATTCATCCGGCAAGCGGTATTGGTGAGGCTGAATTGCTGGCACTGGCGGCAGCGGTAGAGCAAGGCGCGACGCACCCGCTGGCACAAGCAATTGTTCGGGAAGCACAAACGCGCGAGCTGACTATTCCTGTCGCAAAAGAGCAACGGGCGCTGGTTGGCTCTGGAATTGAAGCGCTGGTCAACGGCGAACGCGTACTGATTTGCGCCGCTGGTAAGCAGCCTGCCGACGCCTTTGCCGGGCAGATTAGCGAGCTGGAAAGCGCGGGCCAAACGGTGGTGTTGGTGCTGCGTAACGATACCGTTCTCGGCGTACTGGCCCTACAGGACACGCTGCGCGATGACGCTCGCAGCGCCATCAGCGAGCTTAATCAGATAGGTGTGAAAGGCGTGATCCTGACCGGTGATAACCCGCGTGCGGCCGCCGCCATTGCCGGTGAACTGGGTCTCGAATTCAAAGCGGGACTCTTGCCGGAAGATAAGGTGCAGGCCGTTACCCATCTTAACCAACAGTCGCCGCTGGCGATGGTCGGCGACGGCATCAACGACGCTCCGGCAATGAAAGCGGCCACAATTGGTATTGCGATGGGAAGCGGGACCGACGTCGCGCTGGAGACCGCCGATGCCGCTCTGACCCACAACCGTCTGCGTGGTCTGGTGCAAATGATTCAGCTGGCGCGGGCCACCCACGCCAATATTCGCCAGAACATTGCGATTGCGCTGGGTCTGAAGGGGATTTTCCTCGTCACCACGCTGCTCGGGATAACCGGACTGTGGCTGGCGGTGCTGGCGGATACGGGGGCGACGGTGCTGGTGACCGCGAACGCGCTGCGGTTGTTGCGTAAAGGGTAGTGCCTGTTTCTCGCCTGATGGCGCTTCGCTTATCAGGCCTACAGGTTACTCAGTCTTTATAGGCCGGATAAGCGTTAGCGCCATCCGGCATAACAAGATTACTGGCCTTTGCGCACCAGATAGCGGTACGGCAGCGAGTCGGTCTCTTTGGCCACCAGCTCATGTTCCATAAAGGTACAGAAGCCAGGAATATCGCGGGTTGTTGCCGGATCGTCGGCGACAATCAGCAGCGTTTCACCGGCCTGCATGCCGCGTACGGTTTTACGTACCATCATTACCGGTTCCGGGCAGCGCAGCCCCTGGGCATCAAGAGTATGGTCGGGGGAAGTAAACAGGTCGCTCATCGTCGTCTCATTCATACAAAAACGGCGTTATTTTACGCTCTGTTGTGGCGTAAGCCAATCAGGTTAACGATTGCGTGAAAAACAACCATTGCAATGTGCTCTTAAAGCAGTATCATGCGACGGTTTTTTATTGGGTTCCCTCACCCCATCCAACAAAAAGGTCACAATATGACTCCGTTTACACAAACTCAGCGCGTAAAAGCGTTGTTCTGGCTATCGCTATTTCATCTGCTGGTGATCACCTCCAGCAACTATCTGGTGCAGCTTCCAATCTCCATTTTTGGTTTCCATACCACATGGGGCGCGTTTAGCTTTCCGTTTATTTTCCTCGCGACCGACCTGACCGTGCGTATTTTTGGCGCGCCGCTGGCTCGACGTATCATCTTTGCGGTTATGATCCCCGCGCTGCTGATCTCCTATGTCGTTTCATCACTGTTCTATATGGGATCGTGGCAAGGATTCGGCGCACTGCTGCACTTTAACCTGTTTGTCGCCCGTATCGCCGCCGCCAGCTTTATGGCCTACGCGCTGGGACAAATTCTGGATGTGCATGTCTTTAACCGCCTGCGTCAGAACCCTCGCTGGTGGCTGGCACCGACGGCGTCCACGCTGTTTGGCAATATCAGCGATACGTTGGCCTTCTTCTTTATCGCTTTCTGGCGTAGCCCGGATGCCTTTATGGCCGAGCACTGGATGGAAATCGCACTGGTCGATTACTGCTTCAAAGTGCTGATCAGCATTATTTTCTTCCTGCCAATGTATGGCGTGTTGCTGAATATGTTACTGAAAAGGCTGGCAGATAAATCTGAAATCTCTGCATTGCAGACGAGTTAAAGGTTCATTTTCCGAGTTGTGATAAGATGGACGAATGAGCCGTTATGGCCGTTTATCGAAAGGAAGAAGTCAATGCGCAATCTGGTTAAATATGTCGGTATTGGCCTGCTGGTTATGGGGCTTGCGGCCTGTGATAATAGCGATACAAAAGCGCCAGCCGAGGGTGCTGCCGCAGAAAGTAACGCCACCGGACAACCGGTCAGCCTGCTGGACGGCAAACTCAGTTTTTCCCTGCCAGCGGATATGACCGATCAAAGCGGCAAGCTGGGCACCCAGGCGAACAATATGCACGTATATTCTGACGCAACCGGCCAGAAAGCGGTGATTGTGATTGTTGGCGACAACACCAACGAAGATCTGGCCGTGCTGGCAAAACGTCTGGAAGATCAGCAGCGTAGCCGTGATCCGCAGCTGCAGGTCGTCACCAATAAATCTATTGAGCTGAAAGGCCACACGCTGCAGCAGTTAGACAGCATCATCTCGGCCAAAGGCCAGACCGCATACTCTTCCGTGGTGTTGGGTAAAGTGGACAACCAACTGCTGACGCTGCAAATCACGCTGCCTGCTGACGATCAGCAAAAAGCGCAGACGACCGCAGAAAACATCATTAACACGCTGGTTATCCAGTAACGGTTAAGACGATGACGCGGCCTCCGGTGACACCACCTGAGGCCGTTTTTTTAACCGCCAGGTCAGCAATAACGCCACCGCTACCAGCCCTGCCGCTGCCAGATAGATAACCGGCACACCCGCCCACGTCATGACCAGCCCGGCCAGCGGCCCGGTAACCCCCAGCGATAAATCCATAAACACCGTGTAGGTCGCCAGCGCAGCACCCTGATTTTGCTGCGGAACGGCTTTTACCGCCACCACGCCCAGCGCCGGGAAAACCAGTGAGAACCCAGCCCCGGCCAGCAGAACGCCGATTTTCGCCATCCACGGCATCGAAGCCATCCCGACCAGTAACAGCCCGACAATCTCGACGCTAAAGCAGATCATCGCCACATTCAGCCCGCCTAAACGGTTGATACCATTTGGGAACAACAAACGAGTACCAACAAACGTGCAGCTAAAAAGCGTCAGCGCGAATGCGGCGCCATCCCAGCCTTTGGCATCATAGAACAAGGTAATGAAGGTAGCGATTACCCCAAATCCGGCGGAGGCCAGGGCCAGCGCCATACCATACAACCAGACGCGCCCAAGCACCGCGCGAAATGGCAACGGTTTGCCTTTGCTGGCCTTCACCGCCGGACGAGGGAGCGCCAGCAGGATTGCCAACAGTGCCACGCCCATCACGGTCAGCGCCAGCCCCTGTAAGCCACCCCAGGCATAAAACAGAACACCCAGCGGCGCGCCTATCGCCATCGCGCCATAGGTCACGATACCATTCCAGGAAATCACCCGTCCGATGTGCATTGAGCCAACCACCCCCACGCCCCACAGCGTAGAGCCGGTCCCGGCAAAGCTTTGCCCGATCCCGAGAATCACGCGCCCCAGACATAGCAGCAGCAGACTGGCCAACGGCCAGCCGTTCGTTGATCCCGCCAGTAAATAGCCCAGGCCACTTAAAAAGCAGCCGCACAGCCCAAATACCACAATCTTCTTTGGCCCCAGCAGATCGGCATAGCGACCGGCATGTGGACGGCTCAGCAGCGTAGCGAAATATTGCAGGCTGATGACCAGCCCAGCCCAGAAAGCACTAAATCCCATTACATCATGGACGTAGCCAGGCAACACCGCGAGCGGCAGGCCGATGGTCAGGTAGCTGGCGAAGTTAAACATCACCACAGAAACAATACGCAGGTTCAGGCGTAAACCGCTAAGCGTCGGTTCAGCGACGGGTTCGGGCATGGAGGGTCACCACGTTTTCACAACAGTGTTTCATTTCTACCATGTTGCAGAGCAGAAATCAGTAGCCAGTTTAGGAATATCAGTCGCAAGCCAGCCGCTACACTTAATGCAAAAACGCAAACAGGAAGAAGACATGATAACCACCCAGCCCGATAAAACGGGTTTGCACATTTTGCTCAAACTGGCCGCTCTGGTGGTGATCCTCGCAGGTATCCATGCTGCGGCGGATATCATTGTGCAGCTGCTGCTGGCCCTCTTTTTTGCCATTGTATTGAATCCACTGGTCACCTGGTTTATCCGCCGGGGAGTCGGTCGCCCAATCGCTATTACCTTAGTCGTGGTGGTGATGCTGATCGTTCTTACGGCGTTGGTTGGCGTGCTGGCGTCGTCAATCACTGAATTCATGGACCTGCTGCCAAAATACAATAAGGAGCTAACGCGCAAGGTTCTGTATTTGCAAGAGATGGTGCCTTTTCTGAATCTGCATATGTCCCCGGAACGTATACTGCAACGCATGGACTCTGACAAGCTGATGACCTTCACAACCACGCTGATGACGAGTCTTTCTGGTGCCATGGCCAGCGTCTTTCTGCTGGTGATGACGGTAGTTTTTATGCTGTTTGAGGTGCGTCATGTCCCCTATAAGATGCGTTTTGCGTTGAATAATCCGCAAATCCACATTGCGGGGCTACATCGAGCGCTGAAGGGTGTGTCACACTATCTGGCGCTGAAAACGCTGCTCAGCTTATGGACCGGTGCCATAATCTGGCTGGGACTGGCACTGATGGGGATTCAGTTTGCTCTGATGTGGGGCGTACTGGCATTCCTGTTAAACTACGTGCCCAACATTGGCTCGGTCATTTCCGCCGTCCCGCCCATGATCCAGGCACTGCTTTTTAATGGCATTTACGAATGTCTGTTGGTTGGCGCACTGTTTCTGGTGGTGCATATGGTGATTGGCAATATTCTCGAACCCCGAATGATGGGGCATCGGCTGGGATTATCGACGTTAATCGTCTTCCTCTCTCTGTTGGTATGGGGATGGCTGCTCGGTCCGGTCGGCATGTTGCTCTCCGTGCCGTTAACCAGCGTATGTAAAATCTGGATGGAAACCACCACAGGCGGCAGCAAACTGGCGATTTTGCTGGGGCCCGGCAGGCCCAAAAGCCGGCTTCCCTGAAAAACTACCAACCGAGGTAGTTTTTATATTTTTATATGACCGTTAAAATGACGCTAACGCAGTTATATATAGAAGCTTATCTTAAATAAAGAGTGAAAGGGATTTCATTTTTTATAAAGAAAATACATAAGTCAAGATGATGGTTTCTTTACCAAAACGCATAAAAATAATGAATACCCCCCAAAGCATTTAACTTAAGCTATCTACTTAGCTTTAAAGGTTATTTTATTTGATACATTTTCTCTAAAAATCTATACTTCTCGCCAATGATGATGCTGAAAAATTTCCGTTGAAGAAAGTCTTGGGATATTACTATCCGGTCATCTCATTACCTTGCTACCAACTATATGAAATAAAATGCTAATTTAGCTTAAATATAATCATAGGCAATACAAGGTGCCCATGATTTCGGAGTTTATTATTTAACACGTATAAACGGTACTTTGATAGGGAGCTTTAATGAAACAGTATATTAAGTGGTTTGCGGCCATTGCCGTTGTCGGTGCTCTGGCGGGTTGTGCACGTACTGCGCCGATTGATCAAGTTCACACCAGTGTGAGCGCGGGGCATACTCAGGACCAGGTTAAAACCGCGATCCTGAAAGCCGGTATTCAACGCCAATGGGTTATGTCTGAAGTCGGACCAGGTGTTATTAAAGCTCGCCAACAAACCCGCGATCATGTAGCTGAAGTCCGTATCACTTATACCGCCACCAGCTATGACATCAAATACGACAGCAGCCTCAACCTGCAGGCATCTGGTGGAAAAATTCACAAAAACTATAACCGCTGGGTACGCAATCTGGATAAAGACATCCAGCTTAATCTGTCAGCCGGCGCCAATCTGTAATTATGCCTAAAGTCGGGCCGAAAAGGCCCGATACTCTTATTATCTGCCATTTAACAGGTTGTCCCCACATGTACGAACAGGATTCGCTTAGCGCACTGGATGCCATTACTGAAGCACAACGTATCGCCTTTGCCCCTATGCTTTTTCAAACCGCGTTGTGTCTGCGAAATGCGGGAGTACTCACCTGGCTAGACAAGCAAGGTAAACGCGGCGCCACGCTCGACGAAATTACCGAAAACAGCACCATCAACGAATATGCCGCCAGCATCCTGTTGGATATGGGGTTAAGTGGGCGAATCATTACCCACAAAGAAGGATATTATTACCTCGCTAAAGTCGGTCATTTTCTTTTACATGACACCATGACGCGCGTGAATATGGACTTCACTCAGGATGTTTGCTACCAAGGATTGTTCTATCTTGAAAATGCGTTGAAAGATGGAAAACCCGCGGGACTAAAAATTTTTGGCGACTGGCCAACAATCTATCCTGCGCTATCACAATTACCGCTGGCTGCGCGTGAAAGTTGGTTTGCTTTTGATCATTACTATTCAGATGGCGCATTTGATGCCGCATTGCCATATGTATTCGCCAGCGCCCCTGCAACCCTGTACGATGTCGGTGGAAATACCGGAAAATGGGCATTACGTTGTTGTCAGCATGATGACAATATTACAGTCACCCTCTTAGATTTGCCGCAACAAATTGCACTTGCCCGCGAAAATATAGAAAATGCAGGATTATCTCATCGCATAAATTTCCATGCTGTGGATATGCTTAGCGACTCGCCTTTACCTGACGGCGCTGATATCTGGTGGATGAGCCAATTCCTGGACTGTTTTTCCCCGGAACAAATTATCGCTATGCTAAGCAACGTTGCTCGGGTGATGAAACCGGGCGCGAAGCTGTGCATTATGGAGCTGTTTTGGGATGCCCAAAAATTTGAGGCGGCCTCATTTAGCCTGAATGCGTCTTCGCTTTATTTTACCTGTATGGCGAATGGCAACAGCCGTTTCTACAGCGTAGAGAAGTTTTATCACTATCTGAATCAGGCAGGTTTTCAGGTAGATGAACGCCACGACAACTTAGGTGTTGGGCATACTTTATTGATATGTCAGAAGAAAAAATAAGAAACAATCGGAACAACCGATTTACCGCGGATACGCGTTGATGAAATTTGCTTTCAACATTATTGACTGGCAGGCCAAGGCACCAGGGTTAAGCGAAACAGAACAGTGGCATGAATGGTCACGGCTTTCGCACGCCATCGATCCCACCGCGCCGTTGGCTAAGCTCCATGAGTTACCGATGATGACAGCTCGCCGCCTCAGTTCCGGCAGCAAACTGGCCGTCGATTGCGGTCTGGCGATGCTACGCCGTCATGATATCAATGCCGTTTTGTATACCAGCCGCCATGGTGAACTGGAGCGTAACTACAGGATCCTACACGCTCTTGCGACTGAGCAAGCGCTCTCACCGACCGATTTTGCCCTTTCTGTCCATAACTCTGCTGTGGGTAACTTGACCATCGCCGCAAAAAAACCGATTGTCTCCTCCTCGCTTTCTGCTGGCAGGGATACATTCCAGCAGGGGTTATGCGAAGTCATCGGGCTGTTGCAGGCGGGATATCAGCGCGTATTGATGGTCGATTTCGACGGTTTTCTGCCCGAGTTTTATCACCCACAGTTACCACCAGACATGCCAACGTGGCCGTTTGCCGTCGCGCTGGTTATTGAATCCGGTGATAGCTGGCAATGTGAAACCCGTCCACACAGCGCACAGGACGAGACAACGTTGCCGCAAAGCCTGTTGTTTTTACAACATTACTTACAAGATGCCAGGGCGTTTACCCTGCCTGGCGAACGCGTACAGTGGCAGTGGAGTCAGTGATGAACACGATGATCCTGCGGCTTAACCGGGTATGGCGACTGGTGATGACCGGTTTTTGCTTTGCCCTGTTTGGCCTCGGCGGGCTCCTCCTATCTACGATTTGGTTTAACGTCCTGCTGATCGCGGTATGGGATAAAGCCCGACGTCGGCGTATCGCCAGACGCAGTATCGCCGCCAGTTTTCGTCTCTTCTTAACCGTGGCGAAGCGGCTTGGCGTGCTGGATTACCAGATTGAAGGGCGAGACATTTTACGCAACGAACAAGGGTGTCTTGTCGTCGCCAACCACCCGACGCTGATCGACTATGTCCTACTGGCCTCGGTCATGCCAGAAACCGACTGTCTGGTGAAAAGTGCACTACTGAAAAATCCTTTTCTCGGCGGCGTAGTCCGGGCCGCAGATTATCTGATTAACAGCCAGGCTGATGCGCTATTGCCCGCTTGCCAGCAACGTCTGGAGCAAGGCGATACCATTTTAATTTTCCCCGAGGGAACCCGTACACGCCCCGGAGAAGCAATGACGTTACAGCGTGGTGCGGCGAATATCGCCGTGCGCTGCAGCAGTGATTTACGCATAGTGACTATTAACTGCAGCGAACAAATGCTGGATAAAGAAAGCCAATGGTACAACGTCCCATCTGTAAAACCGATGTTTACCATTTCAGTACACGAACGGGTTAAGATCGACCAATTTTACGACGCAAACTCACAAGAACCGGCGCTGGCCGCAAGGCAGTTGAACCGGCATCTTTTGCTTCAATTACAACCAGGTACTTTACCTCTTTCAGGAATTAATGATGCAAGCGCTTTATCTTGAAATCAAAAATCTCATTATAACGACATTGAATCTCGACGAACTGACAGCTGATGATATTGAAACCGAAGCGGCACTCTTTGGCGATGGCTTAGGTCTGGACTCAATCGATGCCCTGGAGCTGGGTCTGGCGGTGAAAAACGAGTATGGCGTGATCCTCTCAGCAGAGAGCGAAGAAATGCGTCAGCACTTCTTCTCCGTCGCCACGCTGGCATCTTTCATTCACGCGCAACGTGCCTGAGGATAGTCCGTTATGACCGAACAAAAAGCCATTTACGCAGAAGTCTCCTCGCTGCTGGTCAAGCTGTTTGAAGTTGACCCGCAAGATATCAAGCCTGAGGCGCGCCTGTACGAAGATTTGGAACTCGATAGCATCGATGCCGTCGACATGATCGTGCATCTGCAAAAGAAAACCGGTAAGAAAATCAAGCCGGAAGAGTTCAAAGCAGTACGCACCGTACAAGATGTCGTCGATGCGGTAGAACGCCTTCTCAAAGAAGCGTAATTCTCCGTGTCGGGCACACGCTCGTTGCCAGTCGTACAACTGCTGACAGGTCTACTGTTGCTGGCCTGGCCGTTTTTGATCTGGTTTGGCCTGGCGCATAACAGTCTGCACTGGTTGCTACCGTTGATGGCGCTACTCCTTTTTTTACGCTTTCGCCAGACCCGGCGACAGGCGGGGCCGCTGCGCGTCGTGACACAGGTAGTGGCGGTCGCGGGTATCACCTTGTGCATTGCCAGTTATCTGCTCAAAACGCACCAGCTGCTGCTGTTTTATCCGGTAGTGGTAAACGCCGTTATGCTGTCGGTTTTTGGTGGATCGTTATGGTCAGCAATGCCCATTGTTGAACGTCTGGCACGACTGCGCGACCCAAATCTGCCCGATGCGGGCGTGCGCTATACGCGCCGTGTGACACAAATCTGGTGCGCCTTTTTCATCATCAATGGCAGCGTTGCGCTCTTTACCGCACTGAATGGCGATATGACCCTGTGGACCACCTGGAACGGCATGGTTTCCTATCTGCTAATGGGAACATTGATGGTAGGCGAGTGGTTAATTCGCCAACTGGTGATAAAACGAGATACCCAATGAAGCAGCCCCTCACACTCGCTCAATGGCTCTGTGCCCCACGTCCGGACGACGTTCCTGTTGCGTGGCAGGAAGAGCATACCTGGACGCTTGGCCATCTGCGCCAAGATGTGGCCCAGTTGATAACATATCTGCGACAGCAGGAAGGTGAACGCTGGGCATTGTGCTTCGAGAACAGCTATTTATTCATCGTCGCGCTGCTGGCAACGCTCCATGCCGGCAAAACACCGGTGATCCCAGGACATTGTCGCGTTTCGTTGTTAAACGAGCAGCACTTGCTGTTTGACGGCGTACTGAGCGATAAAGCGATGGACTGGCAGGGAACGCTGCGGGTGGTCAGCTCCGCCATGACATCCGTGGCTCACGACATCACGTTCCCAGCAATACGCAGTGACGCCTTTGTGGAGCTATTCACTTCCGGTTCGACCGGCCAGCCGAAACGCGTGATCAAACCGATCGCTCGTCTGGATAGCGAAGCGGCATTGCTCGCTACACGCTTTGCCGATCGTCTGGCAGGTTGCCGGGTGGTCGCGTCAGTGGTACCGCAACATCTGTATGGCTTGACGTTCCGTATCTTTTTGCCGATGGCCTTAGGTCTGCCGCTGCACGCGGCGATGCTTTGGTATGCCGAACAACTGGCGGCGCTGAGCGCTGAGCATCGGTATGCGTTTATCAGCAGCCCGGCGTTTCTGAAACGCCTCGACCACAACCTGACACCGCCGCCGGTCGAACTGATTCTGTCTGCGGGCGGCATGCTGCCCTGGCAGGACGTCACGCAGGCTGCTGACTGGCTAAATGTCTGGCCCGATGAGATCTACGGCAGCACTGAGACCGGGATCCTTGCGTGGCGCTATCGCCATCAGGATGATGTGGCATGGCTGCCCTTTCCCGGCGTCAGATTCCAGTCAGAAGACGACGCATTTCGTGTGTTTTCACCGCTAATTAACGCTGATGATGGCCTGTTACTCGATGACGTTCTGCAGTTTATCGAAAATGGACAGTTCCGCCTGATGGGCAGACGCGGGCGGGTGGTCAAAATTGAAGAGAAACGTATTTCACTCAGCGAAGTGGAACAACGTTTACTGGCACTGGATGGTATCTGTGAAGTCGCGGCATTGCCGGTCTCACGTGGAGGACGTCAGGGCGTTGGCGTCCTGCTGGTACTGGATGACGAAGCCCGGCAACGCTGGCTTGAGTGCGGTGGTAAACCGCAAGAACTGACCTGGCGACGTTCGCTGCTGCCCTGGCTGGAGCCTGTCGCGGTTCCCCGCTACTGGCGGGTGATTGATGAGATTCCGGTCAACAGTATGAACAAGCGTGTCTATGCGCAATTACAGGAGTTATTTCATGAAACCCCATGAAATCGAGCGCCATCAGGCACTGCCTCATCAGGCTGAGATTGTTTTACAACTAGACCCTTCTCTGTTTTGGTTCAACGGGCATTTTAGCGTGCAGCCACTTCTGCCGGGCGTTGCACAGCTGAACTGGGCGATGGATTACGCCACCACGCTGCTGGCCCCTGGCTGGCGTTTTCACAGTATTCAAAACGTGAAGTTCCAGTCGCCGTTATTGCCAGAGGCCACCGTCACCCTGAGTCTGAGCTGGCAGGAAGCGCGTCAGATGCTCTCTTTTAGCTACCAGCGCCACGACGGTGACGTGCGCCATACCGCCAGCAGCGGGAAGATTCGGTTATGCCGCTAACCTTTTCCCCGTGCGTGTTGATCCCCTGCTACAACCACGGCGCGATGATGTCGGACGTGTTGGATCGTCTTCAGCCGTTCAATCTCCCCTGCATTGTGGTGGACGATGGCAGTGACGAGACTACACGAGATGAACTGGCACGCCTGACGGCAGAATACAGCAATCTGACGTTAATTCGCCTGCCCATCAACGCAGGCAAAGGAGCGGCGGTTATTCGCGGAATGCAGACGGCGGCAGATGCCGGGTTCAGTCATGCCGTGCAAGTCGATGCCGACGGGCAACATGCCATTGAAGATATTCCCAGGCTGCTTGCATTGGCAAAAGAACATCCGACAGCACTGATTTCCGGGCAACCGATTTACGATGATTCGGTTCCTCGCTCGCGCCTGTACGGTCGTTGGGTAACCCATATCTGGGTGTGGATAGAAACGCTCTCGTTGCAGATCAAAGACAGTATGTGCGGCTTCCGGGTGTATCCGGTGGCCCCCACGCTGCAACTGGCACAGCGCGTAACGCTCGGCAAACGGATGGATTTTGATACTGAAGTGATGGTGCGCCTCTACTGGCAAGGCAACACCAGCTATTTTATCCCCACGCGAGTCACCTATCCGCAGGACGGACTATCCCATTTCGACGCGCTTAAAGACAATTTGCACATTTCATTGATGCACACTCGCCTGTTCTTTGGCATGTTGCCACGCATCCCCTCCCTGCTTTGTCGTCGTTCATCGACACACTGGGCGCAGCAACAGGAAGTCAAAGGGTTGTGGGGAATGCGCCTGATGCTACTGGTCTGGCGTGTACTGGGTCACAAAGCCTTCTCCCTGCTACTGTATCCGGTCGTCGGCGTATACTGGCTCAGCGCTTCAACTGCCCGAAAAGCCTCTCAACGCTGGATTAGCCGCGTAAGGGCGCAACTGATCACACGGCGGATGCCAGTACCGCCAAACCTGACCAGTTATCAGCATTTCCTGCGTTTTGGCGGCGCGATGCTGGATAAGATCGCCAGCTGGCGTGGTGAGCTGCACTTTGGTCGCGATGTGATTTTTGCACCAGGTGCAGAAACGACGCTGAATATCAGCGATCCTCGGGGAAAACTACTACTGGCTTCACATCTTGGCGATGTCGAAGCCTGTCGGGCACTGGCCCAGCTACAGGGCAGTAAAACAATCAATGCGCTGGTATTTAGCGATAACGCCCAACGCTTTAAACAAATCATGCAAGAGATGGCCCCGCAGGCTGGATTAAATCTGCTCCCGGTGAACAGTATTGGTCCAGATACTGCCATTCTGCTCAAAGAGAAATTGGAGCGCGGTGAATGGGTAGCCATCGTAGGCGATCGCATCGCAGTCAATCCCCAACGCGGCGGCGAGTGGCGCGTGTGCTGGAGCCGCTTTATGGGGCAAAACGCGCCATTCCCTCAGGGCCCGTTTATTCTCGCGTCTATTTTACGCTGCCCTGTAGATCTGATTTTTGCCCTGCGCCAGCAGGAGAAACTCCACATCTACTGCGAACCGTTTGCCGACCCGCTGCTCTTACCGCGTGCCACACGACAACAGGCATTACAGAATACTGTCGATCGCTACGCCGAACGCCTTGAGCACTATGCGCTTCAGTCGCCCCTAGACTGGTTTAACTTTTTCGATTTCTGGCAACTGCCGGATACCAATGACAAGGAGTAAAGGGTGCTTAACGATCCCCGCTTTACGGCTGAAGTCGAGCTAACTATTCCGTTTCACGACGTCGATATGATGGGCGTAGCGTGGCATGGTAACTACTTCCGTTACTTCGAGATTGCCCGTGAGGCACTGCTGAACCAATTCGATTATGGCTATCGGCAGATGAAAGAATCTGGCTATCTGTGGCCCGTGGTCGACACTCGGGTGAAGTATCGCAATGCGCTGACTTTCGAGCAGCGTATCCGTGTACGCGCCCAAATTAAAGAGTACGAAAATCGCCTGCATATCGGCTACGAAATTTTTGATGCCGAAACAGGTAAACGCGCCACAACAGGCTACACCATCCAGGTCGCCGTCGACGAAAAAAGCCGTGAACTGTGCTTTGTCAGCCCGGATATTCTGTTTGAACGGATGGGAGTGACACCATGAAATTATGGCCATTGCTCGTGCTGCTCGTCAGCCCTTTCGTCAGTGCCCTGACGCTCGACTCCCTACAACAGCGTTTTACCGAACAACCGGTGGTTCGCGCCCACTTCGATCAAACCCGGACGATAAAGGATCTGCCGCAGCCGCTGCGATCTCAGGGCAAGATGTTGATCGCCCGCGACCAGGGGTTGCTGTGGGATCAAACGTCCCCGTTCCCCATGCAACTGCTGCTGGACGACAAACGGATGGTTCAGGCAATTAACGGTCAACCACCGCAGACCATTACCGCTGAGAATAACCCGCAAATGTTCCAGTTTAATCATCTGCTACGGGCGTTATTCCAGGCGGATCGTAAAGTGCTGGAACAAAACTTCCGCGTGGAGTTTGCAGACTTAGGAGAAGGTCGCTGGACGCTACGCCTGACGCCAATCACCACACCGCTGGATAAGATTTTTGCGACGATTGATTTAGCCGGAAAGACTTACCTGGAGAGTATTCATCTCAACGATAAGCAGGGGGATCGCACCGATATCGCGCTTTCCCAACACCAACTAACGCCAGCGCAACTGACCGATGACGAACGCCAACGCTTTGCCGCCCAGTAAACGCCCCGCGCTGTTATGGGGAGTCGTCTGCCTGCTCCT
The DNA here is from genome assembly GCF_043945515.1 of Citrobacter freundii complex sp. 2024EL-00216. Classification (NCBI taxonomy): domain Bacteria; kingdom Pseudomonadati; phylum Pseudomonadota; class Gammaproteobacteria; order Enterobacterales; family Enterobacteriaceae; genus Citrobacter; species Citrobacter freundii complex sp. 2024EL-00216. The sequence goes on along the minus strand of NZ_JBIMRA010000010.1, from coordinate 41,966 downwards.
GCTGGGCATCTTTCTGACGCTGCTACCTCAGGCCCGCCTTAACAGCAGCGTGCTGGCCATGTTGCCAAAGCAGACGCTGGGCGCTATACCTCCGGGTCTTAACGAGGGATTTATGCAGCGCCTTGACCGTCAGGTGGTCTGGCTAGTGAGCCCCGGTAAGCAACCGGACCCAGCTATAGCCCGGGACTGGCTGGCTTTACTGCAAAAATCGCACGCGCTAGCCCAGGTAAAAGGTCCAATGGATGCCGACAGCCAGCAAGCCTGGGGGGCATTCTTCTGGCAACATCGTAACGGCCTGATAGATAACGAGACCCGCGCCCGGCTGCAAAACGGCGGCGAAGCGCAGGGCCAGTGGATCCTGTCCCAACTTTACTCCGCATTCTCCGGCGTCAGTGGCAAAGAGCTACAAAACGATCCCTTCATGCTGATGCGAGGCTCGCAGCTGGCCATGGCCAAAACCGGGCAGCGTCTGCGCCTGATGGACGGCTGGCTTGTCACCCAGGATGAGCAAGGCAACTATTGGTATCTGTTACATGGCGAGTTGACCGGCTCATCGTTTGATATGCAACAGACGCATCAATTGGTCACCACGCTGAATACGCTGGAGGGTGAGCTCAAAGCCTACTATCCACAGGCTCAACTGCTGTCTCGCGGGACGCTGTTCTATAGCGATTACGCCAGCCAGCAGGCGAAACAAGATATCTCTACCCTCGGCATAGCCACTGTGCTCGGGGTGATCCTGCTCATCGTGGCTGTATTTCGTTCGCTGCGTCCGCTGCTGCTGTGCCTGATTTCGATTGGCATTGGTGCGCTGGCGGGGACCGTCGTCACGCTGCTGATTTTTGGCGAGCTCCATCTGATGACGCTGGTGATGAGCATGAGCATCATCGGTATTTCCGCCGACTATACGCTCTACTATTTGACCGAACGGATGGTGCACGGTGCGGAAACATCGCCATGGCAAAGCCTTGCCAAAGTGCGCAATGCCCTGCTCCTGGCTCTACTCACCACCGTAGCGGCTTATCTGATTATGATGCTGGCCCCCTTCCCCGGTATTCGCCAGATGGCGGTATTCGCGGCGGTAGGTCTGAGCGCCTCCTGCCTGACGGTCATTTTCTGGCACCCGTGGTTGTGTCGTCGGTTGCCGGTACGCCCGGTGCCGGCAATGGTACTCATGCTATGCTGGCTTGCTGCATGGCGGCGGAATAAGAAATTATCCGTTGGCCTGCCGGTGGCGCTGGCGTTATTCTCGTTGGCAGGTATGGCGACGCTACGCGTAGACGATGATATCTCCCAGTTACAGGCGCTGCCGCAGGGTATTCTTGCTCAGGAAAAAGCGATTACCGCCCTGACCGGGCAAAGCGTCGACCAGAAGTGGTTTGTGGTGTACGGCAAATCCGCTCAGCAAACGCTGGAGCGGCTGGAAACCTTTATCCCCGCGCTGGAACAGGCAAAAAAAGATGGTTTACTCAGCGGATATCGCACCATTCCGCTCAATTCACTCGCCCGGCAACAGCAGGATCTGTCTCTGCTAAAAGATGCCGCGCCCGCCATCACGAAAGCCTTAAACAACGCCGGTCTGGCAACGGTGAACCCCGATCTTAGCGCCATGCCCGTAACCGTCGATGCCTGGCTTGCCAGCCCGGCCAGTGAAGGCTGGCGCTTGCTATGGTTGTCTCTGGCTGATGGCGAAAGCAGCGTACTGGTTCCCGTTGAAGGGGTGAAACAAAGTGATGCATTAAATACGCTCAGCGCGAAATATTCCGGCGTGGCGTGGGTGGATCGTAAGAGCAGCTTTGACAACCTGTTTGCCCTTTATCGCCATATTCTGACCGGTCTGCTGTGCATTGCGCTGGCGGTGATTGCCTGTGGCGCCGTCATTCGGCTTGGCTGGCGTAAAGGCTTAATTAGCCTGGTCCCCTCAGTGCTGTCTTTAGGTTGCAGTCTGGCGGTGCTGGCCCTGAGCGGTCATGCGCTCAACCTGTTCTCGCTGCTGGCACTGGTGCTGGTACTGGGAATTGGCATTAACTACACGCTGTTTTTCAGTAATCCACGCGGTACGCCACTGACATCGCTGCTGGCTATCACGCTGGCAATGATGACCACGCTCCTGACGCTCGGCATGCTGGTCTTTAGCGCCACTCAGGCAATCAGCAGTTTTGGCATTGTGCTAGTGAGCGGTATTTTCACCGCCTTCCTGCTGTCACCGCTGGCGATGCCAGGAAAAAAAGAGAAAAAAAGAAGATGATTAAACAGACATTCTGGCGCACCGCTGCGCTCGTCGCCACGTTGCTGCTGGCCGGTTGCAGCCACTCGCAGCCGGAACAGAAAGGCCGCCCGCAAGCCTGGTTAGAGCCGGGGACTCGTGTAACGCTACCTACCCCAGGGATTTCTCCCGCGGTGAATTCACAACAGCTACTAACCGGAAGTTTCAACGGCAAAACTCAGTCACTGTTGGTCATGCTCAATGCTGATGACAAGAAAATCACACTTGCCGGGCTGTCATCAGTCGGCATTCGCCTGTTCCTCGTGACTTACGATGAAAAAGGACTGCACACCGAGCAATCGATCATCGTTCCACAATTGCCGCCAGCCAGCCAGGTGCTGGCTGACGTGATGCTCAGTCATTGGCCGATTAGCGCCTGGCAACCGCAATTACCCACAGGCTGGACGCTCGTCGATACGGGTGACACGCGTGAGCTGCGCAATGCCCGCGGCAAAGTGGTAACGCAAATCACGTATCTGAATCGAAAAGGAAAACGCGAACCGATCAGCATTGAACAGCACGTTTTTAAATACCACATCACCATTCAATACCTGGGTGACTGAGATGATCTACATTTCTGCCGTTGGCATGATTAATGCGTTGGGCAATAACACTGATGAAATCGCAGCCAATCTCACTCGTGGCATAGCGCCGGGAATGCGCCCGCGCACGGGCTGGCTGCAAGGACACCCATCCGCCGTGTTAGCAGGCGTTGACGGTGAGCTGCCCGCTATTCCTCAGCACTTTAGCGCTCATCGTTCGCGCAACAACCAGCTATTGCTGGCAGCCCTGATGCAAATCCAGCCGCAGGTGGACGACGCTATCGCCCGATTTGGTCGCGATCGTATTGCTGTTGTTCTCGGCACCAGCACCTCCGGCCTGGATGAGGGTGACGTTCACGTAGATTTGATGCTCAACGGCAAAGAGAGCACTGACTGGCGCTATCCGCAACAGGAACTGGGCGATCCGTCGCGTTTTCTTAGCCACTGGCTGGCGCTGGATGGCCCGGCCTTTACGCTCTCAACCGCCTGCTCGTCCAGTGCAAGAGCTATCATGAGCGGACGTCGTTTGATCGAATCTGGTCTGGTCGATATCGCCATTGTCGGCGGTGCGGATACGCTAAGCCGAATGCCAATCAACGGATTCCACAGTCTGGAATCACTCTCCCCAACGCTGTGTCAGCCGTTTGGCCTCAACCGTTGTGGGATCACCATTGGCGAAGGCGCCGCATTGATGGTATTAACCCGCGAGCCACAGCCTATCGCGCTCCTTGGCGTCGGCGAATCCAGCGACGCGTACCATATTTCTGCTCCCCATCCACAGGGGGAAGGTGCCATTCGCGCCATCGGCCAGGCGCTTAACGACGCAGGAATGACGCCGGAACATGTGGGCTATATCAATCTGCACGGTACCGCCACACCGTTAAACGATCAGATTGAGTCCAACGTCGTGAGCGCGCTATTTGGCGAAACGGTCCCGTGCAGTTCAACCAAACACCTGACCGGGCACACGCTGGGCGCTGCGGGGATCACCGAAGCAGCGATCAGTATGCTGATTCTGCAACGCGAGCTGCCGCTGCCGCCGCAGGATTTTAGCCAGTCGCCACGCGATGAAACATTGCCACCCTGCGGCATCATTGAACAGCCGCAGCCGCTGACTCGCCCGGTTATCTTGTCTAATTCGTTTGCCTTCGGTGGCAATAATGCCAGCATCCTGCTCGGGAGAATCTCATGAGCCACTATTTATCACCGGGCGATTATTTACCGCATGATGCGCCGATGCTGCTTCTTGAAGAGGTCGTCAGTGTGGCGGACGAAACCGCCACCTGCCACGTGACGGTATCAGCAAACAGCGTACTGGCCCCTTTTCTCGACCCTGATGGCAATCTGCCTGGCTGGTTCGCACTGGAACTGATGGCGCAAACCATTGGCGTCTGGTCTGGCTGGCACCGCCAGCAACAAGGTCAGGCGAGTATTACGTTAGGCATGGTACTGGGCGCACGTGAGTTAGTCTGTGCTACAGGTGTTCTGCCTGCCGGGAAGACGCTGAGCATCCATGTCAAATTGCTGATGCAGGATGCACGATTCGGTAGCTTTGAATGTGCCATCCAGGCAGACAACGAGACGCTGGCAACCGGTCGAGTCAACACCTTCCAGCCGACATCAGAAGAAATTAACACGCTATTTCAACAAGGAGCGTCCACATGAGCCGTTCAGTTTTAGTTACGGGTGCCAGCAAAGGTATCGGTCGCGCCATCGCCAGACAACTGGCCGCGGACGGTTTTGTGGTCGGCGTACACTATCATCGCGATGTGCAAGGAGCACAAGAAACGCTGGATGCTATCCTCGCCGCTGGCGGCGCAGGGCGCCTGTTGACATTTGACGTTGCCAATCGCGAGCAGTGCCGTGAAATACTGTCGCAAGATATTGAGGCAAACGGCGCATGGTACGGTATTGTCAGCAACGCTGGAGTCACTCGGGATGCTGCTTTCCCTGCGCTCAGTGATAACGACTGGGATTCGGTGATCCATACCAACCTCGACAGCTTTTACAACGTCATTCATCCGTGCATTATGCCGATGATCAGCGCACGCCAGGGGGGCCGTATCATCACATTGTCTTCGGTTTCGGGCGTGATGGGCAACCGCGGTCAGGTCAATTACAGTGCGGCAAAAGCCGGAATTATTGGTGCCACCAAAGCGCTGGCTATCGAACTGGCAAAACGCAAAATTACCGTAAACTGCATTGCACCGGGACTCATTGATACCGGGATGATCGAGATGGAAGAAGCCGCATTGAAAGAGGCGATGTCGATGATTCCCATGAAACGAATAGGTCAGGCTGAAGAAGTGGCCGGGCTTGCCAGTTATTTAATGTCGGATGTGGCGGGCTATGTAACTCGCCAGGTGATTTCCATCAATGGAGGGATGTTATGACACGTCGTGTCGTGATTACAGGCATGGGCGGCGTCACCGCCTTTGGGGAAAACTGGCAGGCTGTCTCCGCCAGGTTATTGGCATATGAAAATGCGGTACGCAAAATGCCGGAGTGGCAGGTTTATGACGGACTGCACACACTGCTGGGAGCGCCGATCGACGACTTCACTCTGCCGGAACACTATACCCGCAAGCGAATTCGCGCCATGGGGCGCGTATCGCTGATGTCCACCCGCGCAACAGAGCTGGCGCTTGAGCAGGCCGGGCTGATTGGCGATCGGGTACTGACTAACGGTGAAACCGGGATCGCTTATGGTTCATCAACCGGTAGTACCGGTCCAGTGAGCGAGTTCGCGACCATGCTGACCGAGAAACACACCAATAACATCACCGGCACGACCTACGTGCAAATGATGCCGCATACCACTGCCGTTAACACCGGATTGTTTTTCGGTCTGCGTGGGCGAGTCATCCCGACATCCAGCGCCTGCACATCCGGTAGCCAGGCAATTGGTTACGCATGGGAAGCCATTCGACACGGCTATCAAACGGTGATGGTCGCCGGCGGCGCAGAAGAACTGTGTCCTTCCGAAGCCGCCGTGTTTGATACGTTATTCGCAACCAGCCAGCGCAACGACGAGCCGAAAACCACCCCATCCCCGTTCGATGAAAAACGCGATGGTCTGGTCATCGGAGAAGGTGCAGGTACGCTAGTGCTGGAAGAGCTGGAACACGCTAAAGCACGCGGAGCAACGATTTATGGTGAAATCGTTGGCTTTGCCACTAACTGCGATGCAGCCCATATCACCCAGCCGCAGCGCGAAACAATGCAGATTTGCATGGAAAAATCGCTGAATATGGCAGGTATTAGTGCCCGGGATATCGGCTATATTTCAGCGCACGGAACCGCAACCGATCGTGGTGATGTTGCAGAAAGTCAGGCAACCTCTGCAATTTATGGTGATAATGTTCCGCTATCCTCGCTTAAAAGCTATTTTGGACATACCCTTGGCGCTTGTGGCGCACTAGAGGCCTGGATGAGTCTGCAAATGATGCGTGAAGGCTGGTTTGCGCCTACGCTAAATTTGAGCCAGCCAGATGCCAATTGTGGCGCGCTGGATTACATTATGGGTGAAGCCCGCAAGATTGATTGCGAGTTTTTGCAGAGCAACAACTTTGCGTTTGGCGGCATAAATACTTCTATCATCATTAAACGTTGGCCGTGATATGTACCGGATCGTTCTTGGGAAAGTTTCTGTTTTAAGCGCTGGTGCACTGCCTGCCGCACTGAGTGAGCAAGCGCCGCAAGGTGCTCGCCGTGCGCGCTGGCTGGCAGGTCGCGTGCTGCTTTCCCATGCCCTTTCGCCATTACCGGACATCGTCTATGGCGAGCAAGGAAAACCGGCCTTTTCTGCTGACACACCGCTGTGGTTCAATCTCAGCCACAGCGGTGATGATATCGCCCTGCTGCTCAGCGACGAAGGGGAAGTCGGCTGCGATATAGAAGTAGTTCGCCCGCGCGATAACTGGCAAACGCTGGCAAATACGGTATTCAGTCTTGGTGAACATGCCGAAATCGAGGCTGAACGCCCGGAGCAACAGCTGGCGGCGTTCTGGCGCATCTGGACGCGTAAAGAAGCTATCGTGAAACAGCGCGGCGGTAGCGCCTGGCAAATCGTCAGCGTCGACAGTACCGCGCTAACTTCCTCACTCTCCGTCAGCCAGTGCCAGCTCGATACCCTGAGCCTGGCGGTGTGCACCCCCACGCCATTTACCCTGACCGCAGACGCCGTGCAGCGACTGGAAGCCTTAGCGTAAATTTTCCGGGAAGTTTTTAGGCAGCTCGCTCGCCGCACAGGCAATAACGTCATCATTGTTCGCGCCGCAGTCACGTACGAAAGTGATGGTCGCGAACTCATCAATCACCTCGGTGGGATACGCCGGGCCGGCATCGCGGTACGACATCATCAGCGGAATATGTTCATTCTGGAAGCAGACCGTTTTTTCCGGATTATTGATCACCCAGCGAGGGAAAAAGATGGTGCCGTGAAAGAGTTTGTCACCCAGATTTACGATCAGGCTGACGTCGGTCCCGGTCGGTTCGGTCCACGAAATTTTATAAACGCTCTCCCCGACCCGCACAATATAGGCCCGCTGATCTTTCACCCAACGATTTCCCACAATACCGCTGTGAATGCGGTAATCCAGGGTAGTGTCGTTTTTCACGTAGATCTCGTAATTCCAGCCATTATCGTAGGTATAGACCAGATGTTTGCCAACAAATCCGCTTAAATCATGTTTATCAAACGCGCTCATATTCGTTCTCCTCTTACTTGATGTGAGGATCTTAACGCTTCAAAAATTGGATGAATAACGCTATGTTTGCATCAAATTCATTCAATTATTAGATGAGTTATGCACAAAACAACCCTCGAGCAGTGGGCCCTATTGGAGAAAGTGGTGGAGCTGGGCAGCTTCGCTAAAGCGGCGGAAGAGACCAACCGTAGCCAGTCTTCGGTAAGCTACAATCTGGCACTGTTACAGGAGCGACTTGGCGTAACGCTGCTGACCCCGGAAGGGCGCAGGGCTGTCCTGACACCGGCCGGAGAGCTATTGCTCAATCAGGTCAAACCGCTACTGAAGGCTTTTTTATGGGTGGAAACCCGGGCCGCAACGTTACAAAACGGTACGCGAACGCGGCTGGATTTGATGGTAGATAGCATCTTCCCACGCAAACGCCTGTTTGCCATTCTCAAACAGTTTCAGCAGGCCTGGCCGCAAACGCAGGTGCGTCTGACCGAAGTCCTGGAGAATGGTGATGCTCGACTGGCAGCACATGCCGATGCGGACGTAATGGTCCTGACCCGGCGTCAGGATGTCACCGGACGCGGCGAATGGCTGATGAATATTGACTTCGTGGCCGTGGCCCACCGCGATCACCCACTTTGCATGCTGGATGCGCCGCTGAATGAAGACGCATTACGCGCCTGGCCGCTGATTCGCATTGCCGATCGCGATAACCCACAACAACCGGCGCGTGATGCCTGGACCTTCTCGACCATTGATGCCGCGATTGATGCGGTGATGTATCAGGTCGGTTACGGCTGGCTGCCCGAGGAACGTATTCAGACGCAGCTTGATCAGGGGCTTTTACGCCCACTGCCGTTAAGCCATGGTGCTCGTCGCGCCACGCCTTTGCATCTGATCGTTAAAGATACTCTCGCTCCGCTGGATGAACAGGTCAGTACCCTGCTGCGTTTATTGCGAGAGCATTAACCTTTTCCCCGGATGCCGGACGTGTGTTACAAAATACGCTATTCCCCTTACCCCCTGTGCGCCAACGCGCCACATGAAAGGTTAACTGCAGATGCAACGAGTCACCATTACCCTCGATGACGATTTACTGGAAACGCTCGACGGCCTGAGTCAGCGCCGTGGCTACAACAACCGTTCCGAAGCGATCCGCGATATTCTGCGTGGCGCACTGGCGCAGGAAACTACCCTTGAACACGGCACTCAGGGCTTCGCGGTGCTCTCGTATGTTTATGAGCATGAGAAGCGTGATCTGGCCAGCCGTATTGTTTCTACCCAACACCACCACCACGATTTATCGGTCGCCACGCTGCACGTGCACATCAACCATGACGACTGTCTGGAAATCGCCGTGCTAAAAGGCGACATGGGCGATGTGCAGCATTTTGCCGATGACGTGATTTCCCAGCGCGGCGTGCGCCACGGCCATCTACAGTGCCTGCCGAAAGAAGAGTAATTGCCTGTTTCGTTGCGGGATGCCGGATGGCGGCTACGCCTTATCCGGCCTACGTCCGTTATCGTTTGTAGGCCAGGCAAGCGAAGCGCCCCCGGCAATAATGATTACGCCATCGTGCCAATCGTCTTTCTGAAACGCAGCAGTGCAATCAGGAAGAACGCGCTACCAATCGCCAGCAGCGTCAGAAACTGCGGCCAGACAATGCTAAACCCGGCTCCGCGATAAAGTATCGCCTGCGCGAGACTGACGAAATGGGTAGTCGGCATGGTCAGCATAATGTCCTGCACCGCCTGCGGCATGCTTTCACGCGGTGTGGAGCCACCTGAGAGCATCTGTAACGGCAGCAGCACCAGAATCATCAGCAGCCCCAGCTGCGGCATAGAGCGCGCCAGCGTGCCCATAAAAATGCCGATCGAGGTGGTGGCGAACAGGCTCAGCGCCACGCCCAGCATAAACAACGGTATCGAACCTTCAATCGGCACCCCGAGCACGCCTTTTACCATCAGCATCAGCGACAGACCGGAAACCACCAGCACCACCAGCCCCATCGACCAGATTTTTGCCATCATGATCTCAAACGGCGTCACCGGCATCACCAGCAGATGTTCAATGGTCCCGTGCTCGCGTTCGCGGATCAACGCCGAACCGGTCAGCACAATCGCCAACATAGTGATGTTGTTGATAATCGCCATCACCGCGCCAAAGCGGGCGGGTTCCAGATTAGGGTTAAAGCGCATGCGCATTTCCAGCGCCACCGGCGGCTCATTGTTATCGCGGTAACGCGCCACAAAGCTGTTCACCTCGCCGCTGATGATATTCTGGATATAGCTGTTGCCGGTAAACGCCTGGCTCATGCGCGTGGCATCGACGTTAACCTGTATATCCGGTTGTCGTCCGGCCAGCACATCACGCTGAAAATCAGGCGGAATGTTTACGGCGAAGGTATAGCGCCCGGCGTCCAGCCCGGCATCCATTTCATCGGCAGTGATCATCTCCGGCGGTAAAAACCACGGGCGATAAAAGCTGTTCACAATCCGATTCGACAACTGCGACTGGTCCATATCGGCAATAGCAATCGGTGCCAGATGCAGCGAACCCGGCAGGACGGTCGCGGAAGAATAAACCGAAATCGTGAAGGCGAAGACGATCAGCGTCAGCATCGCTTTGTCACCCAGCAGGCTGCGCAACTCTTTGATGCCGAGGTTATAAATATTGCTTAATCGGCGCATCACCCCTCCTGTTTTTTCAGCAGTAATACGCTCAAACCAATCACCACCGGAATGGCTACCGCCAGCGGAATAAACAGCTGCCAGAGATCGGTCAGATCCAACGCTTTAGAGAACGTTCCGCGCGCGATGGTCAGAAAATGGCTGGTCGGATAAATTTCACCAATCCACCGACCCGGCCCTTCCAGCGAGGCAACTGGATCGATCATTCCGGAAAACTGCGTCGCCGGGATCAGCGTAATAATCGCCGTACCAAAAATGGCCGCGATCTGGCTTTTCATAAACGTGGAGATTAACAGCCCCAGCCCGGTGGCAATGGTGACGTACAGCAGCGCAGCCAGCGTCAGGGTCACAAAGCTCCCCTTATGCGGAACGCCGAACACAAACACCGACAGCGCGCACAACAGCAGGAAGTTCAGCATGCCCAGCACGATGTACGGCAACTGTTTGCCGAGTAAAAACTCGCTGCGGGTCGTGGGCGTAACGTACAGATTGATAATCGACCCCAGCTCTTTCTCACGCACCACGCTGAGGGCGCTGAGCATGGAAGGGATCATCATCAACAACAGTGGGATCACTGCCGGAACAATCGCCGGTAGACTCTTCACATCCGGGTTGTAACGATAGCGAGTTTCAATGGTCATCAGCCCGTTTTGCCCGCTGGCATTTGGCTGGCGCGCCATCACATCCTGCAGCCAGGTCTGGTGCATCGCCTGCACGTAACCCCTGACCGTTTCAGCGCGGCTTGGCATTGCGCCATCGACCCAGACGCCAATCTTCACCGGCGTTCCACGCACGATATCGCGGCCAAAATTTGGCGGAATTTCAATTGCTACCGCAACTTCACCTGAACGCATCCGTTTGTCCAGCTCGTCATAACTGGTGAGCGGCGGTTGCTCGATAAAATAGCGCGATCCCGCCAGATTCAGCGTCCACGCCTGGCTGCTGACGGTCTGGTCGCGGTCGAGCACCGAAAAACGCAGGTTTTCCACATCCATGCTGATGCCGTAGCCCATGATAAGCATCAGGATCACCGTGCCCATCAGCGCCAGCGTGGAGCGTACCGGATCGCGCCGTAGTTCCAGCGCTTCACGGCGGCTGTAGCTGAATAAGCGCCGCAGGCTAAAACCTTGCCGCGGCGGCTTACTGTTTTCATGCACTGTCGGGACATTGGCTGGCGCTAACTGAGTTTCCGGCGCCGGGCCTGCCGCTTCCTGCAACCAGGAGATAAACGCCTCTTCCAGACTGGCAGCTCCACGCTGTTTCACCAGTTCCTGCGGCGTACCGCTGGCCAGTACTTTTCCGGCGTGCATCAGCGACATGCGGTCGCAGCGCTCCGCTTCGTTCATAAAGTGGGTGGAGATAAAAATGGTCACTTTGTCCTGGCGCGACAGATCAACCATCAGTTGCCAGAACATATCCCTCGCTACCGGATCGACCCCGGAGGTCGGTTCATCAAGAATGAGCATCTCCGGGCGATGGATCACCGCCACCGCCAGCGACAGGCGTTGACGGATCCCCAACGGCAGCGCACCGGGCAGCGCATCTTCGACATCGGTCAGCGAAAAGCGCTCACTCATCTCCTGCAACCGCCAAGGGATTTCTGCTTCAGGGATATGGAACAGCCGCGCATGTAGTTCGAGGTTTTGCCGGACAGTCAGCTCGCTGTAGAGCGAAAATGCCTGCGACATATAGCCTACCCGGCGGCGGGTATCGATATTCTTCGGATCAACCGCTTGTCCAAACAGCCACGCCTCGCCTTCGCTTGCGGGCAGCAGTCCGGTGAGCATTTTCATGGTGGTGGATTTACCGCAGCCGTTGGAGCCGAGAAAACCGAAGATTTCCCCGCGCGGAATGCGGAAGTTAACGTGGTCCACCGCCACAAATTTACCGAAGCGCATGGTCAGGTTTTTCGCCTCGATGGCAATCTCTTCCTGCTCAGCGTGATACGGCGGGATCACTACCGGTTTATGCGCCTGGCGCTGGGCTTCAGGTAACAGCGCGATAAACGCCTGCTCCAGCGTGTTGCTGTTGGTTTGCTCACGTAGCTGCTGCGCGCTCCCGGTAGCTAACACCTCCCCGGCGTTCATCGCCACCAGCCAGTCAAAGCGCTCGGCTTCTTCCATATAAGCGGTCGCAACCAGCACGCTCATGTTGGTCTGCCGCTGGCGAATGCTGTTAATCAGATCCCAGAACTGGGCGCGGGACAGCGGGTCGACCCCGGTGGTGGGTTCATCGAGAATTAACAGTTCCGGGTCGTGGATTAACGCGCAGCACAGCCCCAGCTTTTGCTTCATCCCGCCCGAGAGTTTCCCGGCAGGACGGTCGCGAAACGGTGCCAGTCCGGTGCTATTCAGCAGCTCGGTAATCCGCGCCTCACGCTCCGCTTTGTCATGCCCAAACAGGCGGGCAAAGAAATCGACGTTCTCATATACCGACAGCGTGTGATACAGGTTTTTCCCCAGCCCCTGCGGCATCCAGGCAATGCGCGGGCAGACATCCCGGCGATGTTTTGGGTCGCGCATATCGCCACCCAACACCATCACGTTGCCGTGTTCAATGACCCGCGCGCCGGAGATGAGCGACAACAGGCTCGATTTTCCGACACCATCCGGGCCAATCAACCCCACCATACAGCGGGCAGGGATATCCAGCGTGATATTGTTCAGCGCTACCGTTTTCCCGTAATGCTGACTCACGCCGTCAAGGTGCGCCACGGGAGGAACGGGAACCAGCGCCAGATGCGTCATTGCGGCAACCTCACCACCAGGTCGTCAGGCCAGGCGCGACTTTCATCAACACGCACCCACGCCATGCCCGGCAGACCGGTTTTCACGTACTCCAGATGCTGCTGCAACAGCTCTGGCGGGATACGCGCTTTGACGCGAAACATCAGTTTCAGCCGTTCATCGCTGGTTTCGACCGTTTTCGGCGTGAACTGCGCGACGCTAGCCACAAAGCTGATGGTCGCCGGAATACGCAGATCCGGCGCAGCATCTAGCACCAGCCGCGCTTCTCCGCCAATCTTCAGTAAACCAGCCTGTTCGGTTGGCAAGAAGAACGTCATGTAGACATCGCTGAGATCGACCATATTCAGCACGCGACCGCCCGCGGAAAGCACCTCGCCCGGTTCAGCTACGCGGTACTGTACGCGGCCATCGCGCGGGGCTTTCAACTCGCTGTCATCAATATCAGCCACAATACGACGTTCGGTAGCCTGCGCGGCTTCTACGCGGGTTTGCGCCTGAATGATACTGGTGCGAGCGGCTTCAATTGCGGCTTTTGCCGCAGAGACCTGCGCCTTTGCGGATTCCAGTGCAGCGCGTGCGCTTTCTGCCGCAGCCCTGTCGTCATCCAGCTGTTGCTCAGACACAGCCCCACGCTGAGATAGCGAACGGGAGCGGACGTGGCGTTTAGAGACCGACTGCAGTTCCGCCTCACGCTGTTTTACCACCGACTGCGCGGCGCGCATTTCACTTTGCCGCTGCTCTAACAGCGCCCGCGCCGCCGCCACCGCACTTTCGGCCTCTTTGATTTGGGCTACCGCTTCCAGCCGCTGCTCCTGCAGCACGCGGGTATCCATTTTCGCCAGCACCTCACCCTGACGGACGAACTGCCCTTCCGACACGAGGATCGTGTCAATTCGCCCGGCAATCTTGGTGGCAATATCCACTTCAGTGGCTTCAATTCTGCCGTTGCTGGCTGCAAACCCCTCCGGTATTCCTGCAGGGCGAAGCATCCACCATGCTATCGCGGCCACCACGACCAGGATGCCCGCCACCCACCACATCATATGACGTTTAAACTTATCCATATTCGACCCGCCGTAATCCCTGTTATCAAACGATGCGTGTCACAAAGCCCACTGAACAGCTATTCAGCGGGAGATTCCATCCGGGATAAGAAGGAATGAGAAACAATGGCCAGAGAGCAGACAGGCATGTAAGCAACCTGCGCCGCGAAGGAAGTGAATGATGAAAATGCTGTGAAATCGGGTAGTAATGTTGTCATCATCAGCGTTCCTGGCCGGAAATGAAACACGCATACTCATTACTGCTGTCTATTGAATACTAACACCTGGATTCAATATGTCTATTCGGTTGTAGCAGGTATGTTGCAGGCAAAAAACCGTGCCCGGCAATCCATTTACCGGGCAAATTTCACAAGTGAGCTTTATGTAAAACGCAGCGGGTCCACGCTCAACGTATCGTCTTCGCTTATTCAGATACTGTGTAGAGACATTAAAGTTGTATCCTTTAACCTGAAAAAGACTTTAAAGTTGTAAAGTTTTAAAAAAACACATACAAAACATGATGCTAAGTGTGTATCACACGCTGTTCCAACATTATGCCTTGATGTTCTTGCAGGAACTGCAATTTACAGGAGGAAAAAGGTGTTTTTGTAGTTATCTGGCGTTACGTGACAGTGTTGGTCAGATACTTCCACCTCTTCAGAGTTAAAGTTTGATATATGGGAAAAAAAACGCTCCCGGACGGGAGCGTAAGCCAGTGACTTCGGCGTCAAATGAGGGTCTAACAAGTGGAGCTGCGGGTTAATTCTGGGTGATCTGACTGCGATGCTTATCAGCCTGCTGCTGGTGAACAACGGAAGACTGACCATTATTCGCCTTCTCATGTACAGCTGCGGCCTTCTCATGCTCGCTCATTTCAGAAAATGACTTTGCTGTTTCGTTGGTAGCTCCGGGTTTAGCTTTCATCATTTTTTTATGCATTTCAGCCATGTCCTGGTGGGCAGCAGAATTGCTGTTTTGCATCATGTCATGGGACATTGCGGCCTGATCGTGACTGCTCATATCCATCATTGTCATGCTGTCTCCCTGAATTGCACTTTTTTCAGCAGATGACTGCATCTGGTGGGCAGGTGCCTGTGCATTATTTACCTGGTCATGCATGTTCATTGTCTCTGCAGCCATGGCAGATGAAGCGGCAGCCATAATGGCAACAAATGATACGAGAATCTTTTTCATGGTTGGGTCTCCGGTGTTTACATACCCAAACAATCAATGGCTTATAACAGAGAAAGCAGTTGATCTCAGGGCGGGTTAATCATCACTCCAGGAACCAGGTGATTGTGTTATCACGCTGCTCCTGATTTATGAATAATTATAAAAAACCGCCTCTGTTTATCGCGTGACTGAATGATGACAATTTTGTCACCTTCCAGGTTTCTCCTGAACAACGGGATTAATCCATTAACAGGCGCACTTTGAACACAATTTCACGCCCCTGCTGTTCTGCTGACAGCTCGCCGCCGTGAGCATGAATGATCGACCTTGTAATTGATAATCCCAGCCCCGCGCCTTCCGTGTTGTAGAACCTTGATGAGTCTGCGCGATAGAACCGGTCAAACAAACGTTCCAGATTAGCGGGAACCTGGCCGGACATCGTATTCGTAATCATCACGTTCACACAGTCACTGTCACGCTCAAGGTGTATCGCTGTACAGGTGTTATCGGGAGAATACTTGATTGCATTGGAAAGCAGGTTACTGAAAGCACGTCGGAGCATATCGCTGTCTCCGGCAACAACGCCCTCTCCTTCAACCGTGATTGTCTTTCCTGTTTCGTCTGCCAGGGGCTCGAACAACTCACGTAATTCATTCAGTTCGGCTGCCAGATCCACATCATGTTTATCCAGCCGCAGCAGACCATGCTCTGAACGTGCCAGAAAAAGCATGTCACTGGTCATTCGTGACAACCTTTTCAGTTCTTCCAGGTTAGCGAATAAAATTTCGCGGTAATGCGAAACATCCCTTTCCTTAGCCAGTGCAAACTGCGTCTGCATCATCAGATTACTGACTGGTGTGCGCAGCTCATGCGCGATGTCAGACGAGAAATCTGACAGTTTCCGGAATGCCCCCTCCAGGCGATCAAACATATTATTGAACTCCTGCATGGTCTCAGAGATTTCCGGCGGAGCCAGATCGGGATTTAGACGCTGATCCAGGCTGTGTACGGTCATGGAGGAAGCCAGACTGGTCATTTCCCGTAGCGGTTTCAGACCAATACGTGTGGTCAGCCAGCCCAGAAAAACAGAAATAAAGACCAGACCGATATTGAACCAGAACAGCCAGGTACTGAGTTTGTCCATAAACAGGGTGTGATACCCAGTATCCGTGGCAACCGTAATGATGACATGTTTGCTTTTACCCTGTTCCGGCGTCACGGCAACCCGCCGCGAGATACTGCGGTACACGGTGTTATTTTCTTCCGTCTGGATCATATAGTCGAGAATATCACCCGACTTATTAAGCAGGACCGCTGGAACAACAGAATTTTTGGCATAGAGTTCAACAATTTTTTCATTTTCCATGTTTTTTATAGAAATGAATAAGCCATTGTGCCCCACCATCGCATCGTTTATTTTTTCTGATAATGACTTAATATCCGTTTTGTTCCTGAACGTCTCTGTTTTAAGAAACTCTTCGGTGAGCTGAAGTTTACCTGTCAGAAAATCGCGGTCCTGATTATCGAAATAGCCATTAAGGGTGCTAATCAGGATAAAACTTGATAACCACCATACCGTAAGCATCACCGCAGAAAAAATCAGGCTCAGGCGTGTGGTCAGGGAAATTTTGAACCTCACTCTTCTCTGATCTCCAGGACATATCCGGCACCGCGAACGGTATGGATCAGTTTTGGCTCAAAGTCATCATCAATTTTACTTCTCAGACGTCTCACGGCGACATCAATCACATTCGTATCACTGTCAAAATTCATGTTCCAGACCAGGGACGAGATAAGACTCCTGGGTAACACTTCTCCGGTGCGTTGCAGCAGCAACTCAAGCAGAACGTATTCTTTACCGGTGAGATGGATCTTCTTCCCCGAACGGATCACGGTCCGGCGCACCATATCAACGGTCATATCGGCGATGGTGCAGACTGTTGCGGCCTGCGAGCGTGCCCGGCGCAGTAGGGTTCTTACACGTGCAACCAGCTCCGTAAAATCAAAGGGCTTAATCAGGTAGTCATCTGCGCCAAGCTCCAGTCCTTTCACTTTGTCCCGCACGTTGTCCTTTGCGGTTAAAAACAGGACCGGTTCTTCGTGCCCGGACTCCCTCAGTGCGTTGATGATTTGCCACCCGTCGAGGAAAGGCAGCATCACGTCCAGTATTATCAAATCATACTGTCCCTTCGACGCGGCCCCGAGACCATCGCGGCCATTATTAAAGAGATCGGCCTGATAGCCTTCCTCAACCAGTCCCTGCTGCAGGTAACGACCTGTTTTTTGTTCGTCTTCAACGATTAAAATACGCTGCATGGTCAACTCGCTGATATGAAAGTAAAAATCTCACGCATGAGCTTTGGCTGTCCCCTAGCTGACCTGAGACGGAGCAAGCATTCCGAGCCACGCTACGGCGCCCAGAATGATAATCGCAACAACGAATTCTGTCAGGATGCTGTTTCGCATCAGGGCAACGCTGCGATCATAATTCCCTTCCCTGACCATAACTTCAAGCCGGGGACCCAGGTGAAACCGGTTTGCTGCAGCCAGAAGAAGCATCAGAACAAACAGAGCCGTCTTGGCAAGCAATATCCTCCCCCAGGAACTGTTGAATAAGGGAGTTAAGTTACCCTCAGCAATATACAGATAGTTGACCAGCGCACTCAGGATCAGGGCTACAACAATCACCGTTCCTGCCGTGGCAAATTTTGCCAGGGAGTCAGATATCACAATGACGCTCTGTGCATTATGCTCGTTTCTGCGCATCAGCAGGATAGCAAATGCAACCAGAGCACCTGTCCAGGCACCTGCAGCGCCGAGATGGGTCAGATCGCTCAGTAAATGGAGATAGTAATGCAGACCGTCATGCATAACGGCGTGTCCTCCCCAGGCAAGTGTAGCCAGCGCCACGCCCCCACTCATCGTCATCAGCAGGCAGGACAATACTCTCTTATTAGTGTAAAGGAACAAAGCACCGAGTGTGGTAAACAGGGCACAGAGCCTGACAATCCAGCTAATACCCACATCAGTTTCTTCTATCACCATCTCGATAACATGGATGGATAATTCTCTGAGGTCAGTTACTCCACTCATGGCATTAGATACCAGGAGCATATTAATGCCAGTAAGAATGATGCCTGTAACAACAGCAAAAGTTATAAACGACCTGAAATTAGTCAGGTTATAGGTTTCATGTCTGACACCGCTTATTCCATATATCTGAAAAAATGGCAATCCAAATATTACCATCAAATCCAGATAAAGAAGAAAACGAATAACAATCATAATCAGGTCGTTCATAATATTACTTCACTGTAAAGGTGTAATTACCGGTAATAGGGTGCGTATCTGAAGAAACCGCGCGCCAGTCAACACGATAAGTGCCAGCGGGTAAAGGCTCTCGCGGAATAATGACCATCGATTTAGGGTCAGCGCCTGGCGCCACTTTTGCCGCGACCGGCATCGGAGAATGTGATGACATGCCTTTCATACCCGTCATCGTTAATTTTGCACCTGAGAATTTCACGGTCAGATTTTCCGAGAAATTAAGCTGAATCTTTTCCGGGGCCGCTACGGCTGAATCAGCCTGTGGCACAGAGCTTTTTAATTCCGGATGGGCCATAGCAGAGAAAGCAACGCCCATAACGAGGCCACCTGTAAGAATGGCTTTATTTAAAATCGACATTTTATTTACCTGTTTAGTTGAGTGTTTTATATCAGTGCGTTAAAACCAGATTCTGGCTCCCGCCAGGAATACTACCTGATGGTCTTTCTCACCTTCTCTTTTCGCCATATCGGATGTTTTCCCGTAAAGTTGATTCCAGGAAACGCCTATATAGGGTGCAAACTCACGGCGTATTTCATAGCGCAGCCGGAGCCCCAGCTCTGTGTCAGTCAGTCCCCTGCCGCGACCCCGCGATTCATCATCCTGACTGTAGAAATTCACCTCATAGGATGGCTGGAGTATGAGCCGGTTAGTCAGTAAAACGTCGTATTCTCCTCCCAGACGAAGGGCTGCTTTTCCGCCATTACTGACAAAACCCGTAATTTCAGACTCAAAATTATAGAGTGCCAGCCCCTGAAAACCGACAGCAGCCCAGGTCCGGGCAGAAGCAGGTCTGAAATCCTGCCTGACACCCGCAACCAAATCCCACCATGGGCCAACCGCATGTCCCCAGAGTAACTGCGCTTCAGCTGCCTCCGTTTCCCCATTGCTTCGTTCACCTTCACTCTTTAGCCAAATCCGATCTGTGTCGCCTCCAATCCAGCTGTTAACACTCCAGCTGAAATTGTTGGTGTTATCCGACCGTTGCCATTCCAGTTGATCCAGCAGAACCAGATAATTAATCGCACTGTCGTGAATCGCATGCCCCTGTAAATTGCCGAATGCAGCCTTCCGGTCGGCATCGGTAACAGGCGGAATTGGCGTTCTGCTCTCAGTTACAATGGGCTCCATTGACGTCATCTCAGTGAAATTCTCATCTGCTGGCATCTGCATGGCAGACATGTCGTGCCCGGCGTGGGGATCTGCAGAGACGGAGCCCGCCGCAATAGAAAGCTGTGAGGTAAACAAACCGGCGACCAGAACAGGTATGGCCTTCAAATTTCTCTTCATTCGCATCATTCCTCCACCCGGACTTCACGAAACATTCCCATTTCCATGTGATAGAGCAAATGGCAGTGATACGCCCAGCGGCCAAGCGCATCTGCTGTCACTCTGTAACTGCGTTTTGTACCAGGGGGAACATCTATTGTGTGTTTACGAACCATGAAATTACCGTTTTCATCTTCCAGATCGCTCCACATACCATGCAGGTGAATGGGGTGAGTCATCATGGTATCGTTGATCAGCGTGATCCTGAGCCGCTCACCGTATTTCAGCAGCACCGGTGCGGCATCTGAAAACTTGATTCCGTTAAATGACCAGGCAAACTTTTCCATGTGGCCGGTTAAATGCAGTTCTATGGTACGGCCAGGTTCACGTCCGTCAGGATCCTCAAAGCGGCTTTTCAAATCCGCGTACGTGAGAACCTTTCTTCCGTTATTTCGAAGACCAATACCCGGATCATTTAATTTCGGAGAGACGCTCATCGCCTGCATATCAACCAGTGGGTTATCCGTTTCTGACGCAGGATGACTTTGCATACCCGGCATTCCGGCCATCCGGGAATGATCCATACCGGCCATGCTGCTGTGATCCATGGGCGCGGAGGATGTCCCGCTATCCGGAAGGTCAGCACCGTCCATAGACATCATCTCTCCGCTGTTATCCATGCCTCCCATCTGGCTGTGGTCCATTCCTGCCATATCATGTCCCATTCCCCCCATACCCATATCTTCCATGGTCAACAGAGGACGGGGATCGAGGGGGGGAACGGCAGCACTTAACCCCTCTCTCGTGGCCAGTGTCCCTCGAGCGTAACCGGTCCTGTCCATGGATTGTGCGAAGATGGTATAGGCCTCACCCTGAGGCTCCACAATGACATCATAGGTTTCGGCAACGGCAATCCTGAATTCGTCAACGGTAACCGGGTTTACATACTGGCCATCTGCAGCCACGACCGTCATTTTCAGCCCGGGGATACGGATATCGAAATAGGTCATTGCCGAGCCGTTGATAAACCGTAAGCGTATCTTTTCACCGGGACGGAACAGTCCGGTCCAGTTTTTCAGCGGGGCCTGCCCGTTCATGAGATAGGTGTAGGTGTAGCCACTGACATCCGCGAGGTCAGTCGGATTCATTTTCATTTCAGCCCACATTTTCCGATCGGCAATGGTGGCTGACAGCCCCCTGGTATTCACGTCGCGGAAAAAAGAGCCAACGGTTGGTTTATTGAAATTGTAGTAATCCGACTGTTTTTTTAATTTTTTCAGCAGGCTGTGAGGATTTTCATCGGTCCAGTCAGACAACATGACCACATGCTCACGATCGTAAGTAAACGGTTCTGGCTCCCCGGCATCGATGATAATGGCACCGTATACCCCCTCCTGTTCCTGCAGACCGGAATGGCTGTGGTACCAGTAAGTCCCGTTCTGCTTAACCTTAAAGGTGTAAACGTAGGTATCATCAGGCTCTATGCCCATAAAACTCAGCCCCGGAACACCATCCATATTGGCCGGAAGAATAATGCCGTGCCAGTGAATGGACGTCTGTTCATTAAGACGGTTTTTGACCTTCAGGGTAATGGTGTCACCTTCTTTCCAGCGAAGAACGGGCCCCGGCAGGCCTCCATTGATTGTTTTGGCCTGACGCTCACTGCCCGTGATATTGACGGCCGTTTCACCAATGGTCAGGTCAAACTGAGTACCCTGCAGGGATGCGGCAACTGGCAGGCTCAGACTGGAACGCGCATTGAAACTCCATACGCCAAGACTTCCGGCTACGCCAGAGAGGGTTAACCCCTTCAGGAAAGTTCGTCGAGACGTTTTCAACAGCATGCGCATTCCCTTATTTAAAGTATGGTTACTGACAGAATTCGAGAACCGATTTAAATTAAATTACTGGTTCATCCACTTACAATGAAATGAATCTAGCACACCTTAAGAAACAAATTCATTACAATCGTGTAATGTACATAGCTGTATTACATTTACGTCATCTTCCCCACAGGTTGATTATTTTTATATATGATCATAAGGACATCTTTTATGTACCTCAGAAGGTAATTACACATGAATATATTAATCACGACCACTGCGTTTACAGCTTTATTTTGTGGGGCAGCTTTTGCTCAGTCCAGTGATATTGCCCATGAAGCACATCGATTTGTTAATAATGCCTCAGCCGTCAGTCATGTGAATTCCTCGACGCATGAAAACTTACCGGACAGGGTTAATAAAAACAACACGCCCTCATTCTCTGAAATGAATGAACATGAAAGGGCCATTGTTGCTCATTCATTTATGAACAACAGCGCGTCCTATGCGCATCAGAAAATGATTGAGGAACATAAAAAAATGCTGTCCGGCAGTGATGCAAATTCAAAGACCTCGTCTTCTTCTTTTAACGAACTGAATGCCGGAGAAAAAGCCGCTCTCGTGCATGAGCAGGTCAATAATGCCGGTGCGGAAGCACATCAGACGCAGGCAAGAAAGCTTCGCGGGCTGTATTCGACCAGGTAACTGCAGGCGGGTTAGTGCTTAGCGTCAGGTGCGCAGCAGGGCTTTACTGACGGGTTACGTAGCAGGACATGAGCCCCATATTGCTCTGCCGTAACCTGTTTCAGTCCCGTTAATCATCACCGTCGGGCTGGTCATACAGTTCCCAGAGCTTCAGGAGCAAACGGGAAACAAGATATGTTACAAAAATGACGACCATCAACGGTGCTCCCGATTAACTGACAGATGACACGCCTCCTGAAAACCCCTAGCATACGCCGCAGTGTTCATGCTAACGGCGAATTCCAGTAAATGTATTCTACCGATGTCGTAAAAGAAAATGCCTACCTTTCAGCCACCCGCTCGGGGCTGGAATCGAACGAGATCGCTACTCTTCAGCGCTCCTTGCCTTCCCGGTTTAATCTGCGGCATTTGAAAAAAAATGAATCATTAAAACTCGTACTGCAAAAGAAAGCGGGAAAATCACGTGTCGTGGCCTATAAATTTACGTCCGGTTCATTTAATTACACGGCGTATCGTATATCAGATAAAAAGTTCTATAACCTTTCCGATACTTCCGGGAAAGGCAGTCTCGATTATCCGTTACCGGCCACAGCAAGACTCAGTTCGCCTTTCAATCCTGCAAGACTTAACCCGGTATCGGGAAAAGTGAGTCCCCATAATGGCATTGATTATTCCATGCCCATGAACACGAAAATAGTCAGCGTCATCGACGGAAAAATCACCCGGGCCGAATACAACAGTACCATGGGATATTTTGTTGAAGTAACGGGAAAAGCCGGTGTTAAAACTCGCTATCTCCACCTCAATAAAATACTCGTTACTAAAGGGGCCAGGGTTACACGGGGAGGTGCTATTGCGTTATCCGGTAACAGCGGACGTTCATCCGGTCCTCATCTGCATTACGAGCTGGTCATCAATAACAACCCTGTTAACTCTCTGGCGTTCCGGGCAGCGGCACCCGCTGATAACAAACTCGAACAGCATGCCTTTGCGCATGCCAGAGACTACGAACGATACCTGGACTGATAACGGGACCGCGACGCGGCCCCGTCTGCCGGATTAATTTTTTTTATCGTTTTCACTTCCGTGATGTTGATGATCTCCATGCCCTCCGTGGCCGTGGAAAAGATGCATTAGCGGGCAGACCAGCAATAACAGATATGGCCAGTAACCTGCCACATGTGACCAGTGTTCGCGCAGGAGGGCAAATGCCGCGATCGCGGCGACAGCAATAAGCGCATAGGTGGTACTTTTCATACTGGACTCCTTCTGTTCGTAACTGACCCTTCACTCAGTGTTATTTCCCGAGCCTGACACTTTTCAGACGCAACGCATTCACAATGACGCTGACGGAGGAAAGAGCCATGGCCGCCGCCGCAATAACTGGCGACAGCAGTATTCCATACACAGGATAAAGCAGACCTGCAGCCACAGGCACGCCAAGTGCGTTGTAGATAAATGCAAAAAACAGATTCTGACGGATATTTTTCATGGTGATCTCTGACAGATGACGGGCCCTGTTCAGTATCATCAAGTCGCCTTTGAGAAGGGTGACTCCGGCACTTTCAATTGCCACATCTGTACCCGTTCCCATGGCTATACCCACGTCAGCCGCTGCCAGCGCCGGGGCATCATTCACACCGTCTCCGGCCATCGCAACCACATGGCCAGACTCTTTCAGTCGGGTTATCACTGCTTTTTTGCCATCCGGCAGAATTCCGGCTTCAACCTCATCTATTCCCAGTTTCCGTGCGACTGCTTCAGCAGTAAGCTGGTTATCCCCGGTGAGCATAACGATGCGGATCCCCGCCTGACGCAAAGCTTTAAGCGCATCCGGCGTGGTTGTTTTCACGGGATCCGAGATAGCTATCAGGCCTGCAAGGTCCCCGTCTGTGGCCACATAGATAACGGTAGCGCCTTCCATCCGCAACGTATCCGCAACGGCCTTTTGATTATCAATAACTATACTGTTTTCCTGCATAGCCAGTTCATTACCAATAACAACCCGTTGACCTTCGACATCGCCTGAGACACCTTTACCCGACGGTGCATCGAAATGAGTGACTGCGGGTATTGCGATCCCCTTTTCCTGTGCTGCTTTAACTACTGCCATACCCAGCGGATGCTGCGAGCCTTTTTCCACTGCGGCTGTTACACGCAAAAGAGATGTTTCCCCACCCGGATTGAGACTGATAATCCCTGTCACCGTAGGCGAACCTTCCGTGAGCGTGCCTGTTTTGTCGACAACCAGCGTGTCCACTTTTTCAAGACGCTCAAGGGCTTCGGCATTCCTGATTAACACCCCGGCCTGGGCTCCTTTGCCCACCCCCACCATTATCGACATCGGCGTGGCCAGCCCCAGCGCGCAGGGACAGGCAATAATCAGGACCGACACAGCCGCAATGAGACCGTGCGCCATCCTGGGCTCGGGCCCCCAGACAGACCAGATCACGAAAGCAACAACCGCGATAAGTATCACCAGAGGAACAAACCAGCCTGAAACGCTGTCAGCCATTCTCTGGATGGGGGCACGCGAACGCTGTGCATCAGCGACCATCTGAACAATTCGTGAGAGCATTGTTTCATCACCGACTTTCTCTGCACGGATGATGAGACTCCCTGTCTGATTAATGGTCCCCCCGATGACAGGGTCACCCTCCGTTTTGGTAACCGGCATAGATTCCCCGGTCACCATCGATTCATCAACGGTTGTTTTGCCTTCGATCACGATACCGTCGACCGGAATACTCTCTCCAGGTCTGATGCGGAGCTTATCGCCAGGCAGGACATCTTCCGCATTAATATCCGTTTCATGACCGTCATGATCCAGCCGTCTGGCGGTTTTGGGGGCAAGGTTCAGAAGCGCAGTAATGGCGCCTGAGGTTTGTTCCCGTGCCCGCAGCTCAAGAACCTGT
Organism: Citrobacter freundii complex sp. 2024EL-00216; assembly: GCF_043945515.1. Lineage (NCBI taxonomy): Bacteria > Pseudomonadati > Pseudomonadota > Gammaproteobacteria > Enterobacterales > Enterobacteriaceae > Citrobacter > Citrobacter freundii complex sp. 2024EL-00216. The sequence goes on along the minus strand of NZ_JBIMRA010000010.1, from coordinate 16,767 downwards.
CCCAGCAGAACAAGCACCGTAATAACTGCTGCGGCTTCAAAATAAACGGCCACCAGGCCATCCATGTTTCTGAACGATGCAGGAAACCAGGAGGGGAAGACGGTTGCAATGACGCTGTAAACCCAGGCTACGCCGGTCCCCATTGCAACAAGGGTAAACATATTCAGGGAGCGGTTACGTAACGACATTCCGGCCCGGGCGAAGAATGGCCAGCCACACCACAACACGACAGGGGAGGCCAGAAGCAGCTGCAGCCATGTGTTGTACTGTGGCGGTACTGTATTCCTCAACTCGGGAAACAGATGAGATCCCATTTCGAGTACCAGAACCGGAAACGCCAGCAACAACCCCAGCCAGAAGCGTCTTGTCATGTCGTGAAGTTCATCACTCGGCCCCGTGGATGCCGTAGCTACGAGCGGCTCCAGTGCCATTCCACAGACAGGACAGCTTCCGGGACCACTGCGGCGTATCTCCGGGTGCATCGGACATGTCCACACACCTTCAGAATTCTCTTTTTCCGCCTGGTGGTGAGGCTGTTTTATCTGATCAGGGCTGACTTCGTGATGATCGTGGTGATGGTGATGGGAATGTTCACTGGCATCTTCGGTAAGATAACGATCGGGATGGGCTTTAAATTTACTCTCACAGCTGGCGGAGCAGAAATAAAGTTGATGGTCCTGGTATCGAATGCTGCTGTGCGCCCTGTCGGGCAGGATGGCCATCCCGCACACGGGATCTCTCACCTTATGCAATACGTGGCCCTCGTCCGGGGATAATGTCTGCTCAGAAGCAGTCTGGTTGTTGTGTTGCACTGCATTGTCATTTTTCACAGTAACTCTCCTTATGCATACCGAAGCATCTTCTGTCTTCAGGGTATGTCATGGATGCGATTACCACGAATATCGCCGGCACAGGAGTGCCTGCTACCGGCGTCCCGTTATCAGCCGTTCCGCTGACTATTCGATTCGCTGGAAGACTTTTTTACTTCCATCCGGTGAGAATGCGATAACATCGTAAGCCTCTTTTCGGGCTCCCATCTCCATTCCAGGACTTCCTGCTGGCATACCGGGGGTGGCGAGACCGTATATACCTGAACCAGACAGCATTGCCTTATGTATCGTTGTCGCAGGCACATGGCCTTCAATGATCAAATTACCGGCAACCGCGGTATGACAACTTCGCAGTCCTGCAGGAATAGCATGCTTTTCTTTCAGGGCTGACAGCGCCTGATCATTCATGACGTGAGTTCGTACTTCAAACCCGTCTTTTTCCATCGCCTTGCCCCACAGGGAACAACAGCCACAGTTTTCAGATTTGTACATATCAATCACTTTTTCACTCGCCATCGCGGGCAGTGAAAGGCCGAGAGCCAGCGCCATCAGAACCACTTTTTTCATACTCACCTCTGTATATTATCGATTTAAACCCTGACGTCAGGGTGAATCAGTAAAGAAGGACACCCACAGGGGGTGCCCTTTCAGGTTCAGGACACGCTTTTTTTATGTCTGCGCAGCCAGATTAATTTGTAGGCGGCAGGAATAATGAACAGGGACAGCAGCGGAGCCGTGATCATCCCACCAATCATGGGTGCCGCGATACGGCTCATGACTTCTGAACCTGCACCGGTTCCCCAGAGTATTGGCAGCAGACCCGCAATGATCACCGCCACGGTCATGGCTTTCGGCCGGACACGCAGTACGGCACCATGATAGAGGGCTTCATCAAGGCCTTCCGGTGTGAACGTCTCTTTACGGGACAATTCCGGGTGCGCTTCAATGGCATGACGCAGATACATCAGCATGACCACGCCAAACTCTGCTGCCACCCCGGCCAGAGCGATAAACCCCGTTCCGGTTGCGACAGACATATGGAAGCCCTGCCAGTACAGGAACCATATCCCGCCAACCAGGGCGAACGGCAGGCTCATCAGGATCAGCAGGGCTTCATCAACCCGGCGGAATGCCAGATACAACAGGATGAAGATGATCATCACCGTCATCGGCACCATCAGCTTCAGTTTCTTGTTGGCATGCTCAAGCAGTTCAAACTGTCCGGAGAATGACACGCTGGTACCCGGTCTCAGTTTCACTTTCTGACTGATCGCCGTTTTAATGTCATTAACCACCGACACCATATCCCTGCCGCGCGCGTCAATGTAAATCCAGCTGGCTGGACGGGCATTTTCCGTTTTCAGCATAGTCGGCCCGGAAACGACCTTAATATCCGCAACATCGCCCAGCGTGATCTGCTGCTTCATCGGGGTCAGGATCGGCATCTGTTTCAGGGCCTGCGGGCTGTTCCGGTAATCCTGCGGATAGCGGATATTAATCGGGTACCGGGCCACGCCTTCAACCGTTTCCCCTACCGTCGCGCCGCCGATGGCTGATGAGATGAACAGCTGCACATCGCCCACCGTCATTCCGTAGCGGGAGGCTTTTTCCCGGTTGATATCCACATCAATGTAGCGCCCGCCTTCCAGTCGCTCTGCGAGAGCAGACACTACGCCGGGTACGGTTTTGGCGACCGCTTCGATACTCTGCGCCGTTGCATCGATATCGGACAGAACCGTTCCGGACACCTTGATACCTATCGGGCTTTTGATCCCGGTTGAGAGCATATCAATACGGTTACGGATTGGCGGCACCCAGAGGTTTGCCAGCCCCGGTAAACGGACGGTCCTGTCGAGTTCTTCAATAATCTTGTCAATCGTCATGCCTGGACGCCACTGATCCTCAGGTTTGAGCTGGATCGTGGTTTCAACCATTTCGAGCGGTGCGGAATCCGTGGCGGTCTCTGCTTTACCGGTCTTGCCAAATACAGAGGCCACTTCAGGAACGCTTTTGATTAACTTGTCCGTCGTCTGCAGGAGCGCTGCAGCTTCAGCCGGAGAGACACCCGGCAGGGTCGACGGCATATACAACAGGTCGCCCTCGTTAATCTTCGGCAGAAACTCACCGCCCACCTGGCTCAGCGGCCAGATAACGGTGAAAATGGACAAGGCCGCAACCAGCAGGGTTGTTTTTGGCCAGTGGAGAACCCGCAACAGCAATGGATGATACGCTTTGATCAGTACCCGGTTCAGGGGGTTACTGGTCTCTGCAGGAATTTTCCCCCGGATCCAGAATCCCATCAGAATCGGAATGACGATGATGGCCAGCGCGGCCGCGCCCGCCATGGAGTACGTTTTCGTGAATGCCAGCGGGCCAAACAGACGTCCTTCCTGACCTTCCAGGGTAAAGATAGGAATAAAGGACAGGGTGATGATCAGCAGGCTGATAAACAGTGCGGGTCCCACTTCAACGGAGGCGTCGGTAATCACCTTCCAGCGGGTGGCGTTGTCAATCTGCTCACCCGGATGCTGATGATCCCACTCCTCAAGCCGCTTATGCGCATTCTCAATCATCACAATGGCGGCATCCACCATCGCACCGACGGCAATCGCTATCCCTCCCAGCGACATGATATTGGCGTTCAGTCCCTGGAAGTGCATGACGATAAAGGCGATACACAGACCAAGCGGCAGAGAGATAATCGCCACCAGGGCAGAACGTACGTGCCACAGGAACAGGGCACAGACGATGGCCACCACGATAAACTCTTCCAGAAGTTTGGAACTGAGGTTATCAATCGCCCGGTCGATGAGCTGGCTGCGATCGTAGGTGGTCACGATTTCAACGCCTTCCGGCAGGCTGGCCTTCAGCGTCTCAAGTTTATCCCTCACTGCCGTGATAACGTCGCGTGCATTTTTACCCGACCGCAGGATCACCACGCCGCCAGCGACTTCGCCCTGGCCGTTCAGCTCGGCAATACCACGCCGCATTTCAGGCCCGGTCTGCACGCGGGCAACATCCCGCAGATAAACCGGCACGCCGTTCTCGCCTGTTTTCAGGACGATGTTATTAAAATCATCAATGCTCTGAAGATAACCGCTGGCACGGACCATATACTCAGCTTCGGCCATTTCAACGGATGAGCCACCGGCCTCCTGGTTAGACGATTCAAGGGCCTGTTTCACTTCGGGCAGGCTGATACCATACTGAGACAATTTTACCGGATTGACCTGAATCTGGTACTGTTTCACCACGCCGCCAACCGAAGCGACCTCAGCCACGTTCGGGATGGTTTTCAGCTCAAATTTCAGGAACCAGTCCTGCAGAGAACGCAGTTCTGAAAGGTCGTGTTTTCCGCTGCGATCGACAAGGGCATATTCAAATATCCAGCCCACCCCCGTGGCGTCCGGACCGATTTCAGAACTCACACCGGCGGGCAGTTTTCCCTGTACCTGGTTCAGGTACTCCAGCACGCGGGAACGGGCCCAGTACAGATCGGTGCCGTCTTCAAAAATGACATACACATACGAATCACCGAACTGTGAAAAACCACGCACGGTTTTTGCGCCAGGCACGGACAGCATGGTGGTGGTAAGTGGATAGGTGACCTGGTTTTCTACAATCTGCGGGGCCTGGCCGGGATAGCTGGTTTTGATAATGACCTGCACATCTGACAGGTCAGGCAAGGCATCGACAGGCGTGTTAATAATCGTCCATGTGCCCCAGATGCTGAGAAACAGGGCCCCCATCATGACCAGGAAACGGTTGGCGACAGAGCGCCGGATAATCCATTCAATCATCGTCGTCTCCTCAGTGCCCTGAATGCATATTTACAGGCTGGTCAGACATTGCTGGCATACTGCTTTCTGTTTTTTCAGGGTGGCGCATACGTTCCAGTGCGCCCGTAATATTGGCTTCAGAGTCAATGAGGAACAGGCCACTGACCACCACGGTATCGCCTTCATTCAGGCCGGAGCCGATGCCGGACTGTTGCTGTGACTCATGCAGAACGTGGATCTGTTTCGGCACAAACTTGCCTTCATCATCAACAGTAATCACGCGCTGTTCTTTGCCGGTATCGATAACGGCCTGGCTTGGTATCAGCAGCATCTCCTGGCTTCTGGTATTCAGTTTCAGATAGGCATTCATGCCCGGCTTGAGAAACTCATCCTTATTAGAAACCTGGAGACGGACCTGAAGCGTACGGGTTGTCTGATCCACGCTGGGAAGAATATTCCATTTTTCGACATGGAATGTTTTATCCGGATAAGCCGGTACCGAAATTTCAAACTGCGACGTATCTTTCAGCAGATAGGCGATAGATTCTGGCACTGCAGCGCTGATCCAGACCGGGTCCATTCCCTGAATCTGAGCCACCACCTTATCTTTCGAAATATTCATGCCGGTGCGCAGGTCAAATGCAGTAATGACACCATCAATAGGTGCTTTAATGGTAAAACGGGTCTGAATGCTCCGGGTAGAACGCAGTCTCTGAATATCCTCTTCCGGCATACCTGCCAGGCGAAGCCGTTCCAGAACGCCTTTAATTTGCGTGGAAGTACCACCGGTGCTGGATAACAGAAGGAATTCACTCTGTGCTTCCACCCAGTCCGGAATGGTAATATCGATAAGTGGCGTCCCCTTCTTCACATGATCGCCAATCGTCATGGGGTAGACTTTTTCGACAAACCCGTCAGAACGCGCCTGCACAATAACAAACTGATACTCGTTATAGCTGACATTAGCCGGGATTGTCTGAGAATAATTCAGCATTCCTCGCGTGACTTTTTGCGTTTTTAATCCCAGATTCTGAACCTGGGTTGGGTCGATACGGATCCCGCCACTGCTTTTATCGCCACTGTCATCAGCATATTTTGGCACCAGGTCCATATCCATAAAGGGCGATTTTCCGGGTTTATCAAATTTGGTATCCGGTTTCATTGGGTCATACCAGAAAAGCACCTTTCGTTCCGGTGCCTTTTGTTCTGTTTTTTCTGTCTTTTGTGCTGAGTTTACATACTGCCAGGCAGTAACCGATATCAGCCCCCCTGCTATGAGGCTGCTGATAATTATTGCAGCATATTTTATCTTTAAAGAAGCCATACAATTTTCCGCTAAAAAATCAAAACACCTGGCATATGCGCCTGACGGTTAACTCACACATATACCTATGTGAATGTACAGGCGCACAGGATGTAATCGCTCCGGACAGCCAATCAGGACTGCGTCACGTTAATGCTTTTGAGTAAGGAGATATTGCCCTGCTGAATAAACGAGAAATCGACATGGTTGCCTGTTTTCAGGGCATTAATAGCATCGTCTGCATTAACAAAAGTAAAGCGCATGGTCATTGCAGGCCAGCCCACCGCTGGAATTGCTTCATGCGAAATGGTGATTTTCTTAGTATTCATATCAATGTCTTTAACGACACCGGTGCCCTTGATAACTTGCTGTACCGAAGCATCACTGGCAGTATTCATATCGCCATGCTGATGTGTTTCAGCATGAAGACCGGCAGAAAACATGACAGAGAACGCACCAAATAAAACGGCTTTAAGTGAATTACGCATTTTAATTTCCTGATTAATTAAATAAATTTACTCTACCCAACCGCCACCCAGCGCGGTAAACAGATTAATTTCGTTAACCTGCCGGGAATAGGTAAGATCGAGAATGGTTTGCTGGGTAGCGAAGAGGGAACGTTCTGCATCCAGCACTTCGATGTAACTGACAGCACCACTTGCATACAATCCTCTGGCACGCTGGAGAGTTATCTGAAGTGAATCAAGATAACGCTGCTGTGACTCAAGTTGCTGGCTAAGGCTGTCGCGCAGCGCAAGCGTGTCGGAAACATCCTTAAAGGCTGACTGAATTTTTTGTTCGTAATTAACCACCGACTGTTGCTGGCGAATTTCAGCCAGCTTCAGATTGGCTTTATTCCTGCCAGCATTAAATATAGGAATTTCAATTTTAGGGATAAAATTCCACATTCCACTTCCTGACGTAAACAGGCTGGACAGCTCCGTACTGCTTGCGGAAAGACCACTGGTCAGGGTAATTGAGGGGAAAAAGGCCGCTCGCGCTGCGCCAATATTGGCATCAGCCGCTTTCAGCTGATATTCCGCTTCCATAATATCCGGTCGCTGCAGCAAAATTTGTGAAGACAGATTTGGTGGCAATTTTACTGGGGCTATCTCCCCGCCTTTCATCCCTTTTTCTGACGGAAGTGCGCGGTACGTTCCCAGCACCAGTTGCAGGGCATTGTTTGCCTGAGCCAGATCGCCTTCTCGTTTGGCTATTTCGGCGCGGGTACTTTCGATTTGTCCTCGCGCCTGTTCAAGTGCCAGAACGTTCGTACTCCCGGTCACGAGCTGCTGCTCAACGAAAGCATAGGACTGTTGATAATTTTTCAGCGTTTCCCGCGCAATACGAAGTTGTTCGTACGCCAGTTGCTGGCTGAAATAGCTTTGTGAAACGTTGGATACCAGCAGGATGTGTACGGCCCGACGGGCTTCTTCGCTGGCAAAGTAGTTCTGGCGATCAGCATCACTCATGTTCTTAAGTTTGCCGAAAAAATCGAGCTCATAGCTGAGCTCCAGTCTCGCGTCGTACTCCTGTGTGGTCGGCTTGTCACCTTTCAGACCACCGCTGTATGTTATCCCGGATGAGGCATTCAGCTGGGGATAACGATCTGCATCCGTGACGTTGAACTGGGCTCGGGCCTCTTCAACCTTCAGGGCAGCCATTCTCAAATCACGGTTATTAGTCAGAGCTTCACCGATCAACCGGGTAACCTGGGGATCGACAAAAAAGTTACGCCAGCCCGTATCCTGATAGCCATTTACCGCTGGCGTCAGGCTGTTATGGGACAGTGAAAACTGCTGGGGTACCGGTGCTGCGGGCCGCTGATATTCAGGCGCAAGCGACACGCAGCCTGCCAGGATGAATATCGTGCTAATGCTGAGTAATTTTAATTTGAACATAACGCTTCTCGTCCAGGCAGACCTGGTAAATGGTTCAAATGAAGTCCAGAGTATTGATAGGGGTACTTTACCTAACGCTCTCTGTTTGCCGGGTGACAGGATAATGACAATGTTGTCATTTTTGCTGTAATCCGTTGATAACGATCGTGGGCGCAATAGAATGACATTAGCAGCCAGCCGGGGAGCAAGATGAAAATATTGATCGTCGAAGACGAAATTAAAACAGGTGAATATCTCAGCAAAGGGCTTACAGAGGCAGGGTTCGTAGTGGATCACGCTGATAATGGTCTTACCGGATATCATCTCGCCATGACAGCCGAGTATGATTTAGTCATTCTGGATATCATGCTACCTGATGTGAACGGCTGGGATATCATCCGCATGCTGCGCACTGCCGGAAAGGGTATGCCGGTCTTACTGCTGACAGCCCTCGGCACGATCGAACATAGGGTCAAAGGACTGGAACTGGGTGCGGACGATTATCTGGTTAAACCCTTTGCGTTTGCCGAACTGCTCGCCCGGGTGAGAACCCTTCTGAGGCGGGGAAACACGATGATCACGGAAAGCCAGTTTAAGGTGGCTGACCTCTCGATTGATCTCGTATCCAGAAAAGTCAGTCGCGCCGGAAACCGCATTGTGCTCACCAGTAAAGAGTTCAGCCTGCTGGAATTCTTCATTCGCCATCAGGGAGAGGTTCTTCCCCGCTCCCTGATTGCCTCTCAGGTCTGGGACATGAATTTTGACAGCGACACTAATGCGATCGATGTCGCAGTAAAGCGACTCCGCGCTAAAATAGACAACGATTACGAGACAAAGCTGATCCAGACAGTCCGGGGCGTGGGCTACATGCTGGAGGTCCCGGATGCATAGCAAACCTTCCAGACGCCCTTTCTCACTCGCTCTGCGGCTGACCTTTTTTATCAGCCTGTCCACGATACTGGCTTTTATCGCATTCACCTGGTTTATGCTGCATTCTGTTGAAAATCATTTTGCCGAGCAGGATGTCAGCGATCTTCAACAAATCAGCACCACACTGAACCGTATACTGCAGTCCCCGGTGGATCCGGATGATAAAAAAATAAGCAAAATAAAGGAATCAATTGCCAGCTACCGCAACGTTGCCCTTTTGCTCCTCAATCCCAGGGGGGAAGTGCTCTTTAGCTCAGCTCAGGGGGCGGCACTACGCCCGGCAGTGAATTCAGCAGATTTTAGCGAGCACAGCCGCGCACGGGATGTCTTTCTCTGGACGGTGGAGGATCCTGCGGGACCGATGGATACCGGGTCCGAAATGAAGATGGAAACATACAGGATTATCGCCTCCTCTGGTCAGGCGATATTTCAGGGCAAACAGCAGAACTATGTCATGCTGACTGGCCTATCCATTAATTTCCATCTCCATTACCTCGATGCGCTGAAAAAGAACCTGATTGCGATTGCCGTCGTGATAAGCCTGTTGATTGTTCTGATCATTCGAATCGCTGTCCGTCAGGGGCACCTGCCCCTTCGTAATGTCAGCAATGCCATTAAAAACATCACCTCCGAGAATCTTGATGCGCGACTGGAACCGACACGCGTTCCCATTGAGCTGGAGCAACTGGTTATCTCGTTCAATCATATGATTGGAAAGATTGAGGATGTCTTTACCCGCCAGGCCAATTTCTCTGCCGATATCGCGCATGAGATCAGAACGCCCATCACCAATCTGGTGACGCAGACTGAAATCGCACTGAGTCAGGATCGAACACAGAGGGAACTTGAGGATGTCCTCTATTCCAGTCTTGAAGAGTATAACCGGATGACCAAAATGGTCAGCGATATGCTGTTCCTGGCACAGGCAGATAATAATCAGCTGATACCTGACAGGGTCATGTTTGACCTCAGAGCGGAAGTCATGAAAGTCTTCGAGTTTTTCGAAGCCTGGGCCGAAGAACGCAATATCACGCTCAAATTTAACGGGATGCCCTGCCTGGTTGAGGGAGATCCACAAATGTTCAGAAGGGCGATCAATAATCTGTTATCCAATGCCCTGCGTTATACCCCGGAGGGACAGGCAATCACCGTCTCAATAAGAGAGCAGGAGAGCTTTTTTGACCTTGTGATTGAAAATCCGGGGAAACCAATCCCTGAAGAGCATTTATCAAGGTTGTTTGACCGTTTTTATCGGGTGGATCCGTCCAGACAACGAAAAGGAGAAGGCAGCGGCATCGGCCTTGCGATTGTGAAGTCAATCGTGGAAGCACATCACGGAAGAGTGCAGGTGGAATCGGACGTACACTCAACGCGTTTTATCTTATCCGTGCCCAGACTGGAGAAAATGATTCCGGACACCCAGTGCTGGGAATAAAGATTTAAATGACAAAGATGTCATTAGCCTGTCATGCAGCAAACAGAAGCCATTCGATATAATTAGTGCAACTTATCAGGAAGGCTGGATTGCTTTATCAATATCCGGCGTCAGTGGACGCCAGGAAATGAATATCCAGTCCCCTCCCGGAGAAATAAACACTTCCGAACCTGTTTCAGTTATGGAACTGAAAACACCGGTTGTACTCCCCCGGACATCACTAATTAAGAAATGGAGAGTTATCATGAAAAATATCGTATTAGCATCCTTGCTGGGCTTTGGCTTAATTTCTTCGGCCTGGGCCACTGAAACCGTGAATATCCATGAGCGGGTCAACAATGCACAGGCACCTGCTCACCAGATGCAGTCTGCTGCGGCTCCTGTCGGGATCCAGGGGACTGCACCTCGTATGGCCGGTATGGACCAGCATGAACAGGCCATTATTGCTCATGAAACCATGACGAACGGGTCGGCGGATGCGCACCAGAAAATGGTGGAAAGTCATCAGAGGATGATGGGAAGTCAGACCGTTTCCCCTACCGGGCCGTCGAAGTCATTAGCGGCAATGAATGAGCATGAAAGAGCTGCAGTTGCCCATGAATTTATGAATAACGGTCAGTCTGGCCCACATCAGGCCATGGCCGAAGCGCATCGTCGCATGCTCAGTGCAGGCTGACGGCGAGGGAAGTATCTGTGCTGTCCTTATTTCCTTGATAGATTTTTCCGTAACCGGATATATGGCAACATCTTTGCCCCCTACAGGGGGCATTTTTATCAGATTCTGCTACAGTTAACGGGCATCAACGCTAAAAGGATATTTTTTATGAAAGCCAGAAACACTTTATTTGCAGTATTAATGTTATCCCTGCCAGCGATTTCAGCAGAACATTCAGAAATGAAAATGACTGATATGTCTACCTCGGCTTCGTCACAGGAATATATGGCTGGCATGAAAGACATGCATGACAAAATGATGGCTGCCGTAAATGAGTCCGATCCCGACAAGGCTTTTGCGAAAGGCATGGTAGCGCACCATGAAGGGGCAATAGCAATGGCTGAGACCGAGCTCAAATACGGAAAAGATCCGAAAATGAGAAAGCTCGCGCAGGACATCATTAAAGCTCAAAAAGGTGAAATTGAGCAGATGAATAAATGGCTTGATAGTCAAAAGTAAACATTGTAGAAATGTCACGACAAGCGTGATTTTACATCGTTCCTGGGCGCGGGAGTCGGTTAATCTTTATATAATTCAAACCCGATTAATTTCGGGTTTTTACTACTCTGTACTCCGGTCCTTTGTTGAGGACCGGAATATATGCACCTGAGATGCTTATTTAATACATTATCTCGTCATGGATACAATGTCGCTCAGGATCTCAACCAGCTCGCTTCTCTCCTGCGTTCCGTCATGATAGGTTGATCTTGAGATGATTCTTTCTGATGTCATCTGAGGCCAGAATTTATCTAGTACATTATCGGGTTTCATTCCCACAGCCCGGCCGATTATTTTTTTAGCGTCACAGGTGTCCGTAAACGTGACGGCTACACCAGTAATTTCCTCGATAAGATCCGGGCACAGATAGTTTTCTATCTCACGTTTGCGCGTAGCGAAAAATACCTTACCGGCCTCCTCTACTTCTTTTTTACGCTTCTGGATGGACAGAACCTGTGCAGGGTCTCCCCCAATATCGGAGTCCAGAAATACGCACCAGGGAAGCCCCAGATCTTTGGCCAGATTCAATGTAACCCAGTGTTTGACGCTACCACACCCTCCTATGAGGACTGGCACTATTTTCACGTCCTCCAGAGAGGCTGGCAGCGCACCTGACTGTTTTAATGAACTGGCCGCATGCCTCAGGAAAGTAACATCCGACTTTCCCTCTACCAGAACAATCCCCTGCGCCCTTTCCATACCGGTCTCTGGCAGCACCCCCAGGCTTTCAGTGGCTTCCTTCAGCACTGCGTCATCCGGCATTTTTACTACGGGTTCACCCGCCTCATTTCGGGTAACATAACGTACGCCTTCGACAGGGATTAATCCGGCCAGCGCCGGGACATGGGTGGTGACGATAATCTGACGGTGCGGCTGGCCTGCCAGTGCCAGTAACGCTTTCATCAGCATCATCTGATAGTTCGGATGCTGTGACGTTTCAGGCTCCTCTATGGCATAAATCACATTTCTGGGCGTCCCCGCGACATTCTTTTCAGCCTCAGCCCGAAAAAAATTCAACAGGATAAGCCTCCTTATCCCGCTGCCGCGCTTATTGATGGGGATGCCATTTTCCCCGTCCAGGATGAAATTGAAGGTCCACTTGGGTTTCTCCTTAAATCGTGGAGTCAGTTCACTGGCGAGTTCGGGGGCCATTTCACGTAATTTATCCAGCGTTCTCTGTGCGACATCCAGGACGCTGTCCTGAATCTCATTTTCCAGCGCTGTAATTTTGTCCTGCAGCGCAGCCTGAGCGTCTTTTACGGCCTGCTGTAAGGGGTTTTTAGCTTCGGAATCCCCGTCGCTGCTTTCCCTGTCGGCTTTGAAAATCGCATACGTGGGCAGCAAATCGAGGATCTTACCCCATAATGATTTTGTGTCGGTTCCGAACTCTTTATCGACATCCAGCATAATTTCCGAACAGGTATAGGGGGCTGCGGCTTCCCTGATGGCCTGACGCCATAACGATGCAGTGCGTTTATCCGCCACATTTTTTTCAACTTCTTTTCCCACCGCCTTGAGCTCAGAAATTTTCATGCCCAGTAAATTTCTCAGGGGCTCCTCATCCGGGTGGATGCAGCGGATGCAGGTCTGCTCCGGTTTTCCTGAGGTCGTTGCTTTAAACGTTTTGACGATTTCAAAATTGCCGTCCTCATTCAGCAGATGTTCTGAGGCGAGCGTGGTCTGCACCCTGTCGTCGATCATGATAAAATCGGGCAGGTCATCAAATTCACAGGCTATTTCAAAACGGCCGTCCCCTTCTCTTAGGCTGAAACAGTTCATGTCATTCTTGTCAGCCTTCATTCCTTCTGTTTCAAAAAAAATAGCCAGCGCTTCCAGAAGCGTTGATTTCCCAAAGTCATTACGACCGACAATACCCGTCATGCTTTCATCAATAATGATTTCAGTAGAGTTTCTGTAGCCTCTGAAGTTTTTCAGTTTTAATTTTCTGAGCCGCATATGAAGTCCTGTGTGTAAGAAAGCGTTTTGCTGCAACCTGAATACAAAATATATTTTCAAATGCCTGCCAACAAGCAGGGATAACCGTTATTCAGAATATCTTAACGACATTTCGGGATTATGATCTGGTCGCGCTTTCAGAACTTTACTGCCCCTCAAAACACCGGAAACTAACTTGTGGTTGGTTACATGGCAAAGTTAAAACTCCAGAATCACGGGTAATGATTTCAATGCTTATTATATTTTTTGGAATTGACTCATGAGCTTTATAATTTAAATGATAATAATAACTATTCTTTTATGCGTAATATTTGCTACTGACACTGATGAATTTAAAAGAAGATAGATTTTCATTTACGGATTATTTCCTAAATTCATCGATAATGTGATCGACATAAAATTTTCACTGAAGAATGAAGAGATAATTTAAGGCCGAGCGAAATAGCTCAAAATGGTGTATTTAACATAACAGAAGAAATGAAAGGCTCTATCGCAACCTGATACTTCAGGCCGCTAAGGGGTTAATCTTGTTGAAGAAAAATTAGACCGGGAAGCGCCAGGCGTCACCATTTCTCCCGCCTGGCTGGAAGTGAAGAATAATTGTGCATAGCTCCGTATTCGGGCTTTGCATCTGACAATGGTTCCCTGGATGAAAGTACGATCTCCACTCCAAGGACGCTGAACACCCTAAACAAACGCTCAAAACCCGCACTTGCAGGGTTGGCCTCTAGTCGGGCATAAGTTTGCTGTGTTATACCCAAACGTTCAGAAACATCTTTTTGCGTCAGTCCATTGGCTTTGCGAAAGCCGATTAAAACAGGACGTAACTGATTCAAAGTCTTCAAAGCGTATTGAGTGTTCATAAGTGACCTTCCGTATCGACGAGTTAACAAGCATAACGCAGGGATTTACAGCATATAGGCTGTAATGCTCATTAACAGACTATAGGCTGTAATACGAATCCTGCCAAGATGCGGCATCTTTCAAATACAAGGCCGTATTGGGTAAGCAGTACACCGTTATATAGCACCCCTTGCCCCTTTGCTGGAGAGGGACCCACGTGATCGCAGGTCTTTTAGACGTTGTTGCTAACCGGCATCATACACAGGTGGTAACCCCCAGGGAAACTCTATGAGTGATAATTTATTCCTGCCCCAGTCAAAATATAAAACCTTATCTAACTAGCTTTCTTAGTATTTTATAAATGAAGTGAAATTAGCGAAGAAGTTTTACATTGTAAAGTGAGCAAAAATATTTACCATTCAACTGGCAAAATTTACAATCTGCAGCCCTTAGCCTGAGAAAATGCACATTAACAGAATAATCATCAAGTCCGATAGAGGCATAACTTACGTCCTCAAAAATATCAGAAATAAATGAGTTGAAATTACAAAAATTAACTTCACTTAACATCTTGAACACCGCAGAAATATATCTATCATGCATTATCTTGACTTCGATAACCTTAGATAAACTTGAATGCGACTTACATTTGAAGAGATCAAAGAGAAAGTAAATCAGCATATTTTTATTGTCCGAAATCCATTTTAAAATTTTATTACGTGCACATGGTAATATATACACTGGATTTTTGAAAGGGTTTGAAACGTCAACCACAAGGGAACAATAACCATGAGGATTTATTCCACTTATAATTAAGTCACTAAGTCCTTTCACTGCATTCAAATAGTTATCAAAACAAACCTCATATAAACTGGTACTATGAACTGCACATTTAGATTCAAACAACCATCTATGACGCAGATAACCAATGCCTTTAGAGTGTATATCTTCAACAATACATTTGTGACAGTAACGAATGTTTGAGATGTTTACCAATGGATATGAATTAGTTATGTGAAAATTTTTCCGACAGGCATCTTCAACAGCGTTAAAATACCCGTAAACACCAGAAGATAACGACACTATATTGGAAGTTAGTATATAACCATTTCTAGTGGCAAGAATGTCATATATATCCTGCAAGCTATGCAATTTGTACATATCAATCAGTTCGAAACGAGGAAAGGCATCGTACCTTAGTGCGCCATGCTTTGATATTATGTTCCTGCAATTGGATAAGTTATACATTATCTGTGAACGCAGAAGAAAACTGTGCCACAATTCATTTTCGTAAACCATATAACTCCCTCTTATTTAATTAGTTCCATTTTTCTGAGAAGTATCATTGTCATTGGTAGTTTATCTCTGTATTTCAAAAGCCAGCCATGCCCTCCCAGTAAAGCATCTAGACTTGTAAGTGACATCGAGTACTGCCCCTGAGATAAAACATCATTTATTAATGATGATGAGATAATATCTCTCTCGCTCCAGTCTACTCTTTTATTTTTATAGCATCGTATTGTTTTAGGAAGACAGGAATTAAGCCAGTCACATTCATGTTTATTTAGCCAATAGAAACTTGCATAACAACTTTCTTTGACTAACTTTCGTGTTATAGAAACGGATTGATTATGTATAAATCTTAATATTTTCTGCTTATGACGCCGTCTTAAAGAATCTTTTTTACATTTTTTACGCCATGAGCATAAACCGTAACAAGATGAAATTACAGAGGATACAGCTCCTTCCGATAATGAGTTTTTCTCAGCTATGGATGCCAGACTAAACCCCCTTACAGCCATAGACTTGATAAGCAATTCAGTGAATATATTAATTTTTGTGTTTCGCTTAAACGCCCTCAGGTATTTTTTATAAATAAGTGTTTTAATGTAACATCTGCTGCGACTAAATTCCTTCCCAAGGTTGCTAACACTAGTATTATTTTCAACTATATGAAAACTGTATTTCTTATGACTTTTAAAGATTTCTTTCTTTTTATTAGTACGACTTCCTGCATACGTTGGCCAGCAAGTATTTAACAAACAATAACAAAGCAAAAGATGCTTTGTGGGATGCTGACAACATTTGTCTTTGAGTATAGGCTCCCAGTAATGATAATCAGTTAGGGATGTTGGTATAAGTCCCGATGAACCCTCCCCAAATAACTGGCACTTAGCATAAACATGTGCGTAGAATACATTTTTCTTTAAATTTCCATCCAATGATAATAAATTCAACTTTTTAAGTACATCCATGTAATTGGGGTGTGTAATATCTTTTCTTCTGATTATATTTAGGGACTCATAACAAAACTTAGCAAAATCGAAGTCTATCTCATTGCTAAGTTGTTCTGTATACGAAACAGGAGGCATCAGTCCAATACGTATGTGCGGTGAAGAAGGGACATGGATGCTTTCAAGCGCTACCGGATGCCGATGGCAGGTTGTAACCCCATGAAGCTGATGCGCCAGGGTGATGCTGCCAACTTACTGATTTAGTGTATGATGGTGTTTTTGAGGTGCTCCAGTGGCTTCTGTTTCTATCAGCTGTCCCTCCTGTTCAGCTACTGACGGGGTGGTGCGTAACGGCAAAAGCACT